>DATMSY010000121.1:0-42287 GCA_035565135.1 Devosia sp.
GCCCGATATCATCGCGGACCTTGAAATCCGCATCGCCCTGGAAGTCGAGGCGGCGGGCCTGGCGGCGCGCCGGCGGCAGGAGGGGCAGATCGAGGCCATGCGCAAAGCCATTGCCGAACAGGCCGAAGCGCCGACGCGGGAGGCGGCCAGCGCGGCCGATTTCGCTTTCCACCGGGCCATAGCGGTGGCCACGGCCAATCATCGTTTCGTGCATCTGCTCGACCAGATGGGCATCAAGGCGATTCCGCGTGCGCGGCTGCGGTCCAGCAGCGACGATGCCGCCCAGAATGCCACCTATATGGCGCAATTGCTGGACGAGCACCGCGCCATTCTCGACGCTATCGTCGCGCAGGACACGGCCTATGCGCGCGATGCCATGCGCGTGCATCTCTCGCGCAGCATTCAGCGCTATCAGCAGGCAATGGAAACACCATGAAAGTCACAAATCTCATCACCTTGCCCGCCCGGCGCCAATTGGAGCGCCCCATCGGCAATGCCACCGCGCAAATCTCGACAATGTCTTATCTGGCCATTCGGCTCGAAACCGATGAAGGCCTGGTCGGGGAAAATCTGATCTTCACCATCCGGCCCGAGCAGCTCAAATTGCTCGATGCCATGGTGCATGTGCTGCGCGATGCGGTGATCGACCGGGACCCCACCGATACCGCCGGATTTTGGGCCGATAGCTGGCGGCGGATCAATTTCATCGGCTTTGCCGGTGTGTCGATCATGGGGATTTCAGCGCTTGATGGGGCGCTGTGGGATCTGCGCGGCAAGGCGGCGGGCCTCTCGGTTTCGCAGCTGGTCGGGCGGGCGCGGAACAGGGTGCCGTCCTATGCGAGCGGGGGCCTGTGGTTGACCCAGAGCATCGATGAAATCGCCCGGCAAGCCGCCGATTTCGTGGCCGAGGGCTTTGGCGGCGTCAAGCTGCGGCTGGCCGGCAAGGCGGCGATCGATCTACCCCGGATCAGGGCGGTGCGCGAGGCGATCGGGCCGGATGTGGCGCTGATGGTCGATGTCAATCAGGGGCTCGATGCCAAGGCGGCCATTGCGCTGGGGCGGCAGATGGAGGCATTCGACATCGCCTGGTTCGAAGAGCCGGTGGCGGCGCATGAACTGGAGCAGTCGGCGCTTGTGGCGCGGGCGCTGGATATGCCCATCGCCTCGGGCGAAAACGAATATACGATCCACGGTTTCCGGCGGATGGCAGAGACCGGCGCGGCCGATATCTGGATGCCGGACCTGCAGCGGGTCGGTGGACCGAGCGAGTTCCTGCGAGTCGGGGCACTGGCTGCGGCGCATGGCCTGCCGGTGTCGTCGCACCTCTTCCCCGAGATGAGCCTGCACATGATGGCGGCCCTGCCCAATGCCACGCTGCTCGAGCATGTGGATTGGTTCACGCCGTTCTATGCCGAGCCGCTGGAACTGGTGGGTGGGGAGGCGCTGGTGCCGGACCGTCCGGGCTGGGGGTTTGGGCTGGATCTGGAGCGGTTGCGGGTGTTGGCGGCTTAGGGGGGCTTGGGTGGGGGCTGATCCAGTTCCCTCCCTGCGCCGTTCGTATGCTCCATGCCAGCGGAGCGCTCAGCACCCCCACCTCAATCCCTCCCCACAAGGGGGAGGGAGGCAGATTGGGGCTCTCTGGGGGTGGTGCCAAGCCTCAATGGCCTGGATACCTTCAACTTTCCTCCCCACTGTTCTCCCTCGGGCCTGACCCGAGGGCCTTTTCCAGCACGGTGCAAGCGGCGAGTGGCCCTCGGGTCGAGCCCGAGGGAGATGCGGTGGGGAGGATGGGTTTGGGGTATTTGTGAGCGCAGGTCGCGCAATCAATCACTGCGTCATTCCGGCGGAGGCCGGAATCCATTCTGAAGGCCCTCCGCACCATCCAGCGCGCGGTCAGAGCACAGCATGGATCCCGGCCTTCGCCGGGATGACACCGCATTCTTGGGGGTGTTCGAGGTGAACGCTGCCCTTCGAAGTGGGGCTGGATTGGGGCCTCCAGGCACGTGCTCACTGATCCTCTCTAACCCCTCCAAATGCTAGCAGACTGTTAGCGTTGACGGTCGCATTTTGCGGGTTTCGACGAAAGTGTGAGATTGGAGTACTTGTACGTTGTCAGACAAGATGGTAGGACCACGGCAGATCGAGATGGGGCGCGGATGCGTTCGGGTTGGGGAGAGCGCATGCGCATCGTTGACGTCAAGAGCCGGGTTTTTCTGCATACGACCCGTCGGCATCAGGATGCGGCCGGACATGGCCATCCTGGGGTGCTGCATCGGGTCAAGCAGGGGCTGCTGACGCTCGTTACCGACGAGGGGCATGAGGGGCATTGCTTTACCGCGCCCGAAACCATCCGGCCGTATCTGGTGGAGACTTTCATCAAGACGGTGCTGATCGGGCAGGACCCGTTCGACCGCGAGCGGCTGTGGCAGGAACTGGCGCATTGGCAGCGGGGTAGTTCGGGGCAGTTGAGCGATCGTACGCTCAATGCTGTCGATAGCGCGCTATGGGACCTGGCCGGGCGGGCGCTGAACCTGCCGCTGCACAAGCTGATCGGGGCCTATCGCGACAAGGTGCCGGCCTATGGCAGCACGATGTGCGGCGACGAAATGGAGGGCGGGCTGGCGACGCCCGAGGATTATGGGCGCTTTGCCGAAAAGCTGGTGAAGCGCGGCTATAAGGGCATCAAGCTGCATACCTGGATGCCGCCGGTGTCCTGGGCGCCGGATGTGAAGATGGACCTCAAAGCCTGCGCCGCGGTGCGCGAGGCGGTGGGGCCCGATATCGCGCTGATGATCGATGCCTTCCACTGGTATTCGCGCAGCGAAGCGCTGGAGCTGGGCCGGGGGCTGGAAAAGCTCGGCTTTGCCTGGATCGAAGAGCCGATGGATGAGCAGAGCATGGCATCCTATGCCTGGCTCGCCGATAATCTCGATATTGAGATCGTGGGGCCGGAAAGCGCCGCCGGCAAGCATCATTCGCGGGCCGATTGGGTCAAGGCCGGCGCCTGTGACATCCTGCGGGCGGGCGGCATCGATGTGGGCGGCATTACGCCGGCGCTCAAGACCATCCATCTGGCCGAAAGTTTCGGCATGAATTGCGAAATCCATGGCAATGGCGCGCAAAGCCTGGTGCTGGCGGCGGTGACCAGGAACGCCAAATGGTATGAGCGCGGGCTGCTGCATCCCTTCCTCGAATATGACGACGGGTTCCAATATCTCAACGCCCTTGTCGACCCGATGGACGCGGACGGTTTCGTTCATCTCTCCGATCGCCCGGGCCTGGGCGAGGACATCAATTTCGATTTCATCAATGACAACCTGGTCGCCTAGCGACCGCGATTTTCCGAGGCAAAGCCATGACTGCTTCCACCCAGACCATTCTCGATCCGCAGGCGCTCAAACTCGCCCTGTCGGAGGGGTTGATGTCCTTTCCGATCACCGATTTCGCTGACGATGGGGAGTTCAACGAGGCGGGGTATCAGGCGCGGCTCGAATGGCTCATTCCCTATGGCGCCAAGGTGCTGTTTGCCGCGGGCGGCACGGGCGAGGGCTTTTCGCTGACCGGGGAGGAACATGCCCGCGTCATCCGCGCGGCGGTGGAAACCTCCGGCAGCACGACGCCGATCATTGCCGGGGTGGGCTATAATACGCGCATGGCCGTCGAGATGGCGCGCAATGCCCAGGCGGCGGGCGCGGCCGGCATCATGCTGATGCCGCATTACCTGACCGAATCCAATCAGGAAGGGCTGTTTGCCCATATCGATGCGGTCTGTTCGGCGGTGCAGATCGGGGTGGTCGTCTATAATCGCGGGGTCTGCAAGCTGGCGCCGGCCACTGTCGAGCGTCTGGCGGCCAAGCATGCCCATCTCATCGGGTTCAAGGACGGGATCGGCGATATCGAGGCGGTGACGGCCGTGCATGCGACCATGGGCGACCGGCTGGCCTATCTCGGCGGCTTGCCGACGGCAGAACTGTTTGCCGAGGCCTATCTGGGCGCGGGCTTCCCGGTCTATTCGTCGGCCGTATTCAACTTCATTCCGCGCACGGCGATGGAATTCTATCGCGCCGTGCAGTCGGGCGACCGGGCGGTGACGGCGCGGTTGCTCAAGCAATTTTTCATTCCCTATGCGGCCATCCGCAATCGGGCCGGTGGCTACGCCGTGTCGATCATCAAGGCCGGCGCAAAGGTGGTCGGCCATTCGGCCGGGCCAGTGCGGCCGCCGCTGTCGAACTGCACGGACAAGGATATCGCGGACCTGCGCGTGCTGGTCGAGGCGCTGGGGCCGCAATGATCGAAACGTCCTCCCAGGCGTGGCCCGGCATAAAGCCGGGCCGATCTGAGGGCTGAATTTTCTCAAAGTTCTAGTGGTTGGAGGAGACCCATGAAACACCTGCTTATCGCGTCGATGACGGCGCTTGTTCTTGCCATGCCTGTGCCGGCCGCTTTGGCCGCGACGCCGGATGACCAATTGGTCATCGGGCTCAGCATGAGCAATATTCTGACCGTGGACCCGGCGGCCATTGCCGGGCGCGAAGCCACGGCGGTCGTGACCAATGTCTATGATACGCCCGTGCAGCTCGACGCCGTCGAACGCACCAGGGTCAATCCGGGGCTGGCCGAAAGCTGGGAGATCAGCGAAGACGGCAGCACGGTGACGCTCAACTTCCGCCAGGACGCCAAGTTCAGCTCGGGCAATCCGGTGACGGTGGAGGACGCGCTGTGGTCGTGGAAGCGCATCCTGCAGCTCGAGCTGGTCGGCTCGGCGGCCTGGCAGGCCTATGGCTTTACGCTCGACAATTTCGACGAGCATGTGCGGGCGCAGGGCAATTCCATCGTGGTCACCCTGCCTGAGGCGGGCGACCCGCTGCTGATCCTCTATCTCTTCGGCAAGCCCAGCGCGGCCTCGGTGGTCGATCGCGCCGTGGCGCTGGAGCATGAGGTCGATGGCGATCTGGGCGCGGCCTGGCTCACCACCAATACGGCCGGTTCGGGCCCCTTCGTGCTGCGCAACTGGACGGCCAATGACACGATCATCCTGGATCGTAACGATGACTATTGGGGTGGCGCCGCGCCGATGCGCCGCGTGCTGATCCGCCATATGCCGGAATCGCAGACCAAGCGGCTGATGCTGGAGCGCGGCGATCTGGATGTGGGTTTTGCCCTTTCGGTGCCTGATATCAATGCGCTTTCGAGCAATGAGGCGGTGGAAGTGCAGGCCGTGGCCAGTTCCGGTTTTTACTTCCTCGCCGTCAACATGAAGGACGAGCGCTTCGCCAATCAGGAGACGCGGCTGGCGCTGCGCTATCTGATCGACTACCAGGGCATCAATTCCACGATCATGCCCAATTACGGCGTGCTGCATCAGCGGCCGGTTTCGCCCGGCGTTATCGGCAGTATCGATGATCCCGGCTATACGCTGGATGTCGAAAAGGCCAAACAATATCTGGTGGAAGCGGGTTATGCCGATGGCTTCACGGTGAAGCTGCTGGCGCTCAACGAGCCGCCATTCCTTGATATCGCAACCTCGATCCAGGGCACGCTGGCTCAGGCGGGGATCAAAGCCGACATCGTGACCGGTACGGGCAATCAGGTCTATGGCCCGATGCGCGAGCGGACGTTCGAGATGATCGTGGGCCGCGGCGGTGGCGGGCAGGAGCCCCATCCCCATTCCAATATGCAGGCGCTGGTGATCAATCCGGACAATTCCGACGATGCGGGCCTGTCCGGGCTGATCGGCTGGCGCACCTCGTTCTACGACGAGGCGCTGAACAAGCTGGCGCTGGATGCGCTGCTGGAACGCGATCCGGCGCAGCAGGAAAAGCTCTACCAGGACGTGCAATATCTCTACGAGGACCTGGTGCCGGCGGTGCAGCCGATTTCGGCTGTGGTGGATACGGTGGTGTTCGGCGCCGACATCGAGGGCTACCAGAACCATTATGGCTGGACGACCCGTTTCAACACGGTCAGCAAGAGCCGTTAACGCATGAGCGCGGCGGCCCGGAAATGGGCCGCCCGCGTCTTTCTTTACCGGGAATGAGCATGACGCCGCTATCCGTCCGTTTCAGATCGCAGGCCGTTGGAGGAGCCGGGTTTATCGGCTCCATCATCGTCACCCTGTTCGGCCTTCTGGTCCTCACCTTCATCATCGGCCGCATGATGCCGGTCGATCCGGTGCTGGCTATTGTGGGCGATGAGGCCTCGCAGGCGACCTATGATCGCGTCTATGCGCAACTGGGGCTCAACCGGCCGCTTTACGAGCAGTTCTTCCGCTTCGTTGCCGATATTCTGCGCGGCGATTTCGGCGTGGCGTTGCTGACGGGGCGCCCGGTGATCGAGGATATTGCCCGGGTGTTTCCGGCGACGATCGAGCTGGGCACGATTTCCATCATCATCGGCACGGGCCTGGGCGTGCCGCTCGGCGTGCTGGCGGCGGTGCGGCGCAATAAGTGGCCGGATTACCTGGTGCGGTTTTTCGGGCTGATCGCCTATTCGACCCCCACTTTCTGGATCGGGCTCATGGGCCTATTGGTGTTTTACGCCATGCTGGGCTGGACGGGTGGCAGCGGGCGGGTCGAGATTTTCTATACCGGCCTCGTCAGCCCGATCACCGGCTTCATGCTGATCGACAGCGTGCTGGTGGGCGAGTGGGATGTGTTCTGGAGCGCGCTGCGCAATATCTGGCTGCCGGCGCTGGTGCTGGGGCTCAATTCCATGGCCTATATCAGCCGCATGACCCGCAGCTTCATGATGGAGCAGCTGGGCCAGGAATATGTCATCACCGCCCGGGTCAAGGGGCTGTCGCAGAACCAGGTGGTGTGGCGCCACGCTTTCCGCAATATCCGCGTGCAGCTGGTGACCATCGTGGCGCTCGCCTATGGCGGGCTGCTGGAGGGAGCCGTTCTGGTCGAGACGGTGTTCTCCTGGCCCGGCTTTGGCGGCTATCTCACCAGCAATCTGATGATCGGGGATATGAACGCGGTCATGGCCTGCACCTTGCTGGTGGGCGTGCTGTTCATCGCCCTCAATATTCTTTCCGACATTCTCTATCGGGTCTTTGACCCCAGGACGCGTGCGGCATGACCGAAACGGGTAATTCAGCGACGGGCTGGCGTGACTATCTCAATAGCGACACGGTCAGCAGCACACGGCAGGCCACGGCCCAGCGTGTCTATTGGGGATTGCGGGCCTTTATCGGCAATCCACTGGCCGTGTTCGGGCTGGTGGTGATCCTGGTGATGATCGCCGCGGCGATCCTGGCGCCGGTGATCGCCACCCATGAACCCAATGTGCAGGACCTCAACCGGGCGCTGCAGCCGCCCAGCGGGGCGAACTGGCTGGGCACTGATGAGCTGGGGCGCGATATCTATAGCCGCATCGTCTATGGCTCGCGGATCTCGATCTATATCGTCATCCTTGTCTCGGTCATCGTGGCGCCGGTCGGCCTGCTGGTCGGTATGGCGGCGGGCTATTTCGGCGGCTGGGTCGATCGCGTGCTGATGCGGATCACCGATATCTTTCTGTCGTTTCCGAGCCTCATCCTGGCGCTGGCCTTTGCGGCGGCGCTGGGGCCCGGCATCGAAAATGCCGTTATCGCCATTTCACTGACGGCCTGGCCCTCCATTGCCCGGCTGGCGCGGGCGGAAACGCTGACCATGCGGGCGTCCGATTTCATTGCGGCCGCGCAGGTCTCGGGTGCCTCGGCGTTTCGCATCCTGCGCCGGCATATCCTGCCGATCTGCGTGCCCTCGGTCATCGTGCGCATCACGCTCAATATGGCCGGCGTCTTGCTGACCGCCGCGGGTCTCGGTTTCCTGGGGCTGGGGGCGCAGCCGCCGACGCCGGAATGGGGCGCCATGACCTCGGCCGGCCGCCGCTTCATGATCGATAGCTGGTGGGTGGTGACCATGCCGGGCCTGGCCATCCTGGTCGTGGCGCTGGCCTTCAATCTCTTCGGAGACGGGTTGCGCGATGTGCTTGATCCGCGTCAGTCGAGGTAGACGATGAACGAACCCATTCTTTCGGTCAAAGACCTCAATGTCCGCTATTTCGGTGCGCGCGGCGCCATGCATGCGGTGCGCAATGTCAGCTTCGATGTCGGCAAGGAAAAGGTCGCCATTATCGGGGAATCCGGCTCGGGCAAGTCGACCGTGGGCCGGGCCATATTGCGGCTTTTGCCCGATATCGCCCGGGTCGAGGCGGGGGCGCTGGATTTCGAGGGGCGCAGCATGTTGTCGCTCAGCGAAAAGCAGATGCAGGACATGCGCGGACGGCGTATTTCGATGATCCTGCAGGACCCCAAATTCTCGCTCAATCCGGTGATGAGCGTGGGCGAACAGGTGAGCGAGGCCTATCTCGCCCATTTCAAGGTGAGCCGGGCGGAGGCGAAAAAGCGCGCCATCGCGCAATTGGCGGCGGTGCGCATCCGCGACCCCGAACATGTCTATGGGCTTTATCCGCATGAAGTATCGGGCGGCATGGGCCAGCGCATTATGATCGCCATGATGCTGATCCCCGATCCGGCGCTGATCATTGCGGACGAGCCGACTTCGGCGCTCGATGTCACGGTGCGGCTGCAGGTGCTGGCGCTGCTCGACGATCTGGTGCGGGAACGCGGCATTGGCCTGCTGTTTATCAGCCACGATCTCAACCTGGTGCAGAGCTTCTGCGACCGCGTGCTGATCATGTATTCGGGGCAGGTGGTGGAGGAATTGCGGGCCGACCAACTCGATCGGGCCCAGCATGAATATAGCCAGGGGCTGCTGGCCTCGCTGCCACGCATCGGGCAGCGGCGCGACCGCTTGCCCACGCTCAATCGCCGCAGCGAATGGGCCGATGATCTTGCGAGGCGGACATGAGCCTGATCGATATCCAAGACCTTTCGCTGTTTCTCGGCCAGGGCCTGCGGGAGCGGAAGATTCTCGATGGCATTTCCTTTGCCGTGGAGCCGGGCCAGACCTATGGCCTGGTAGGGGAGTCCGGCTCGGGTAAATCGACCGTGCTGCGTTGCATTGCCGGGCTTTATAAGCACTGGACCGGTTCGATCACCGTGGCGGGGCAGACCTTTCGTTCGGCAGAGCGCCTGGCCTGGTGCCGCGATGTGCAGATGGTGTTTCAGGACCCCTATGGGTCGCTCCACCCCAAGCACCAGATCGAGGACATCATTGCCGAGCCGCTGCATGTGCATGGGCTGGACGCTATCGGGGACCGCGTCGGCAAGGCGCTCGACCAGGTGGGTCTGCCGGGCAAGTTCCGCTATCGCTATCCGCACCAGCTCTCGGGCGGGCAGCGCCAACGCGTCGCCATTGCCCGGGCCATGGTGCTGCGGCCCAAAATCCTGTTGCTGGACGAGCCGACTTCAGCGCTGGACGTGTCGATCCAGGCGGAAATCCTCAATCTCTTCATGGACTTGCGGGAAGAGCTGCAGCTCACCTATCTGCTGGTCAGCCATGACCTGGCGGTGATCGACCATATGTGCAGCGGCTTTGCCGTGATGCAGGCCGGCCGGATCGTGGAAGTGATGAGCCGGGAGGCGCTGGAGAACCATGCCGCCGGCGCGGCCTATACCCGCACGCTGATCGAGGCCAGCGAACGCTATGACCGTGACCTGGCGCTGCGCCAGGCCGAAGCCGAATAGATTTGAGGAGATGACCATGCCGACTTCCGGAAGTTTTTTGCGCGGCGAGAATGCGCAATGGCAGGAGGCCCCCGAGGGGCGGCGCATGCAGATGCTGTGCTACAATGACCAGCTGATGATGCTGCGCTGGGAATTTCCCGCCGGCTGGGCGGGCGAACCGCATAGCCATCCCCATGCCCAGGCGGCCTATGTCGAAAGCGGTGTTTTCGAGGTGACGATCGATGGCGTGACGGAACGGCTGGGGCCGGGCTCGAGCTATGTGGTTGCCGGGGGAGTATTGCACGGCGCCGTTTGCATCGAGGCGGGGACTATGGTGGATAGTTTCACGCCTTATCGCGAGGACTATGTCTAGTTCCGCATAGGCCAGGGAGATTCAGGGCCTATGGAACTTCGCCGCGGCAACCTCGCCGAACAGATCGTCGAAGTGATGCGCAGCCGCATCCAGCATGGCGATTATCCGATCGGCTCCAAGCTGCCGACGGAGCACGAGCTGATCGGCGAATTCGGGGTCAGCCGCACGGTGATCCGGGAATCGATAGCCAATCTCAAGGCCGGGGGAATGGTGACCACCCGCCAGGGGGTTGGCGTTTTCGTGCAGAATGCGGCCAGGTCGCAGGGCTTTGTCATTCCGCCTATCGATCTGGACGCCATTCCCGACAAGATCGCCGTGCTCGATCTGCGCATCGGGGTGGAAGTGGAAGGGGCGGGGCTGGCCGCGACGCGGCGCACTGCCGAGACATTGGCCGGAATCGAGCGGGCGGTGCAGGATATGCGCGACGCCATTGCAGCCGGCAGCGACGCCATCGAGGCCGACCTCGAATTTCACCGCGCGGTGGCGGCGGCCACCAATAATGTGCATTTCGCCAATCTCTTTGCCTATCTGGGCACCCTCTCGGTGCCCCGGGTGAGGCTCAAGACCTATGGCCTCTCGCCCGAAGCGCGGGTCAGCTATCTCAACAAGGTCAATGACGAGCATGGTGCCGTGCTGGCGGCCATCCGGGCAGGCGACGCCGACAATGCCCGCAGCGCCATGCGCATGCACCTGATCAACAGCAAGCAGCGCCTGCTGCGCGAGCTGGAGGCGGGGCGGGAGGGTTCCACCGCGGGTGGGTGAGGCCGAACACAGCTTCGCCACATTTCTGCTGGACCGCGGGCGCGGAATGGATCAGTAATCGTGCTTATATTTTTCATGTAAGCCATTGCGGTGACGTTATGTTTGCCAGGATTTCCGGCGGTCTCAAGCTGTTCGCCGTCATTGCCCTCGTCTTGCTTGGCGCGATGGCCCCGGCCGTAGCGGCGGCGCCCACGGCAACTATAGTGGTCCACAATGATAGGCTGGGCATCGGACAGACGTCGCTGGTGACGTTTACGTTCTCCGAGGCGGTGACCGGGTTCACTCTCGGCGATCTGACGGCGGACAATGGCTCGCTGTCGTCTTTGTCCACCAGTGACAACATCGTCTACACGGCGACGCTCACGCCCAGCGCCGGCATTAGCGATAGCAGCAATAAGATCGTTCTGGACAATACGGGGGTCGCGAACGGCGACCTCACCCCCGGCGTCGGCACCACCAATTCCAACAATTACATCCTCGACGCCAATCGGCCGACGGGCTCGATTGTCATTTCCGAGCAGAATCTGAAGGCGGGCCAGACAAGCTCTGTGACCGTCACGTTTTCCGAGGAAATCAGCGGCTTTGACAATGGCGATCTGCAGGTTCCGAACGGAACGCTGAGCACGCTAACCTCTGTCGATGGCGGGATAACCTGGACGGGGACATATGTGCCCAATGACGGGATATTGGACACCACCAATGTGATCTCGATGAACAATACCGGCTACAGCGACCTGGCCGGCAATACGGGCCTTGGCACGACCAATTCGGCAAATTTCACCATCAATACCATCCGCCCCACGGCCACCGTGGTGGTATCGAACGCTGACCTGCGCATCGGCATCACCTCGCTGGTGACGATCACCTTTTCCGAGGCCGTTAGCGGCTTCAGCAATGGAAGCCTGACGATTGAGAACGGCTCCCTGTCGGCGGTGTCATCGTCCGATGGCGGTATCACCTGGACGGCGACTCTCAGCCCGGCTGCGAACATAGAAAATGGCGGCAACAAGATCAGGCTGGACAATGGCAGCGTCGTGAATGCTGCCGGCAATAGCGGCGCCGGTGTGTCCGAGTCCAACAACTATGCCATCGATACGCAGCGGCCCACGGCAAGCGCGGTGGTGTCGCAGACCGTGCTGCAGCCGGGCGACACGTCGACGGTCATTGTCACCTTTTCGGAGGCCGTCACTGGCCTTACCACCGCCGATATTACCGCGGAGAATGCCAGCATTACGGGTCTGTCGTCGTCCGATGGCGGCTTGACCTGGACGGGCACGCTGGTTCCGGCGACGGGCATAGCCAGCCAGAGCAATATGCTCACGCTTGATCTCACCGGCGTGAGCGATCTGGCGGGCAATGCCGGCATCGGTAGTGTGGAGTCCAATGCCTATAGTATCAACGTGCCTGCCCTGGCGCCGGCCAGCGGGGCCTTGCCGGGTGCGATGGTCGGAATGGCCTATAGCCAGACGTTCAGCGCCACGGGCGGGCTGGGCGGGTATAGCTTTGCCATCAGCTCGGGCGCCCTGCCGGCCGGGCTCAGCCTTTCTACCGGCGGCGGGCTGTCGGGAACGCCGACCGAGGCGGGCAGTTTCAGTTTTGCCATCACCCTGAGCGCGGCGGGCGGATATAGCAGTGCGCCCTATGCCTATACGCTCGAGGTCAGCGGGGCCGCGCCCGTGGCGCAGGACGTTACCGCCAATGTGCCCTATGGCAGCAATGGCACCCCCATCAGCCTGCAGATCGTGGGTGATGGCGTGAGCGGCGTGGCCGTCGTGACGGCTCCGGCGCATGGGACGACGGCAATTGCCGGCCTCGGCATCCTCTATACGCCGGTGACCGGCTATGTCGGCACCGATAGCTTCACCTATACGGCGACCAATGCCAGCGGCACGTCTGCGCCGGCGCTGGTGTCGATCACCGTTGCCGCCCCGGCCCTGGTGATCGGGCCCGATGTCCTGCCCAATGGCGTTTTGGGGCAGGGCTATGGCCAGGCATTCGCTGCGTCGGGCGGATTGGCGCCCTATGCGTTCGCGGTGGCCGATGGCGCGCTGCCGCCGGGATTGTCGCTATCGGGCAGCGGCGCCTTGAGCGGGGTTCCGGCGGGTATCGGCGCCTATGCCTTTACCATTGCGGCCACCGATGCCGGTGGGCAATCGGCGTCGCGCGCCTATAGTCTCACTATCGAGGAGGACGTGGCGGCCGTTCGCGAGCGGTTCGACGAATTGGGACAGGGCTTTGTCGAAACCCGGATCGGGCTTTTGAGTTCGGGCATCGAGACGCCGGGCCTGCGCAGCCGCAGCGAACTATCGGGGCGTCCGGGCACGGTCACGGCCAATACCAGCGGCAATAGCCAGGTGCTGGGCTTTGCCACGAGCCTTGCCGAGATCAGTGCTGCCGGCGGCGCGGCGGAAGCCCTGGCCGAGGGCGGGGCCGCAAAGCTGCCCTTCAATGTCTGGCTCGACACCAGGCTGACCCTGCATGCCCGCACCGACGAGACCGATTATTGGGGCGATTTCGCCCTGGCCGCTTTGGGCGCCGATTATCTGTTTGCCGATAATGTGCTGGTCGGAATGGCGCTTTATGGCGACTGGATGAGCGAGTTCACCGACGACAGCTCGGTCAAGGGGAAGGGCTTTTTGACCGGTCCCTATGTCTCGATCGGGCTGGGGCAGGGGGTAACCTTGGATGCCAACCTCTTCTATGGCCAGTCCTCGAACGATATCTCGGCGCAGGTTCTGGGGCTCGACTATGCCGGACACTTCGAGACCGACCGGATTTTGCTCAAGGCAAAGCTGGAAGGCACCTGGAATGCCGATCTGCTGACCATAAGGCCCAATGCCACGTTCTTCTTGATGAACGAGCGGGCCGGGGATTATGCGGTCAGCACGCCCGGCGGCATATCCATTGCCGTGCCGGGCTTCGAAAAGACTGATTATCGCATCGGGCTGGGGGCCAGTTTCGAATATGCCTATCTGCTCGACAATGGCATGCAGCTGACGCCCCAGCTCGGGTTGAGCCTGGCCAGCGGCAATGGCGGCGCCAGCGATGGAGGCCTTTTCAGCCAGGCCTATGGCAAGCTCTCGGCCGGCCTGGTGCTGACCGACCAGGCCTGGCGCCTGAGCGGCAAGGTGGATCTCGATATCAGCACAAGCAATGAACGGGCGATTTCGGCGAGCGGCAGTTTCCGGCTGGCGTTTTAGGGCGAACCGCCCGCCGCTACCGCTCAATAAATCCGCATCTGCAGCCGCATGACGATGTCGGAGCCGAGGCGTTGGAAGCCGTATTCGCGCATGGTGCAGGTCCAGCCTTCGCCCGATTTTTCGATGCGGAAGAGGTTGTAGCGGGCTGGGTCGTCCAGGGTGCCGCCCTGGGCGGCGCTGGCGGCGGCGACGCCGACCACGGGGACTTCGTGGTTCTTGCCCGGAATGGAGTGGATCGAGGAGCGGTGGGTATGGCCGTGCAGGATCAGCTCGGCGCCATGCTCGGCAATCACCTGGCGAAAGAGCCTGTGGCCCTTGAGGCCGAAGGAGGGGTGCTGGAGTTCGGCATTGGGTGGATGGTGAATCAGCACGGTGCGGAAATAGCCGGCATCGCCCATGGCTTTCAGTATCCGGCCCAGCCGATCGGCCTGCTTTTCCTCGAAACGGCCGATGGCGAGGAAGGGGCGGGTGGGCACGGCGCTCGAGCAGGAGATGACAGCCAATTCGCCGACGCGGCGGACGAAGGGGAAGGCGGCGCTGTCGAGCGTTTCGCCCTTGAGATAGTCGCCCCAATCCTTCTGCGCCGCTTCGAGCGCGCCGGGCACATAGGCGTCGTGATTGCCCGGGCAGACGGCGATGCGGTCGGGGCTGCCCAGCGCCTCGAGCCACTTGCCGGCGCGGGCAATTTCGCTCTCCAGCGCCAGATTGGTCAGATCGCCCGTTACCGCGGTGAAATCGGCATTCTGGGCCTGCATATGGGCAACAAGGCTCGCCAGCGTTTCGCTATTGAGCTCGCCATGGCGCTTGATCTTCCAGTTGAGAAAACCGGTCAACCGCTTGCCGAACAGGTCGCGCAGGGCGATGTCGGGCATGGGCGAAAGATGGATGTCGGAAATATGGGCGAGGGTGATCATTATGGGCGTAATGCCAGAAGGGGAGGAGCAAGAAAACGGGCAATCGGCGGTAACGTCAATTTTGTCGTCATCAAAGCTCTGCTACCGATAGGGCGAAAACGGAGCCAGCGATGCAGATGAATCGATTCCAGCAGGTGCGCGCCAAGGTCTTCCTGACGCTCAAGGGTCTTTGGCACAGGATGACGATCGGCGCCCGCATCATGCTGGTGGATGGGGACAAGGTGTTCCTGATCCGCCATACCTATGTGCCCGGCTGGCAGTTTCCCGGCGGGGGTGTCGATCCCGGGGAAACCATGGAAGCGGCGGCAAGGCGCGAAGCGCTGGAAGAGACCGGCTATCGGGTCACCGGGCCGATCGAGCTGTTCGGCATTTATCATAATGCCAGCCCCGTGACGGATCGCGACCATGTCGCCTTCTATGTCGCCAAGAGCCATGTGCTGGAACGCCAGTTCAAGCCGAACCGGGAGATTGCCGAGGCCGGCTGGTTCGATCGCAAGGCGCTGCCGCAGGGGGTGACCCCGGCGACGTCGCAGCGGATCGATGAATATTTCGATGGGCAGCCCAAGCGGGAGATTTGGGGATATTGAGGGGCGATGGCCCGCTTCCCCCTGATCTCACCCACCCACCGCGTCTCCCTCGGGCTTGACCCGAGGGCCACCATCAGCGCGGCACAAGCGGCGAGCGGTCCTCGGGTCAAGCCCGAGGAAAAGTGCGGTGGTTGGGGAGGCTAAGGTGAGCCTCTCCCCCTCAAGGCCTCACTTCAAAAACGGCAATTCCGGCCCAATCGGAATGATCCGGGTCGGGTTAATCGTGATGTGGCTCCAATAGTAATGCGTGCGGATATGCTCGAGATCGACCGTTTCCTTGACGCCGGGCACCTCGTAGAGCGCCTTGAGATAGTGGCTGAGATTGGGATAGTCGGCGATGCGCCGCCGGTTGCATTTGAAGTGGCCGACATAGACCGCGTCGAACCGCACCAGCGTGGTGAACAGCCGCCAATCGGCTTCGGTTATGCTGTCGCCGGTGAGATAGGCGGTTTCGCCCAATAGGCCTTCGACCCAATCGAGCGCGTCGAACAGCTTGGCGACCGCCTCGTCATAGGCCTCTTGTTTGGTGGCAAAGCCGGCCTTGTAGACGCCATTGTTGATGTCGTCATAGACACGGGCATTGATGGCATCGATCTGCGGGCGCAGCGCTTCGGGATAGTAATCGTCGGTGTTGCCGGTCAGCTCGTTGAAGGCCGAGTTGAACATGCGGATGATTTCCGAGCTTTCATTGGAGACGATCGTCCCCGTCTCTTTGTCCCACAGCACCGGCACGGTGACGCGGCCGGTATAGTCGGGCACGGCCTGGGTATAGACCTGCCAGAGGAAATCCTTGCCGAGCAGGCTATCGCCGGTCGAACCCTCGTCGGTCTTGAAGCTCCAGCCGGTTTCGTCGGGCATTTTGGGCGAGACGACCGAGACCGAGATCAGGTCTTCCAGTTCCTTGAGCTTGCGGAAGATCAGGGTGCGGTGGGCCCAGGGGCAGGCCAGCGACACATAGAGGTGGTAGCGCCCGGCTTCGGCCTTGAAGCCGCCTTGGCCGGAGGGACCCGGGCTGCCGTCCGCGGTGATCCAGTTGCGGAAGCCGGCCTGGCTGCGTTCGAATTTGCCGCCCGTCTTTTTGGTGTCGTACCATTGGGTGGACCATTTGCCGTCGATCAATTGTCCCACGATCGAACCCTTTCCGTCATGTTGTCGTCTCGATTGCGCGGTCTAAGTCCCGCTGCCGAATGCGTTGCCATGCACATAGCGCCTGGCGGCGCCCAGGATAAGACCGCAATGGGGCGACGAACCGTTGTGCATATTGAACACAGAGCCGGCCGAAGTCTTGAAATTCTTCGGTGCAGCAATGACCTTTCTGTTTACGCGAGGCCCCCTTGGTGCTAATGCGATTTTCAGGCGTGGAGGCGCCCAGGATGGTAAAGGTTTTGCTGGTGACACGACGACCGTAAGCGGTCCTTGAAGCGGTGCCCTTGGGGTGCCGGATTTGTCCTACGCGTTCCATCCTCTGGATCCTGTCATGAGCCTTCATTCTGCGCCTTCGGCTGCGGCCGCTGCTGTCTCCGCTTCGCCTGTTCGTGTTCCCAGCGTCCGTTATGCAACGGATGCCGATGATGCTTTCATCGAGGAATTGCAGGCCATTGCCTTTGGCCCGGGCCGGTTTGCCCGCACGGCCTTTCGCATTCGCGAGCGGTTTCCGATCGACAAGAGCCTGAGCCTCGTCGCCGAGGTGGATGGCATGGCCTGCGGCTCGGTCTGGATGACCCCGATCAGCATTGGCGGCATCAATGGCTGGATGCTCGGGCCGCTGGCGACCCATCCCAATTTCCGTAAGCTGGGCGCCGGCAAGCTTTTGGCCCGCGAAGTGACCAAGCGCGCTTTGGCGCGGAGCGATGGGCAGTTTGTCATGCTGGTGGGCGACCGCGACTATTATTGCCCGCTGGGCTGGGAGCCCACCACGCTGGGCGCGATCAAATTCCCCGGCCCGGTCGATCCGACCCGCGTGCTGCTCTATGCCGAGGACAAGTCGCTGGCGACCGGGATCAGCGGTTCGATCGCGGGCTGGCGGCGATAAAAGGGATGCAGGGGCGGGCATGCTCGCTTAAGCTCCTCATTCCGATTTGATTTGCTGGTGCCTCTTGTCGCTGGACGCTTCCGTCATCGATCATCTTGCCAGCCGGCTGCTGCCCGATCCGCCGGTCCTGCCGGCGGCCGATCAGCTGGTGCCCGATTGGGCGCCGGAGCGGGCATTTGATCGCCCGCCGGTGCCGGCGGCGGTGTTGATCGCCCTGATTAGGCGGCCCGAGGGCCATACGGTGCTCTATACCGAGCGCTCGCCCGACCTGCGGGCGCATTCGGGGCAGGTGGCTTTTCCGGGCGGCAAGGTGGATGCGGCCGATAAGGATGCGGCGGCCGCGGCTTTGCGCGAGGCCTATGAAGAAGTGGGGATGCGGCGCCGGGATGCGCGTATCCTGGGCTTCATGCCGACCTATTTCACCGGCACCAATTACCTGATCACGCCCGTCGTGGCCGAGGTCGAGCCCAGCGGGCCCTTCGTGCCCAATCCGGGCGAGGTGCATTCGGTGTTCGAGGTGCCGCTGCAGCGCATTCTCGATACGGAAAGCTATGGCCGCTTCCGCATCAAGCGGAACGGGCGGGACCATAGCACCTGGCAGATCGACCATGACGGACACACCATCTGGGGCATTACCGCCAATCTGACGCGGCAATTCCGCGATCTGGCGCTGGGCGAGGCCGCGCTATGAGCCCGGAGGAACGGCTGGCGCGAGCAGAATGGCTGGTGCGGCCGGAAACGCAGGCGATTTTTGCGGCGCTTGATGGCGGCAAGGGCCGAACCCGCGCCGTGGGCGGGGTGGTGCGCGATACGCTGCTGGGCCGCGAGCGGGACAATCCCGATATTGACCTCGCCACCGAACTCACGCCCGACGAAGTGATCGCCCGGGCCGAGGCCAATGGCATTGCCCAATACCCCACCGGGATCGAGCATGGCACGGTGACGCTGAAGCTGGGCGAGACGCTGGCCGAGGTCACCACACTGCGGCGCGATATCGAGACCGATGGCCGCCACGCCGTCGTGGCCTTCGGCACGGATTGGGCCGAGGATGCGGCGCGGCGCGATTTTACGCTCAATGCGCTCTATTGCGGGGCCGATGGCACCCTGTTCGATCCGCTGGGCGGCATCAATGACGCGCTGAACGGCCGTATCCGCTTCATCGGCGACGCTGCCGGGCGCATCGCCGAAGACGGTTTGCGCGTCTATCGCTTCTTCCGCTTTTCGGCGAGCCATGGCGGGGAAAAGCTCGATGCCGACGGGCTGGCCGCCTGCGCCGCTGCCGTGGGGCAATTGGGGCATTTGTCGGCCGAACGCATCGGCGCGGAAATGCTGCGCATGCTGGCCCTGCCCGATATCGCGCAAACGCTCGGGGCCATGGCGGCGATCGGGTTGATCGCGGTGGATGCCGACCGGCTCAGGACGCTCAGGGCCTATGAGGAGCTGGGTGGTTTTTCATCGGCCACGCGATTGGCGGTGTTGGCCGGGCAAGGCGATGACCTGCAAAAGCGCTGGCGGCTGTCGAACGAGGTGATGCGGGCGGCGCAGACGGTTTCGGCTGCGGCTGACCTGCTCGAAAACGACCGGCTGGGCGAAGCCGCCTACCGGTTTGGCGAAGCGGCGGTCGAGGGGCTGGCGTTGGCGGCGGCGCGGGGCAGTTGGAAGCCCGACCGGCTGGCCGAGGCCGCGCGGTCGCTGGCG
The DNA here is from genome assembly GCA_035565135.1 of Devosia sp. Classification (GTDB taxonomy): domain Bacteria; phylum Pseudomonadota; class Alphaproteobacteria; order Rhizobiales; family Devosiaceae; genus Devosia. Next base: position 19,180 of record DATMSY010000121.1, read on the forward strand.
GCGGTGCAATTGGCACCGTTTCCGATTTCCGGCAATGATCTGGCCGGCCTCGGCATGAAACCGGGACCGGCTCTGGGGCAGGAATTGGCGCGGCTCGAGCGCCTCTGGATCGATAGCGGTTTCGCGCTGGATCGGGAGGCGCTTCTGGCGCTGGTGCGTTAGTGCTTGAGCGCCTTGGGCGCGTCGGTGTCGACGATGCGCTCCTTGATGCGCTCGATCATGTCGGGGCGCACTTCGGTTTCGCCATGCAGGGTCTTGAGGTTTTCCACCGCGCGGCGAACCACTTCCGCCTCGCTCTCCGCCTCGGCATGCCAGGTGGAGCCGGGGATCAGTGAGCCCGAATCAAAGCGTTTCATCTGCATCTCCCTTCGTTTGAGCAGTGGGAGGGAACGTGCGGGGCGGGGGAGGGTTCCGGAATTTGTGCCACGACCTCGTGGTTCGACAAGCTCACCATGAGGTCTACTCCGAAATCTCAGTAGACCTCATCCTGAGCCTGTCGAAGGACGAGGTCGTGGCTCAATCCTCGTCAAAGACGCCGACCTGGCTCAGCCCTTCGAGCCACGTGCCGCCATTCTTGCGGATCACCTGGCGCCGCAGGATGCCGGTTTCGGCGGCGATGGCGTCGGACAGCACGGTCGAATGGGTGACCACCCAGATCTGGCTGCGCTCGGCGGCCTTGGCGATGACGCGGGCCAGCGCCGGCAGCAATTCGGGATGGAGGCTCGATTCGGGTTCGTTGAGCGCGATCAGCGGCGGCAGGCGGTAGGACAGCAGCGCCCCCATCAGCGCCAGGAATTGCAAGGTGCCATCCGAAAGCTCCGATGCGCCGAAAGCGCGCTTGGGCATGTCGGGGAAGGTGAGGGTGAAGCTGGCATTTTCCTCCGGCACGGGCACGTCGAGCCGGGCGCCGGGAAAGGCATCGTCAATGGCGCGGTCGAGATCGAGACTATCTTCCCGGATATGGCGGAGCGTGGCGAAAACCGCGGCAAGGTTTGAGCCATTGGCGGCCAATAGGGGCGAGGTAACGGCCAGTCCCGGTTGGCGCAGCGGCGAAGCGGGGTCGGTGCGGAAGCCGTGAAAGAAGCGCCAGGCGGAAAGCGTTTCGCGTACGGCGTCGATTTCTGGATAGCCGCGCAGGGCCGAAAGCGCGGTTTCGCTGGCGAGCAGACTATCGTCGGCCAGCACCCTTCGGCCTTCGCTGTCGCGCGCCCAGACCGAGCCCTGCTTGCGCTCCATCAGCACGACCGGGCGGCTGCCATGCTTGAGCGTCAGCCGCTCTTCCTTGATCTGGGCTTCGAGTGGAAAGGCCGCGGCAGTGGGCGCGCGGAAGCCGATTTCCACCTCGTAGCTGGGGGCAAAGCCCAGCTCGAGCGAATAGTCGCGCGGGCCGCCGCCAATGTCCTCGAGCGAGACGGACAGCACCAGCCGCGGCGTTTCATGGCTTTTGCGCTCGCCGGCCCAGAAGACCGAGCCCAGCCCGCCTTCGCGGGCAATGTCTGATGCCAGCGTGCCGGTGGCGGCGGACTGGATCAGTTCGAGCCCGCGATAGAGATTGGTCTTGCCCACGCCATTGGCCCCGACCAGCACGGAAAGCTGGCGCACAGGGAAGTGGATGGAGCGGACCGACCGATAGCCGGCAATGTGGATATCGGTCAGGCCCATGGCATCTCCCTATGGCCAGCGCACTTCGGGCGGCATGGAGGAGAGAATCGAATTCACATTGCCGCCGGTCTTGAGGCCGAATGTGGTGCCGCGATCATAGAGCAGGTTGAATTCCACGTAGCGGCCGCGGCGGATCAACTGCTCGTTGCGGTCGGCCTCACTCCATGCCGTTTCGTAATTGCGGCGCACCAGTTCGGGATAGATGCCGAGAAAGGCCTCGCCTACCGCCTTGGTGAAGTCGAAATCGGCATCCCAATCGCCCGAATTGTGGTGGTCGTAGAAAATGCCGCCTACCCCGCGATGCTCGTTGCGGTGGGGCAGGAAGAAGTATTCGTCGCACCAGTCCTTGTAGCGCTGGTAATCGACGCCCGGCCGGTCCGCGCAGGCAGCGCGCATGGCGGCGTGGAAATCCTGGGTATCGCGATCGTCCTGGCGGCGCCGGCGATCGAGCACCGGGGTCAGGTCGGCGCCGCCGCCGAACCATTGTTTGCCGGTCACGATCATGCGCGTGTTCATGTGCACGGCCGGGACATGAGGGTTCCAGGGATGCACGATCAGCGAAATGCCCGAGCTCCAGAACTGGGCGCCCGCTTCGGTGCCCGGCATCTGCTTGGCGAAATCGGCCGAGAATTCGCCATGGACGGTCGAGATATGGACCCCCGCCTTTTCAAAGACCCGGCCATGCAGCATGGACATTTCCCCGCCGCCGCCCGCGGCGCGGTCCCAGGGGGTGCGCTCGAACCTGCCCGGCGGCAGGTGGCTATTGGGGCCGCTCACATCGGCCTCCAGCTGTTCGAAGGCGGCGCAGATCCGGTCGCGCAGGGCGCGGAACCAGGCGGCGGCAGTGGTTTTCTTGTCGGCGATGTCAGCGGGAAGAGTCATGGTGGAAGTGGAATGAACCGTCATTGCAGCCCTGTAAACCCATCGGTCTGTCTTTTTGCTTCCCCCAGAATAAGCGTTGCCGCCAGCGCCACATTGATCGAGCGCAAACCTTCTCGCATGGGAATGCGTATCCGCAGGTCGGCGATATCGGCCACCGCGTCGGGCACGCCGGCGCTTTCGCGGCCGACCATGAGAATGTCGTCCGCGCCATATTGCACGCTATAGGCCGATGTCGCGGCCTTGGTGGTGAGTAATACCAGGCGCCGGTTTTCGGTGCGGCGCCATTGCTCGAAGGCGGCAAAGCCGGTGTGTTCGCGCACACTGGCGTGGTCGACATAGTCGAGGCCGGCGCGGGCCAGCGACTTGGCGGAGAAGGGGAAGCCCGTGGGGTGGATGATGTGGATGGTGGTGCCCAGGCACGCGCCCAGCCGGATCAGCGTGCCGGTATTGTTGGCTATATCGGGCTGATAGAGGGCAAGTTCTACGGCCATGTGGTCCTCGGACAGGGTGGATCGGGGCTCTTGGCGGAGGACTTTTCGGCCCCCTGCGGCAATCGGCCCGGGAATAGTGTCGCACTTGATCCATGTCATTGCCGGGCGCACTGGACAAGTTCCTGTGACAGTGCAAAAAGAACCCCGGACTGACGGGCCGCTTGAGGGTGGACGGCGGCTGATTCCGCTTATGCGTGAGGAGCCTCGCCGCTACCGGCCCCGTCGGGCGTGTATTGTACGGGGATCGTGACCTTGGCTACGCAAGCAGAACATTCATCGACGCGGCGGGATTTCCTGTATGTCGCAACTGGCGCCGTTGGCGCCGTTGGTGCGGCGGCAGTGGTCTGGCCGCTCATCAACCAGCTCAATCCCGACGCGTCGACCCTGGCGCTGGCCAGCATCGAGTTCAATCTCGCCAATATTCCCGAAGGCCAGTCGGTGACCATCACCTGGCGCGGCCTGCCGGTTTTCGTGCGGCATCGTACCCAGGCCGAGATCGACGAGGCCAAGGCGGTTCCGCTGGCTGACCTCAAGGACCCCGAGACCGACGAGCAGCGCACCAAGCCGGGCCATGAGCAATGGCTGATCATGATCGCCAATTGCACCCATCTCGGTTGCGTGCCGATCGGCCAGTCGGGCGATTTCGATGGCTGGTACTGCCCCTGCCACGGTTCGCACTACGATAGCGCCGGCCGCATCCGCAAAGGCCCCGCACCCAAGAATCTGGTGGTGCCGCCTTATGAATTCATCAGCGATACGCTGGTCCAGATCGGTTAGTGGGGGCTTTTCCGATGTCAGAACATTCGACTTACGTTCCGGGAAACGCCGCCGAAAAGTGGCTCGACGAGCGCCTGCCCGTCGTCAGGTTTGCCAAAGAGCACCTGATGGATTTCCCCACGCCGAAGAACCTCAATTACTGGTGGACCTTCGGCGCAATCCTCGTCATGTGCCTGGGCGTGCAGATCGTCACCGGCATTATCCTGGCCATGCATTATACGCCCAATGTGGCGCTGGCCTTTGACTCGGTCGAGCATATCCGCCGCGACGTCAATGGCGGCCGCATCATCCAGGCGGTCCACGCGGTGGGCGCCTCAATGTTCTTCGCGGCTCTCTATATCCATATCTTCCGCGGCCTGTTCTTCGGTTCCTACAAGGCGCCGCGCGAAATCCTGTGGATCCTGGGCGTCGTCATCTTCATCCTGACCATGGCCACCGCCTTCATGGGCTATGTGCTGCCTTGGGGCCAGATGAGCTTCTGGGGCGCCACGGTTATCACCAATATCTTCTCGGCCATTCCGGTGGTCGGCGAGAGCCTCTTGCATCTGCTGCGCGGTGGTTTTGCCGTGGGCAATCCCACGCTCAATCGCTTCTTCTCGCTGCATTACCTGCTGCCATTCATCATTGCGGCGGTCGTGGTGCTGCATATCTGGGCGCTGCACGTGCCGGGCAACAACAACCCGATCGGCGTCGAGGTCAAGGACAAGCGCGATACCGTGCCCTTCCATCCGTATTATACGATGAAGGACCTGTTCGCGATGGTGGTGTTCATGATCCCCTTCGCGTGGTTCGTGTTCTTCGCTCCCGATATCCTGGGTCACCCCGACAATTACATCATGGCCAATAGCCAGGTGACGCCGGCCCATATCGTTCCCGAATGGTATCTGCTGCCGTTCTACACCATCCTGCGCGCCGTGGATTTCAACGTGCTGTTCATCAACTCCCAGCTGGGCGGCGTGATCGCCATGGGCCTGTCGATGCTGGCGCTGCTGGTGGTGCCGTGGCTGGATACGAGCAAGGTTCGCTCGGGCAGCTTCCGGCCGGTGTTCAAGTGGTTCTACGCCCTGTTCGTGCTGGATTTCATCGCCCTGGCGTATCTCGGTGCGCAGGAGGCGGCCGAGCCCTATACGACGCTGGCCAAGGTCTGCACCGGCTACTACTTCCTGCACTTCTTCGTCATCCTGCCCGTGCTGTCGCGCATAGAGGTGGCCAAGCCCCTGCCGACCAGCATTTCCGAGAGCGTTCTCGGCAAGGCACATTCGTGAAAGGCGGGGCAGGTTCCATGTTGAAGTTCAAGACCATCATCGCTGCCATCGCCATCGCCGCCGGCATGGCCGCGGCGCCGGCATTCGCCGCCGAAGGCACTGCGCCGCCGGTGCACAAGGAAAGCTGGAGCTTTGCCGGCATTTTCGGCACCTATGACCAGAACCAGCTGCAGCGCGGCTTCCAGGTGTTCCGCGAAGTCTGCGCCAATTGCCACAGCGCGCGGCTGCTGGCCTTCCGCAATCTCTCCGAAGAGGGCGGCCCCGGCTTTACCGAAGGCCAGGTCAAGGCGCTGGCTGCCGAATATGAAGTGGCTGATCCGACGGCCGATGGCGGGGTTCGCCCGGCCGTTGCCGCCGATCGCTGGCCCTCGCCCTTCGCCACCGACCAGGATGCGCGGGACGCCAATGGCGGCGTCGTGCCGCCCGATTTCTCGGTGCTGGCCAAGGCCCGTGGCATCAAGGACGCCTTCCCCTGGTGGATCACCAATTACTTCACCGGCTATTCCGAAGGCGGCCCGGACTATATCCACGCGCTGCTGAACGGCTATCACGATGAAGCGCCCGAAGGGTTCGACCTGCCCGAAGGTAAGTTCTACAACGACTATTTCCCCGGCCATGCCATCGGCATGGGTCCCCCGTTGCAGGACGAGCTGGTGGCCTATGAAGCCGCCGAGGGCCAGGAATCCGTGCCGATGACCGTCGAGCAATATTCGCACGACGTCGCCGCCTTCATGATGTGGCTGGCCGAGCCGGGCCTCGTTTCCCGCAAGGAAACCGGCTTCAAGGTGCTGCTGTTCCTCTTCGCCTTTGCGGGCCTGATGTATGCCACCAAGCGCAAGCTGTGGCAGGGCATCGAGCATTAAGGCGCAGTGAATTCTGGCAAGGGGCCCCGTTTGGGGCCCTTTGTTTTTTGCGGCGGTCACATCGGCTTCAGGCTCTTGCCAATTGGGCGCGGGGCCGCAATATGATGGGACAAGCCAAATCAAGCGCGAGGCAGCCGACATGTCCGCAGTTCGCATCGCAGTGACCGTTGTCAGCGCCGCCATCACGGTCAGCCGCCACCCGGTGGTGCGGGCCGGCGTGCGGGCGGTGGTCAGCAATCCCAAGACCCGCGAAACGGCTATCGGCATCACGCGGTCGGCCGCTTACAATGCCGGCGTGATCGCGCGGCATATTGTCGGCCGCCGCGCCCCCTGATTTTCCCTACATTTCCAATTTTGCAGGATTGCGATGACGCTCGACCTCAAGGCCCTTGTGCGCACGATTCCGGACTATCCCAAAAAGGGAATCCTGTTTCGTGACATCACCACGCTGATCGAGCATCCCGAGGGTTTCAAGGCGAGCATCGAGCAGGTGGCCGAGGCCCATCGCCATCTCAACGTGACCCATGTGGCGGGGATCGAAGCGCGCGGCTTCATCTTCGGGGCCGGGGTGGCCATTGCGCTGGGCGTCGGCTTCATTCCGGTGCGCAAAAAGGGCAAGCTGCCCGGCGAAACCATCGGACAGAATTACGCGCTCGAATATGGCGTCGACACGATCGAAATCCATGCCGATGTGCTCGACAGCAATGACACGGTGCTGCTGGTCGACGACCTCATCGCCACGGGCGGCACGGCGATTGCCGCGGTGGGCCTGTTGCGGCGCACCGGCGCCCGCGTGGCCAATGCCGCCTTCATCATCGACCTGCCCGACCTTGGCGGCGCTGCCAAGCTCGAGGCGGAAGGCGTGGAAGTCTCGACGCTCATGGCGTTTGCGGGGCACTAAAATCGAGCCACGACCTCGTGGTTCGACAGGCTCACCATGAGGTCTGCTCCAAAATCCCAGTAGCCCTCATCCTGAGCCTGTCGAAGGACGAGGTCGTGCCCCCCCTACCAGCTGTTCCGCCCGTCCATATGCTCGATCTCGATGCTGGCAAGGTCCAGCCCATCCACCAGCCGCAGGTTGACGGCATAGGTTCGGGTGGTGGGGAAGCTGTTGGGATCGCCGTTTTTGGGCGTGCCGTCGCTATTGTACATCGAAGCCCAGTCGGGTGAATCGCCCCAGGTCTGCATGCCGCAATTGGCGCAGAAATGGTGCTGGTTCATGCCGCCGCTGGCCGAATAGATCTTTTCGCCTTCGGTGGAGAGCAGCTTGATCTCGCCCTCCCCGAAATAGCCCCAGACCGCGCCGCTCCGGCCGCAGAAGCTGCAATTGCAGTCCTTGGCGGAACTTGGCAGATGGGGCAGTTGGATTTTGGTCTGGCCGCAATGACAGCTGGCGATAAGGGACATGACAGAACTCCGCGCTGGTGATGAAGTCAGCCTATTCCGGCGTGCTGCCAGCCCGTGTCAGCAGCTCGAACGGCTGCCGTACAAGGTTCAGGCCGCCATGGCCTCGCGTCGGTCGACCAGGCAGAACTGGTTGCCCTCGGGATCGCGCATCACCGTATAGGTGGGCAGGACGCGGACGGTTTCGGCGCCCGCCTGCTTGAGGCGTTCCACTTCGCCATTGCGATCGGCCACCTGGATATCGAAATGGACGCGATTATTGTCGTAGCGGCGTCCCTCGACATTCTGGAAGCAGATGCTGGGGCCGGGCCCATCGACCATGACCGTGGGGTCGGTATCGGGCGTGAGGCCCAAAGCCGCCAGCCGGGCGATCTCGGCCTCGTCATAGGCGCGCACGGCATAGCCATCGAGCATCTCGGCCCAGAATTGGGCCAGCTTGGCCGGCTTGTCGCAGTCGAACACGATTTCCTGGATGGCTCCCATGCCTGGTCTCCTGTTGTCGTTTTCTCGTTCGTTAAACCGAAATTAAGGCAAGACTGGGCTGGCGAAAAGGCCCGGCGCTGGCGCCGGGCCCCGGAGAGCGGGTGTTACGGCCTGGCCTTGGCCAGCAGGGCCGCCAGCGGGGGCAGACTGGCCGCCGCTCCCGGCTTTGCCGGCAACGGCTTGGATGCCTCCTGTTTTCTGCCAGGCAGGGGCGCGCCCTGGCGCGGGACATTATGGGTGTGCGTTACGGGCACGGGGCGTTGGAACATGTTTTTGGGCATGACACAGCCTTTCACTCTCCCACCCCGGCCCGTGAGGCGCGGTGATGGGACTGAAAATGTCGATGCGCGGGAAACGGGCGCAAGCGCCTGCTACCGCGCGGTTCAGCGTGGTTTTGGGCGGACGCTGGGGCTGTCGTCAGGAGAAAAGGAGGGCTTCAGGCCTTGGCTGGGCCAATAGGCTGACGCGCAAGATCATGTTCGCTCCGAACGGCATCCATAGTCGCCTCGCGTGCCGGAGCAGGCGGGAGACATTGACTGGGCGTCCTGAACGAATTTCAGATCATTTGGCGCGAGACCTCATATTTGGAATGGCCAAATCATAGGCAAAGGGGCGCGCCGGCGTCAACCGTCGGCGCGCAGTTTTGGATTACGGCTCGAGCTGGCCGGTCTTGGGCTGCTCTTCGGCCGAGATATCGGGCTCGTTGCGCGTCTTGTAGAGCGAGAAGATAATCCCGCCCGCCAGGATGCTGATCGTCACGAGCAGGGAGAGCAGCGTGTCGATATGGATATGCAGCGGCACGAGGAAGATCTTGATACCCACCAGCACCAGGATGATTGCCAGCGACACCTGCAGGTAGCGGAAGCGGTTCATCGCGGCGGCCAGAGCGAAGTAGAGCGAGCGCAGGCCCAGGATAGCGAAGATGTTGGACGTGTAGACGATGAACGTATCTTGCGTCACCGCGAAGACGGCGGGCACGGAATCCACGGCAAAGACCAGATCAACCACTTCCACCATGATCAGCGCCACGGCCAGCGGCGTCAGCCAGGTGACGATCTTGCCGGTCTTGGGGTCGGGTTGCTTCACCGTAAAATTGCGGCCATGCAGCTGCTTGGTTACCCGGAAGCGCTTGGAAATGAACTGGAAGACCTTGTTTTCTTCCAGATTCGGTTCCTCATCCTTGTGGGTGAACATGCGGATGCCGGTGAACACCAGGAAGGCGCCGAAGCCGAAGAGAATCCAGTTGAATTCGTTGACCAGCGCCGCGCCCAGGCCGATCAGGATGGCGCGGAACAGGATAACGCCCAGAATGCCCCAGAACAGCACGCGGTGCTGGTAAATGCGGGGGATGGCCAGGAAGCCGAAAATGGTGGCGATGACGAACATATTGTCCATCGCCAGGCTCTGTTCGAGCAGATAGCCGGTATAGAATTCAAGACCGGCCTCGGCCCCGCGCTGCCACCACACCCAGCCGCCAAAAGCCAGGGCAATGGCGACATAGAAGCCATAAAGCGTGAGGCTCTCCTTGGCGCCGATCTCGTGCTCGTCCTTGTGCAGGACGCCGAGGTCGAAGACCAAAAGGCCGATGACGAGCGTGATAAACACGACCCAGAAATAAACGGGAGTACCTAGAAAATCGCCCGATAGGGCGGCAAGAAGCGATTCCATCGCCGGACCTTCTCCATGAGATCATTGGAGCAGCTCCGACATCGCGAGAGCATCATCACTCTCGCCAGAGGGGCCCGGCGCCGCGCAGAGATAATGCGCGCAGGGCGAGGAAAATTCAAGTCCCCGTTTGGTGGGGGGGAATTGGAGGGTACCGATTGGGCGCTCCTCCTTGCGGGGGCGAGGCACTACGCCTGCGCCGGGGTGACACGGTGGGTGAGATGGGGTCCGAGGGAACGCCCTGTCGAGGGGCCCTATCGGCGCTCGTTTTCCCCCACAATGTCATTCCCGCGAAAGCGGGAACCTCCGTTTTACAATCTCGAAAAGCAAACAGAGGTTCCCGCTTTCGCGGGAATGACACCGTGATTGGTTATCTGGTTTTGGCCTACCGTGGCGTACACAGCATGATGATGGCGTCGGTGGTTTCCAGCTGCATGGCGACGCCGTAATTGGGGTCGGGGATGATGCGGCCGGCCTGCACATTGCGGGCGGCGCGCAGGGGGCCGTCGCTGAAGCCGACGCCATCCTGGTAGCCCATGATCGTGCCGGTGCCTGAAGACGTGTCGCCATAGGTGGTCGAGGCGAAGCCATAGACCGAGCCATAGATGGTCAGGATGCCGGCGCGGTTGGCATTGCCATCCCGGCATGACCAATTGCCCTGGAACTGCTGGGCAAGGCTGGGCGTGGTGGCAAGGGCGAGCAGGGCGGAGATGAGGGCGATTCGGCGCATGGCAGGACAGTGCCGGGCGGCGCTGTCGCATTCAAGAGCGGCGCTTGAGCAATCCGCCGATCAGGGGCCAGCTGGTGAGCGCGAGCAACAGTCGCTGGCTCGCCGGCGCGCGATAGTCGCGCAATTTGGAAAAGCCAACCACTTCGGCGCGATAGACCAGCTCGCCGCGCTGATTGGTGGCGGTGATGGCATTGAACAGCAGACCCCAGCCGGGAATTGAGTTGGAGGCGCGCTTGTCGGTCACGACCAATTCGTAGCTCACCGTGTCGCCGGGCCGTACCGGCACCTTGAATTCCATGGCATTGACGCCGGGGGACGGGCCGGACGTGCCGGGTTCCTCGCCCAATCCGCGCAGGCGCTGCTCCTCGGCTTCCAATGCATCGACCATGCGGCGGTGACCCACGCTCACCGTATGCCAGCCGCTGGCGACCAGGCCGCCGAAATGGCTGTGCTTGGCCGCCTCGGGGTCGAGGTGGAAATATTGCGGATCGTAGAGACTGGCAAAGCGCACGATCTCTTCGGCCGTGAAAGTGTGGCTGCCGAGGGGGAAGACCTCGTTCAGCGTGATGTTTTCAAACCAGCGGGTCATGCGGCCGCTGCCGTGTCGCGGGTTTCCACCATATTGGCCAGGCGCATGGTCAGCACCGGCTTGCCCTTCTGGTTGCGGACATCGAAATCGAGCGTGACAATGCCCCATTGCGGATGGCTGGCCGAGCGGCGCAGTTCGGCAATGGTCACCGTGCCGCCGATCGTGTCATCCACCATGACCGGGTTTTTCCATTTGAGATTGGTGAAGCCCAGCCCGCCCGCCGAGGCGACCGTGCTGAGAAAGCTGTCGACCAGCATGCGCAGGCTGAGCGCACCGGTCTGCCAGCCGCTCGAGGCCAGCCCGCCGAGCAGCGAGGCCTTGGCGGCGGCTTCGTCGAGATGGAAGGGCAGGGGATCGAATTCGCGGGCAAAGCTCGTGATCATCTCGCGGGTGACCTTGGTATGGCCGAGATCGATGACTTCGCCGACGGCAAGGTCTTCGAAATGTCTGCGATCGTGAGTTACAGGATTGGTCATCGAACTTCCCTATACGTCAATGCTCTTTTGCACCCTTTTCCGGCCAGCGGCAAGCCGCTCCCGCCTCACCCCGCGGCTGCTATGCGGCGGGTGGCGCGATAGTCCAGCGGGGCCATGCCGCGGCGGCGGCGGAAGGCCTTGGCGAGATAATTGGCGCCGGTAAAACCGGTCAGCCCGGCAATGGCGACCACGCTCATGTCGGTGGCCAGCAACAGGCGCTCGATGCGCTCAATGCGTCGTTCCAGCACGAAGGCCGAAGGGGCGAGGCCCGTGGCGGTGGTGAATTGGCGTACGAAATGGGCGCGGCTCACCCCGGCCACGGCCGCCAGCCGGTCGACATTGAGGGTGTGATTGAGATTGGCGTCGATATGGGCGACGACCCGCGCGATAACCGGGGGCAGGGTCAGGCCGGGCGCGGCATCATTGCCGAATACGCCGTCATGCAGCGCCGCCATGGCGCCATACGCGGCGGTGGAGGCTTCGCCGGGAGAAATGGCCGGCTTGTCGATCAGCGTGTGGCAGGCCAGCGCCATGCGGTCAACGACGCTGGGCGGCAGGGTCACCACGGGGCCGGTGGCGTCGATGATCTCGCGGGCCAGCCGCAGGGCCTCCCGGCCGTTCAGCACCATCCAGAAATATTCCCAATGCCCGCCCCTCTCGAGCCAGTAGCGATGGGCATGGGGCAGGCTCAGCACCATGGTCTGCCCCGGCACGAGGCGATATTGGGTGCCGGCGAAATCGAGCCGGCCCTCCCCCACAATGGTGTGCTGGATGACCAGGAAGGGCGCGCTGCCGCGCTGCAGCCCATCCCAGGAATAGACTTCGTTGTGCCGCTGCTCATAGCCGGCGCTGATCGCCATGCAGTGCAGCGGCACCGCGCTTTTGGGAAGCGTCAGGGCGCGGACGTTATGGCCGTAGTCGATGAGCTGGCTGAGCACAAAATTACCCGCAATGGCACAAGGTTTCTCTAGCACCAATGCAGCGTTCAACGCTAGCAGTGTGCTAACCAATTCGCAGCTTGTGCTGTGCCTGGAGGAACGTCATGTCATTCAAAGTTACCGTCATCGGCGCCGGTTCTGTCGGCTTCACCAAGACGCTGATCTCCGATCTGCTCAAGGTTCCCGAATTCGCCGATTGCGAATTCGCCCTGACCGATATCAACCCGCACAATCTAGATATGGTCCACCAGATCATCGCCAAGATCGTTGCGGTCAATAATCTGCCGGCCAAGGTGACGGCGACGACCGACCGGCGGGCAGCGATCACCGGCGCCCGCTACATCATGAGCTGCGTCCGGGTAGGCGGGCTCGAGGCCTTTGCCTCCGACATTTCGGTGCCGCTCAAATATGGCGTCGACCAATGCGTGGGCGATACGCTCTGCGCCGGCGGCATTCTCTATGGGCAGCGCAATATTCCGGTGATCCTTGAATTCTGCAAGGATATCAGGGAAGTAGCCGAGCCCGGCGCGGTGTTCCTCAACTATGCCAATCCCATGGCGATGAACACCTGGGCGGCCAATGCCTATGGCGGCGTGCAGACGATCGGGCTGTGCCATGGCGTGCAGCACGGTGCGCATCAGATCGCGCAGGTGCTGGGCGTGGCCGATAGCGAGCTCGACTATGTTTGCTCGGGCATCAACCACCAGACCTGGTATATCGACATTCGGGCCAAGGGCCGCAAGATCGAAAAGGACGAGCTGATCGCCGCTTTCGAGGCGCATCCGGTCTATTCCAAGCAGGAAAAGGTCCGCATCGACGTGCTGAAGCGCTTCGGCGTCTATTCCACCGAGTCCAATGGCCACCTCAGCGAATACCTCCCCTGGTATCGCAAGCGTCCGGAGGAAATCTCCAAGTGGATCGACATGAGCGACTGGATACACGGGGAAACCGGCGGTTATCTGCGCTATTCGACCGAGCGGCGGAACTGGTTCGAGACCGATTTCCCGATGTTCCTCGAACAGGCCGCCAAGCCGCTCGACCAGCATAAGCGTACGTCGGAACACGCCTCCTATATCATCGAGGCGATGGAAACCGGACGCGTCTATCGCGGGCATTTCAACGTGCGCAACAATGGCATCATCACCAATCTGCCGGATGATGCGATCATCGAAAGCCCTGGTTTTGTTGATCGTTTCGGCCTCAACATGGTGGAAGGCATCACCCTGCCGCTGGCTTGCGCCGCGACCTGCTCGGCCTCGATCTCGGTGCAGCGCATGAGCGTGGAAGCCGCGATGACCGGCGATATCGACCTGCTCAAGCTGGCCGTATTGCATGACCCGCTGGTCGGCGCCATCTGCACACCGGACGAAGTCTGGCAGATGGTGGACGAGCTGGTGGTGACCCAGGCGCAGTGGCTGCCGCAATATAAGGATGCCGTTCCCGCTGCCAAGGAGCGGCTGGCCAAGGGTACCGTCAAGACCAAGGACTGGGACGGCGCCGCCCGCAAAAAGGTGCGTTCGGTGGAAGAGCTGCGCGAGGTAGTGGGCGGGCATCACTAGACGCCGATTTTGATTTATCTCTCCGAAGCGGGCGCTCCATGTGGGCGCCCGTTTTGGTTTTGGGAAGGCAATGGGAGCAACATAGTATCCGTATCAACGATCAGTGGCGGCTCTGTTTTGTGTGGCGTGATGGCGGGGCCTACGAGGTCGAACTGGTTGACTATCATTGAGGTTGGCAATGGCTGATTTTGCACCGACGCATCCCGGTGAAGTGTTGCGGGAAGATTTCATGAAGCCGATGGGCCTGACGCAATATGCCTTGGCCAAGGCTTTGCGCGTGAACCAGATCCGTGTCAGCGAGATCGTCAACGGCAAGCGCGCGGTGTCGCCTGATACGGCGCTACGACTGGCGCGCTATTTCGGAACCAGTGCGGAATTCTGGATGGGGATGCAGGCGACGTATGATCTGGAAACGGCCCGTGACCAGCTTGGGGAAGCGATTGCCGGGCAGATCGCGCCGAGAGCTGCGTAGCATCCCAATGTCCGGTGTTGTTGGCAGCTCAGCACACCGCCGTTAATGCCTACCCCAAAACCAAACGGCCCCAGCGTGGAACGCCGGGGCCGCTTTTTGGAAGCAGGGGAGGTAAGCGTCAGGCGACGCGCTGCTTCCGGGAGCCGCGGGCCCATTCGGGTAGCCAGGTGCCGTGGGCTTCGATGAGATCGTCGACCAGGTTCCAGATCTGGTCGAGATCGAGTTCGGCGGCGGTGTGGGGGTCCATCATCGCGGCGTGATAGATGTGCTCGCGGTTTTCCTCGATCAGCGCGCGGACGGTCAGTTCCTGGACGTTGATATTGGTGCGGATCAGCGCGGTCAGCTGAGGCGGCAGATCACCGATATAGGTGGGCTGCAGGCCATTGTCGTCGACCAGGCACGGCACTTCCACGGCGGCATTGTTGGGCAGCGAGGTAATGACGCCGTTATTGCGCAAATTGCCGTAGATCACCGAAGGTTCGCCCGTCCAGACCGAGTTGACGATGGAAGAGGCGTATTCCTTGGACTGCTTGACCTCGATGCGGTCGGCGTTGCGATAGTCCTCGGAGGTCTTTTTCCACTTGGCGATCTGTTCGACGCAGCGCTTGGGGTATTCGTCGAGCGGGATGCCGAACTTCTCGATGATGTCCTCGCGGCCTTCCTTGATGAAGTAGGGGGTGTATTCGGCGAAGTGCTCGGAGCTTTCGGTGACGAAATACCCCAGGCGCGTCATCATCTCGTAGCGGACTTTGTTCGGGCAGCGCGGGTTCCAGGTCGGCTTGGGGGCGCGGCCTTCGGCATAGGCCTTGAAGAGTTCGGGATAGAGGTCCTTGTAGGAGCCGTCAGGCTGGCGATGCTCGAACTTGAGGTAGAAGGCCATGTGGTTGATGCCGGCCGAGCGATAGCGGATTTCCTCGTAGGGAATTTCGAGATCGTTGGCCAATTCCATCGCGGTGCCCTGCACGGAATGGCAGAGGCCGACTTGCTTGATGGTTGGGTATTTTTCCGAAATGGCCCAGGTGTTGATGGCCATCGGGTTGACATATTGCAGCATGATCGCGTCGGGGGCGACCTGCAGCATGTCCTCGCAGATGCTCCACAGATGGGGCACGGTGCGCAGGCCGCGCATGATGCCGCCGACGCCGAGGGTATCGGCAATGGTCTGGCGCAGATTGTACTTTTTGGGCACTTCGAAATCGACCACCGTCGAAGGCTCGTAGCCACCGATCTGGAAGCAGACGACGACGAAATTGGTGCCGTCCAGGGCCTGGCGCTGGTTGGAATAGGTCTCGACCGTGGCCGGTACGCCGAGGGTGGCGACGAGCTTTTTGGCGATGACTTCGCTTTCCTCAAGCCGGGTCGGATTGATGTCCATCAGCCGGATGGTGGCGCCTGCCAGCGCCGGGCGCTGCAGGATATCGCCGACAATGTTCTTCATGAACACGGCCGAACCGGCGCCGATAAAGGTGATTTTGGGGTTTGCCATAGGAATGCTCCAGTACTAGGCGGCTATTTCGAATGCGGCGCGGACCAGCCGTGCCGTATATTCGGTTTGGGGATTGGTGAGGACATCGGCGACCGGGCCCTGCTCTACGATCTTGCCGCGCTGCATGACCATGACGCGGTGGCAGAGGGCGCGCACGACTTTGAGGTCGTGGCTGATGAAGAGATAGGACAGGCCCTTTTCGTTCTGCAGCTTGCGCAGCAGATCGATGATCTGGGCCTGCACGGACAGATCGAGCGCCGAGGTGGGTTCGTCCAGCAGGATGAATTCGGGCTCCAGCGCGATAGCGCGGGCAATGGCGATGCGCTGGCGCTGGCCGCCGGAAAATTCGTGCGGGAAGCGGTTGAGGATGCCATCGGGCATGCCGGCATCCTTGAGCGCCTGGCGGACGCGGTCGAGACGTTCGCGGCCATTGGCGCCGATATTGTTGACGATCAGGCCTTCCTCGATGATCTGGCGGATCGACATGCGGGGATTGAGGCTGGCAAAGGGGTCCTGGAAGACGATCTGCATGCGGCTGCGCAGCGGGCGCATGGCGGCGCGGTCCCTGTCGTGGATCGGCTGGCCATCGAAGAAGATTTCCCCGCCCTGATTGTTGATCAGCCGGATCAGGGCCTGGCCGAAGGTGGTCTTGCCGGACCCGGATTCGCCCACAATGCCCAGGGTTTCGTGACGGGCGAGCTTGATGTCGAGATTGTCGACGGCCTTGAGCTCGAAGAAATCGGGCTTGAAGAAGCCACCGCGTTTGAGGGTGAAGGCGACCTTGACGTTCTTGCCTTCAAGCACGGTATCCTGCTCGCCGGTCAGCGGGTTGGCGCTGCCCTTGGGCTCGGAGGCGAGCAGGTGGCGGGTATAGGGGTGCTGCGGATTGGTGAACAGCGCTTCGGTGGCATTGTGCTCCTGCACGCGGCCATTCTGCATAACATAGACATAGTCGGAGAACTGGCGGACCACGGTCAGGTCATGGGTGATGAGGATCACCGCCATGCCGTATTTGTCCTTGAGGTCCTTGATCAGGTTGAGAATCTGGGCCTGGACGGTGACGTCGAGCGCGGTGGTGGGCTCGTCGGCGATGAGCACGTCGGGGCGGTTGGCGAGCGCCATGGCGATCATGACGCGCTGGCGCTGGCCGCCCGAGAGCTGGTGCGGATAATTGTTGAGGCGGGCGCGGGGCTCGGGGATCTGGACTTCTTCAAGCAGCTTTTCGGCGCGGTCCATTGCTTCCTTGCGGGAGATGCGATTGTGCAGGTGCAGGATTTCGCAGATCTGCTGGCCGATCGTATAGACCGGGTTGAGCGAGCTCATCGGCTCCTGGAAGATCATGGCGATGTCATTGCCGCGCAGCTTGCGCATGTCGCGCTCGCTGGTGCCCACGACATCCTTGCCCGATAGCGTGATGCGCGAATTGGGCAGGATGGTTGCCCGCTTGGTGAGGAGCTTCATCAGGGTGCGGGCGGTGACGGATTTGCCCGAGCCGGATTCACCCACCAGAGCAATGGTTTCGCCCTTGTGGAGCTGGAAGGAGACATCGTGCACGGCATGGACCATGCCGCCTTCGATCTTGAAGTCGACGCCGATATTGCGGGCGTCCAGGATCAGCTCGCGGCCATGGGTGCCCAGGTCGTGGCGGGTATCGGAGACAGGCTGGGATTTGGTGTCGGTCATTTGGCCTGGCCTCAATAGGGGTCGACAGCATCGCGCAGGCCATCGCCCAGCGCGTTGAAGGCGAAGACGGTGATCAGCACGAAGATGACCGGCGACAGAATCCAGGGATAGGAGCCGATCACCGAGAAGGAGCCGGTATCCTGCAGCATCAGGCCCCAGGAGATCAGCGGGGGTTTGACGGCAAAGCCCAGGAAGCCGAGGAAGCTTTCGAGCAGCACCACGGAGGGGACCGACAGCGTCACCGCCACGATGATGTGGCTAAGCACATTGGGCAGGATGTGGCGGGTGATGATGCGGCTATCGGGTGAACCCACGGCGATGGCCGCACGGACATATTCGATGCGGGCCAGCGAGAGCGTCTTGGAGCGCACTTCCCGGCTCAATTGCGCCCAGCCGAGCACCGCCATGACGCCAATGACGAAGGCGATGAAGACATTGGAGGGGGCGGTGATGGGGATGAGCGAGGTCAGCGCCAGATAAAGCGGGAGCTGGGGGAAAGCGAGGACGAATTCGACGAACTTTTGGGTCCAGCGATCGAAGCGCCCGCCCAGATAGCCCGAGGTGATACCGACCAGCGTGCCCACGACGGTGGTGAGAGCGGTGACGATCAGCGCGATGGTGAGCGAGATGCGGGAGCCGACTATGCCGCGCGAGAGAATGTCGCGGCCGAATTTGTCGGTACCGAGCAGGTGCAGGGTCTTGGTCGGATCGGTGGGGCCGAAGAAGTGGATATTGGACGGGATCAGCCAGAGGATATGGTAGGCATAGCCCTGGACGAAAAAGCCCAGTTCGGTGGGGTTTTCGTAGTCCGGCCCGACGATGGGCTGGAAGGTGATGGGGTCGAGTTCATCGCCTTCGGCGATGGGGTAGATCACCGGAAGCGGGGTGAAGCTGCCATCGGCGCGGAAGAAGCTGATCGTGTCGGGCGGAGCAAAACCGATATTGGGCTGCTTGGGATCGATCGGCGCGAAGAAGTCGGCAAAGACCGCGACCAACAGCATGAGCGCCACGAGGATGAGGCCCGTCATGCCCATGATCGAGCGGCGGAGCCGGCGCCAGACCAGGCTTAGATAGCTTTCGCTATTGGCAAAGCGCGGATTGATGGCGGCGGCTGCCGGATGCACGTCGGCCTGGGACTCGTGGGCCGGGGTGGGCATGGCGGTGCCGGCATCGGGCGGCAGGGGGATGGATTGATCGACGATATCGCGGCTCATCATGCGTCTCCCAACCGAACGCGGGGGTCGAGAAGGGCCAGCAACACATCGGAGATGATGTTGCCGATGATCAGCGTGGTGGCGAGCACCAGCATGAAAGTGGCGGTGACCCAGACGTCGCCGACGGCCATGGAGCCGGTAATGGCGGGGCCGACAGTGGCGAGGCCGAAGACGATGGCGACTTCGATTTCGCCGGTCAGCATATAGGGCAGCACCACGCCCTGATAGGCGACGAGCGGATGGAGGGCATTGGGCACGGCATGCTTCATCACCGCCGCGCCCTGGCTCAGGCCCTTGGCGCGGGCGGTTTCGATATATTGGGAATTGAGCACGTCGAGCAGATTGGCCCGCATCACGCGCATATTATAGGCCAGGCCGCCAAAGGTAGCGATGGCGATGACCGGCCAGACATGCTTGACCAGGTCGACGAACTTGTCCCAGCTCCAGGGCGCGCCGCCATAGCGGGGCGAGAAGAAATTGCCCACGTCCTGCACGCCCATGCGGAAGACGAGGAAATAGATGATGACCAGGGCCAGCAGAAACCGCGGGACGGTCATGCCGAGAAAGGAGATGAAGCCGAAAAGGCTATCGACCCAGCTATATTGGCGGGTGGCGGCAACGATGCCCATGCTGATGCCGATGACCGAGGCCAGGATGTGGCAGGTGAGGGCCAAAAGGATCGTGGCGGGCAGGCGCTCGGCGACGACCTGGCCGACGGGCTTGTTGAAATAGAGCGAGTGGCCGAAATCGAAACGGGTGAGAATTCCGGCCATCCAGTTGAGATACTGGACCGGCAGCGGATCATTGAGGCCATTGGCTTCGCGATAGGCTTCGGCCTGGGCATTGGCGGCCTCGACGGAGGCGCCGCCCTGATTGATGGCCATGGAGCGGATATAGTCGCCATAGTCGCCCGGAGGCGCCTGGATGATGGCGAAGGTCACGACGCTCAATACGAGCAGAATGGGTATCGCCGACAGGATGCGCGATATGAGGAAACGGATCATCTGGTTCGGCTCATTTTTAGTCTGTGGGTGACGAGGGGCCGGGGCCCCTCGCCGGGAGAAGAGCTTAGTTGCTCTTGATCGGACCGTTACCTTTGCCGGGGGCACCCGGCAGGGTATCGGGGAACAGTTCGTTGGTGGACTGCCGGTCGGCCGGAACATAGAGGCGTTCGCGGATCAGCCCGTCTTCAGCCCAGTTGAACTGCAGGATCGGGGTGCCATTGGGCACGTTGACGAAGCGCTTGTTGATGATCAGCGCACCCGGATATTGGGTGAGGCCGATAGCATAGAGGTTCTCGGTATAGAGGCGCTGATACTTCTTCATCAGTTCGATGCGTTCGGCCGGATCGGCGGTGGCCACGAAGCTGTTGACGGTATCGACCATCTCCTGCTCGAAGGGCAGCAGGTCTTGCGTGCCGTCGGCGCCGGCGCGGTGACCCTGGCTGATCTGGGGGCCGGTGGGCGCCAGATTCTGCGTGTTCTGTACCACGGTAACGAGGTCGGCACCGTTGCGCAGGATCTGCCAGTCGAACTTGCCGGCCTGGTAGTTGGCGTCACGCTGATTGGCCGCCTGGAACTGGGCGATGACACGAATGCCAAGCCGTTCCATCTGGGCAATCACGCCTTCGGCCAGGCTCTTGTCGGTCTGGTAGTCGGAGGTGGCGAGAAGGGTGATTTCGACATCGGCACCACCCTGCACATCGGCAGGGAAGTTGACGAAGCCATTGCCGTCGGTATCGACCAGGCCAGCCTTTTCCAGCAGCGCCTTGGCGTCTTCCAGCGAGTACGGATAATAGACCGTGGAGTCCTTGTCGTAATAGCTGGTGGGGGCCATCAGGCCGCCCGGATAGGGCGAGGTGAAGGGACCCTTCACGAGGGCTTCGCCCAGCGCCTGACGGTCGAGCGCATAGCTGACGGCCTTGCGGAAATCGAGATTGCGATTGAGTTCGCGCACGGCCTGGCCGCGGGCATCGGGCTCGCCCCAGCCATTGCCGGAGAGGTTGGGATAGATCGAATAGGAGATGGTGCGGGCGCCGAAAGCGAGACGTGCCGGAGCCGATTCCTCGGCCGAACGGCGGAGGGCTTCGACATAGCTTTCGGGCTGTTCGAGATTGGAGAGATCGCCCGAACCGGCCACGGCCTGCACGTCACGGTCCGCCCAGGTGGAGAGACGGTATTGCAGCTCATTGAGATAGGGGAGCTGGTTGCCGTTTTCGTCGACCTTCCAGTAATAAGGATTGCGGCGCATGACGATAATGTCGTCGGCGCGATATTCCACCGGGGCCCAGGCGCCCATGACCGGGATGTTCAGGTATTCGGGCGGAAAGGCGTTCTTGAACTGGTCATAGGTCGCGCCAGCCTTGTATTTGGGGTGCTCGGCCTTGAGGATATGGCTCGGGCCGGGGCAGAAATTGCCATAGGCCATGGAGTAGAGATATTGGGTCGGCTTGACCTCCTTGAAGGTCCATTTGACCGTGTAGGCGTCTACCTGCTCAAGGGTGGTGCCCACGCCGAAGGTCTCGGGCGAGGCGCCGTTGAGTGGGGTGACCTGGGGGTCGAGCAGCACATCGTTCCAGTAGAACATGATGTCTTCGGCGTCGAAGGGGTCGCCGTCTGACCATTTGGCGCCTTCGATCAGGTGCATGGTCAGCTGGTGGCCGTCTTCGGACCATTCCCAGCTCTTGGCCAGGTTCGGCAGGGGCTCGAGTTCCTCGGCCTTGACCTGAAAGAGCGGGCCGGTGCGGGTGAGGCATTCGGAGAGGCCGATATCGATGCCGCCCCAGCCCTGGGTCTGGCCGGCGCTGTAGTTCCAGCCTTCCGGGCGGCCGCCGATGACGTGGCGCATGACATCGCCATAGACGCCGATGCCGTCGGGCATGTTGGCGGTCTTATAGACCATGGGCTCCTTGGGGAGCCGTTCGGCGACGGGGGGCAGCTTGCCGGCATCGACGAAGGCCTTGACGTATTCGGGCTCGTGATATTCGGGCAGCGCCTTGAATTCGAGAATGTCCTTGACCCCGACAAAGGTCGGGATCTGCTGGGCGTCAAATTTCGGCGGATCGGGCGGGGTGGTGGGGGCCACTGTCTGGGCCTGGGCCGCGATCAGTGAAATGCCCAGCATGAGGCCGGCCCCGCCAAGGGCCTTAGCGTAGTGTTTCATAATTCCTCCCATGGCAACGGTCTGGCGTTTAGCCAGGAGCCGAATAGTCCAATTCGCGCTCGTCTTTCCGTGCAACGCTTGAATGGTACGCCTTGCCATGGCCGAAGCAATCCGGAATGATAGAGACTTCTTCCGGGTTTCTAAGATTTGGATTTCTGTCCACATGGATGAACTCAATGCCGCCGGCGACCTGGTTCGGCTGCCCAAGCAGCGGGCGCCGCGGCCCACCCCGCGGCCCGATCGCAGCTTTTATGCCTCGGGCAAGGCCTTTGGCCGCTTCGGCATGCGGGCCTTCACGCCCCAGATCATGCCGGCGCCCCATAGCCATGGCCATATCGAGTTCAACTGGCTGACCCATGGCACGATGGACTATGTGTTCGACGGCCGGCCGGTGACGGTGGGGGCCGGTCGGCTGGTGGCGTTCTGGGCGGGGATTCCACATCAGACCGTGGGCTTGAGCGCGGTGGCGATTGCCGGGCGGCAGCACAATATCTACCTGCCGATGGATTCCTTCCTGCATATGCCGCAATTGGGCCGGTTGACCGAAACGCTGATGGGCGGCGGGGTGATCCAGTTGCAGCCCGAGGCCATCGGGCTCGACACGCTGGAGCGCTGGCACAGCGATTATCGGAGCGGCAATTCACTGCGCACCGACATTGTGCGGCTGGAGATCGGCACGCTGTTCCGGCGCGCGGCGATCACCGGCTGGGACCTGCTGCTGCCGGCCTGGATCGAGCCGGCGGGCAGCCGGACGCGGACGGGGTCGCCGGTGCGCTATGTGGTGCGCATGGTGCGGCACATCGTGGAGAATATCACCGAGCCGCTGACGGCCGAGGATATTGCCGGGGTGGTGGGGCTGCATCCCAATTATGCGACCAATCTTTTCACCAAGGTGATGAGCATTTCGGTGCAGAAATTCGTGGTGCGGATGCGGCTGATCCGGGCGCGGTCGCTGCTGTTCGACGGGAACCTTTCCATTGCCAACGTCGCCTTTCAGTCGGGCTTTGTGAGCCAGACGCAGTTTTATGAGCATTTCCGCAATGCCTATGGGATGACGCCGAGCCAGATGCGCAAGGATACGATCGAGGGGTAGGAGGCTCAGGCGTTGCGCTGTCCGGCCGAAAACGCCGCCCGGCCCTGAGGCGTCGCGGTTATACGGTAACGGGCGGCCATTGGGCCTTCCGAAACTAATAGAACGGACCAATGGCCGCCCGTTACGATCCGCTTTTGTGCAAGGTCCGGTTCAGGCGGTACCATTCTTGCAGGTCCGGCTGCCGAGTTTCCAACCCCACTGGACAGGCGCCCCC
>DATMSY010000122.1:0-18379 GCA_035565135.1 Devosia sp.
CTCGTCACCGGCGACCGCATCGCCGCCGTCGGCCCGAGCCTCGCCACCCCCGCCAACACCACCGAAATCGCCCTGGGCGGCCGCACCATCATGCCCGGCCTGATCGATTGCCATGTCCATGTCGTGGCCGAAACGCTCGACCTCTGGGCCAATATGACCGCCCCATCCTCGCTCGCCGCCCTGCGCGCCGCCCGCGTGATGAACGACGCCCTGCGCCGCGGCTTCACCACCCTGCGCGATCTGGGCGGCGCCGATTATGGCCTGGTCCGCGCGGTCAACGAGGGGCTCATCCCCGGTCCCCGCCTCGTCATCTGCGGCAAGGGCCTCACCACCACCGGCGGCCATGCCGATCTGCGCTCGCGCACCGATGATCGCCCCGGCATATTCTCCGACCGGCTGGGCTCGATGGGCCTCATCGTCGATGGCGTCGACAATGTCCGCGCCGCCTGCCGCACGATGATCAAAGAGGGCGCCAATTTCATCAAGGTCATGGCCAATGGCGGCGTGTCCTCCCCCAATGACCCCATCCATTCCATCCAATATTCGCGCGAGGAAATCCTCGCCATGGTGGAAGAGGCCGACAATGCCGGCCTCTATGTCTCGGCCCATGTCTATACCGACAAGGCCATTCGCCGCTGCGTCGAGCTGGGCGTGCATTCGCTCGAACATTGCAACCTGATCGAACCCGAAACCGCCCGCCTTGCCGCCGAAAAAGGCTGCATCGCCGTGCCCACCCTCGTCGCCTATGACGCCCTGGCGCTGGAAGGCGAAGCCCTGGGCCTGGGCGCCGCCGAATTCGCCAAGATCGAAGTGGTCCGCAGCGGTGGCTTGCGCTCGCTGCAAGTCATGCGCGACGCCGGCCTCCCCATGGCCTTCGGCTCCGACCTTCTCGGCCAGCTCCGCAAATATCACTGCATGGAATTTGAAATCCTCGCCAAGGTGCTCACCCCCGCCGAAATCATCCGCTCCGCCACCGTCATCGGCGCCAGGCTCTGCCGCCTCGAAGGCGAAGCCGGCATCATCGCCCCCGGCGCCTCCGCGGACCTGCTGGTCATCAATGGCAACCCCCTCAGCGACATCGGCCTCCTGCAAGGCGACGGCGCCCACATGTCCGCCATCATGGTCCGCGGGACCTTCGCCAAGAACCACCTGCAATAGCTAGTCGACGAGCGAACTCACCAAGGTCCGCTCGCGCCGGAAGTCCGAGGCCGATTGCCCCGTGACCTTGCGGAACGACTGGCTGAAGGCGCTGAGCGAGCCGAAGCCGCTTTCCATCGCCACGTCGAGGATCGTCAGGTCATCCTCCATCAGCAGCGACTGCGCATAGCTCAGCCGCAGCAGCGTGATGTACTCGTTGAGCGTCATCCCCGTGGATTTCTTGAACACGCTCATCGCATATTTGGGATGGATTTCGACGAACGAAGCCACATCGGCCGAGCCGATATCGTCGCGGAAATTCTCGGTGATATAGGCGCAGATATCGATGACATTGCGGAAGGAATGGGGGTCCAGCGGCTCGCCCGCCGTGGCGCCGCCGCCCTCCGCATCGACCAGCCGGTAGGGCTCGAAATTGATGCGGTTGATCCGCAGCAGCAATTCGTCGATCGCATGCTCCCGCCGCAGCGGATCATCCCCGCGCATATAGGCCGTCAGCCGCCGGAACGTTTCGGCATCGGCATGCCCCTCCTGATGCGTCACCACCGTCGCGCCCCGCGTCAATCGATGCATCAAATCGGCCGAAAGCCGCAGGCGGAAGAAATGCACCAGCGGCAGGTGAATGGCCACGAACTCCGTGCCCGGCTCCACATGAATGGCCTGATGCGGCTGCCCGCCCCAGAAAATGCAGAGATCGCCCTCCACCAGGTCAACCGTATGCCCGGCCATGCGATACGTCATGCCGCCCGAATAAAGATAGTTGACCTCCACCTGCGCATGCCAATGCGGAAAGGGCATGTCGCAGGAGGTATTGAGGCCCGCCACCAGGCTCGTCGGCACGCGTTCAAGCTCGTGCGATAGCTGCGTCCAGGGCCTTTTCTGCCGCGTCTTACCATTCCACAATTGTTCATTCCCATCCAAAGAGACGGCGCCGTTTCGACCTTCTAGGTTATGGACAGCCTGAAACGAGCGCAAACAAAAAGCTGAGGCGGCAAGGGATTGTGACCCCTTCCGCCCGCCGCCTGCGCCGCTCCGGCCCCGCACCGAACAAGACATGGAGGCCGCCCGCCGGCGGTCGCCACGGAGGAGAAATTCATGAGCATTCCAACCGGCGCCCGCGCCGCGCGCAATCTGCTGGCCGCCAGCTTCGCCACCCTGTCGCTGGCCGTCCCGGCCATCGCGCAGGACAAGATCGAGCTGACCTATTGGAACTGGGCGCCCCATATCGATGAAGTCGTCGCCATCTGGAACGAGCAGAACCCCGATATCCACGTCACCGTCAGCCGCGCCGCAACCGCCGGCGAGATCGTGCAAAAGCTGTCCGCCGCCCACACGGCCGGCAATCCGCCCGACGTGACCAATGTCACCTATCAGGATCTGCCGGCCCTGGTCGTCAATGGCCTCGTCGCCGACATGACCGCCGAAATGGCTCCCAACAAGGACCAGATCGCCCCCGTCGCCTGGAACCTGGTGACCTTCGGCGACACCACCTGGGCCACGCCCCAGGGCACTTCGCCCATGATGCTGTTCTACCGCAAGGACCTGCTGGCCGAGCTGGGCATCGAGCCACCCCAGACCTGGGAAGCCTTCGCCGAAGCCGCCAAGGCCGTGCGCGCCGCCGATCCCACCAAATACCTCACCCATTTCGCCTCGAGCGACCCCGGCACCTTCGCGGCCCTCACCCATCAGGTGGGCGCGCAATGGTGGGCCCTGAATGGCGATCAATGGACCGTCGACATCAATAGCGAGCCGGCCAAGCAGGTCGCCAACTACTGGCAGGATCTGGTGGCCGAAGGTGCCGTGGCCTCCATGCAGACCTTCTCGCCCGAATGGGGCGCCGCCATCGCCAATGGTACGCTGCTCGGCTTTATCAGCGCCGTCTGGGCGCCCCCGCTCATCGAAAACCTGGCGCCCGATACCAAGGGGCAATGGGGCGTCGTGCCGCTGCCGCGCTGGAGCGAAGGCATCGGGGCCGAATTGGCCGGCGGCGTCACCGGTGGCAGCGCCACCGCCGTTTCCGCCCTCAGCAAGCATCCCGAAGAGGCCAAGAAATTCGCCATCTGGATCACCAATAACGAAGAAGCCCTTGCGGCCTATGTGCGGCTCATGAATATCTGGCCGGCCCGGCTCGAAGCCCGCAAGCTGCCCCAATTGCAGGAAGCGCCGGCTTTCATTCCCGATGCCGCCAATTTCTACCAGATGGCCGCCGAAATCGACGCCGACACCCCCTCCATCTCCTGGGGCCCCAATGTCAGCATGGCCTTCGACGTCTACCGCAACGCCATGGGCGACGCCGTCCAGAACAAATCCGGCTTCGCCGAAGTCCTCGACGCCGTCCAGAAAGCCGCCTTCGACGACATGAGCAACCAGGGCTACGCAGTGGCCGAAGGGCAGTAGCCCTGAAAGCCCCGATCCGTCCCCTCCCCCTTGAGGGGAGGGCTAGGGTGGGGGTGTCGAGGCCTCAACAAGCTCCATGCTGATGGAAAGCCCGACACCCCCACCCTCAATCCCTCCCCTCAAGGGGGAGGGAGGTCAGCTTTTTCGCGTATGCGAAAAAGCGGGGATCGCGGCTCCCCCACATTTCAACACCCATTGATCCACCACGGCAAAAAACCCCTGATGACGGCTCCCAACACCCCCACCAAAAAGCGGTTCCGCGCCGTTCATCCCTTCGTGCCCTGGCTCTTCGTCGGGCCCGCTATGCTGCTCTCCATCGCAACCATCGTTGCCCCCTTCATCTATGCCGTCATCATGAGCCTGCGTGGCGTCAAGGTCGCCGGCGGCGGGCTGGGGCGGCGCGAAGAGGTTTTTGTCGGCTTCGCCAATTACCTCAGCGCCGCCTTCAATGCCGAGCTTTGGGCCGGCTTCGGCCGCATGCTGATCGTGGGCGTCATCACCATCCCCATCACATTGGGCCTGGCCCTGCTCTTCGCGCTGCTGCTCGATACGCCACGCGTGCGCCTCGCCCGCTTCTCCCGCATCGCGATTTTCCTGCCCTATGCGGTGCCCGGCGTCATCGCCTCGCTGATGTGGGGTTTCATCTATCTGCCCGGCGTCAGCCCCATTCGCGAACTGGCCGCCAATCTCGGCCTGGCTCAGCCCGATTTCTTCACCCGCGACAGCATTTTCTGGTCCATCGCCAATATCAATATC
Source organism: Devosia sp. (assembly GCA_035565135.1). Lineage (GTDB taxonomy): Bacteria > Pseudomonadota > Alphaproteobacteria > Rhizobiales > Devosiaceae > Devosia. The sequence continues at coordinate 4,309 of DATMSY010000122.1, forward strand.
TGGGGCGGCGTCGGCTTCAACATGGTCATTCTCTATACCGCCCTGCGCGGCATCAGCAGCGAGCTCTATGACGCCGCCCGCGTCGATGGCTGCACCGAGCTGCAGATCGCCCTCAACATCAAATTGCCCCTGCTCTTGCCCGCCATTGTGCTCACGGCTCTGTTCTCGCTCATCGGCACCATCCAGCTCTTTTCCGAGCCGACGACGCTCTCTCCGCTCACCGACGCGCTCTCCAGCACCTGGGTGCCCATGATGCTGGTCTATCGCGACACCTTCGTCGCCCAGAACCTCTATGGCGGCGCAGCCACGTCCATGCTGGTCGCCGTCCTCACCATCGCCGCCTCCGTGCTCCTGTTCTGGATCACGCGGCGCCGCAGCGCAGGAGGCATGGCATGACCAGTCCGGCCCTTTCCATGCCCCTCCCGCAATCGCGCAGCCGCCGAGGCAGCAAGATCGCCTGGGTCCCCACCATCATCCTCGTCATCGGCGCCCTCTATTGCCTGCTGCCACTCTATTGGCTGGTCGCCGCATCGAGCAAATTACCGGGCGAGCTTTTCACCCTGCCATCCTTCGCGCCCGGCTTCAGCGGCGGCATCGTCGACAATGTCGTGGCCCTCTCCAATTATCGCGGCGGCCGCTATTGGCTCTGGACCTTCAATTCCTTCCTCTATGCGGGGGGAGGGGCCGCGCTCTCGACCATCGTTTCGGCGGCAGCCGGTTATGGCCTCGCCAAATACAAGTTCGCCGGCAAGAACCTGGTCTTCGCCTTCCTGCTGGGCGCGGTCTTGATCCCCGGCGTCGTGCTCGCCGTGCCGCAATATCTGCTCATGAGCAAGGTCGGTCTGGCCGGCACCTATTGGGCCGTGCTCATTCCCTCCATCGTCTCCCCGCTCGGCATCTATCTCTGCCGCATCTATGCCGCCGCCGTCATCCATGACGAACTGCTCGAGGCCGGCCGGGTGGATGGCGCCAGCGAAATACGCATCTTCTTTTCCATCGGCCTCGCCCCCATGATCCCGGGCCTGATCACGGTGTTCCTGCTGCAATTTGTCGGCATCTGGAACAATTTCCTCTTGCCCTTCCTGATGCTGTCCGATGAGCGCCTCTTCCCCCTGACCGTGGGGCTCTACACCATGCTCAATGCCGGCACCGAACAGCCCGGCATGTACACGTTCATCATCACCGGCGCCTTCCTCTCCATTCTCCCGCTCGTCGCCCTCTTCCTGCTGTTGCAGCGCTATTGGCGGCTCGATCTCATCTCCGGCTCCGTCAAGGGCTGACGCATAAGGACTATTATGATGACGACTAAAGACCTCATTCCCAATGGCGCCTGGCCGGTCATGCTGACCCCGTTCAACACCGATCGCTCGATCGATTGGGCGGGCGTGGATGCACTGGTCGACTATTATGCAACCGCCAAAGTCGCCGGCATTTTCACCGTCTGCCTCTCCAGCGAAATCTACCAGATGAGCCCGGAGGAGCGCGTCGAGCTGGCCACCCGCGTCGTCAAGCGTGCCAATGGCCGCGTGCCGGTGATTGCCTCCGCCGTTGCCGGCCCGGCGCCATCCGAACAGGCCGATGCCGTCAAGGCCATTGCCGATACCGGCGCCACCGCCGTGGTGCTGCTGCCCTGCCTCATCGCTGATGAAGGCGAGAGCAACGCCGTCTGGCGCGGCCGCGTCGAGCAGGTCCTGGCCCAGACCGGCAATATCCCCTTGGGCTTTTACGAATGCCCGCGCCCCTATAAGCGCGGCGTCGCGCCCGACGATCTGGGCTGGGCCGCCAGCACCGGCCGCGTGCTCTTCCACAAGGACACCAGCCACAATCTCGATCTGATGAAGCTCAAGCTCGCCGCCATTGCCGGCACGGGCCTCAAATTCTTCAACACCCAGATGGGCACCCTGATCGACACGCTCGACGCCGGCGGCCACGGCTTTTCCAGCTACGCCGCCAATCTTTATCCCGAACTGGTGCAATGGGTGTCGCTCAATTTCGACAAGGACCGTGCCACCGCGCTCAAAGTCCAGCAATTGCTGGCCATTGCCGAGCACTCGATCAATTCGAAATACCCGGCCTCTGCCAAATATTTCGTCAGCCAGAATGCCGGCGTCGACATCGCCACCACCTGCCGCTCCATCTATGACAGCATGAGCCGCCACGATCAGCTCCCGCTCCTCGCGCTCATCGACTACGTCAAAAGCCTCGACCTCCCCATCGACATCGTCTCCATGAGGGCCTCCTGATGGCCTCCGTCACCCTTAGCGGCCTCAAGAAAAACTTCGGCGGCGTCACCGTCATCCATGGGCTCGATCTCGCCATTGCCGATGGCGCCTTCGTCGCCCTGGTCGGCCCCTCCGGCTGTGGCAAATCCACCCTGCTGCGCATGATCGCCGGCCTCGAAGAAGTCAGCGAAGGCGAAATCGCCTTTGATGGCACACCCGTCGATCACCTCAGCCCCCGCGACCGCAATATCGCGATGGTGTTCCAGTCCTACGCCCTCTACCCGCATATGACCGTGGCGCAGAACATGGCCTTCAACCTCAAGATCGCTGGTGTCCCCGCCGCCGAGCGCGAGCAGCGGGTGGCCGAGGCCGCGCGCCTGCTCGAAATCACCGACCTGCTGCAACGCCGTCCTGCCCAGCTGTCGGGCGGCCAGCGCCAGCGCGTTGCCATGGGCCGTGCCGTCGTGCGTGATCCCGCGGTCTTCCTCTTCGACGAACCGCTCTCCAATCTCGATGCCAAGCTGCGCGTGCAGATGCGCACCGAGATCAAGGGCCTCCACGCCAAGATCAAACGCACCTCCATCTATGTGACCCACGACCAGGTCGAGGCCATGACCCTGGCCGACACCGTCGTCGTGCTCAACAAGGGCCGCATCGAACAGGCCGGTGCCCCCATGGACCTCTACCGCACCCCCGCCAATCTCTTCGTCGCCGGCTTCATCGGCTCGCCCGCCATGAATTTCGTCTCCGCCGAAATCATCAGCGGGGCAGGGGGCCCGGAAGCCCGCCTGCCCAATGGCGACACGCTCAAGCTCGACCCCGCCGCCGCCGTCTCCCCGGGCGATCAGGTAACCCTCGGCCTGCGCCCGGAAAACTTCGTGCCCGGCAATGGCGACAACCCCCTGCACGGCACCATCCGCCTCGTCGAGCGCACCGGCGCCCAGACGCATCTGGTTGTGGACATGGCCGGCGGGGACCTGACGGCCATCATCGATGGCGGTATCGATGTAGCCCCGGGCATGGCTTTCACTGCCTCGGTCGCGCCTGCCCTGATCCACGTTTTCGACCCGGCCACCGGCGCCCGCCGCTGAACTGAACCCTATTCCAGACTGGACAATCCATGACTTACAGCGCCGCTTCCGGCCGTTACGAAACCATGCATTATCGCCATGCCGGCCGCTCGGGGCTGAAGCTCCCCGCCATCAGCCTCGGCCTCTGGCAGAATTTCGGCGGCACGCGCGACTATCCCTCCGCCTTTGAAATCCTGGCCGCGGCCTTCGATGCCGGCATCACCCATTTCGATCTCGCCAACAATTACGGCCCCCCTCCCGGTTCCGCCGAGGAATTGTTCGGCCAGGTCATGGCCCGCGATTTCCGCCCCTACCGCGATGAAATCCTGGTCTCCTCCAAGGCCGGCTATCACATGTGGGAAGGCCCCTATGGCGAATGGGGGAGCCGCAAAAACCTCGTCGCCAGCTGCGACCAGAGCCTGAAACGCCTCGGCCTCGACTATCTCGATATCTTCTATTCCCACCGCTTCGATCCCACTACCCCGCTCGAGGAAACCATGGGCGCGCTCGCCCATCTCGTCGCCCAGGGCAAGGCGCTCTATGTCGGCATTTCCAATTACCCGGTGGAAGAAACCCGAGAGGCTCATGCCATCCTCAAATCCCTCGGCGTCCCCTGCGTGCTGCACCAGCCCAGCTATTCCATGCTCAACCGCTGGATCGAGAACGACAAGACCATCGATGCCTGCGGCGAGCTCGGCATCGGCATGATCGCCTTTTCACCCCTGGCCCAGGGCATCCTCTCGGGCAAATACAATACCGGCGACACCGAAGGCGCCCGCGGCACCTCCAACAATCCCTTCCTCAAGGCCGCCAATATCCGCCCGGAAACCCTCGACGCCGTCGGCAAGCTCGCCGCCATCGCCAGGGCTCGCGGCCAGACCCTGCCGCAGCTTGCCCTCGCCTGGGTGCTCCGCCGGCCGGAAATGACCTCCGCCCTGATCGGTGTGCGCACGCTCGCCCAGCTGCACGACAATCTCGGCGCCCTCAACAATCTCGATTTCTCCCCCGAAGAACTCACCGCCATCGAAGCCGCAACCACCGGCGGCATGATGGACGGCAAGCCGCGCTGGAAGTAACAGCGGCTGGAGGGCCCCAATGCCATCCCCCTCCCCCTTGAGGGGAGGGGGTAGGGGTGGGGGTGCCGTGGTCTCCACGAACTCCATGCCAGTGGATAGCCCGACACCCCCACCCTCAATCCCTCCCCTCAAGGGGGAGGGAGACGAAAGAACCGCGAGCCCTCAGTTTGGGTCTCCCTCCCCTTGATGGGGAGGGGACAGGGGTGGGGTGATGGGAGCCAAGGCGGATCGAGGCGCCCAAGCCCCGCCCATCCCCCACGGCGATGAATTTCTAACACTCCCCCCGACCACGCATCGCCTTTGCCGTCTTCTCTCCCAATATAGCCTACCAATTTAATAGACATTGTTGAGTTCGAGCCGGATCGGAATAGCATTTTGGACATGGCGGGGGGCGATCCCTCCACTGGTTGAAAGGAACCGCTGTGTCATCAATTTTTCTGCCGGGCGCGAGGCATCTTGCTGGCGCAGCCCTCTCGGCCCTGCTGCTGCTGGGCGTCTCAAGCATGGCGCTGCGCGCCCAGGAAACCCCGGTACAGGGCGGCACGCTGGTCTATCTCGAGCAGCAGGCCCACACCAATCTCTATCCCCCGGCCGGCGGCTTCTACCCCAATAGCGGCATTCTCAACCAGATCACCGACAAGCTGACCTGGCAAAATCCCGAGACGCTCGAAAACGAGCCCTGGCTCGCCGAAAGCTGGGAGATCAATGCCGACGCCACCGAATATACCTTCAAGCTCCGCCCCGGCGTCACCTTCTCCGACGGCACCCCGCTCGATGCCGCCGCCGTCGCCAAGAATTTTGACACCTTCGGCCTGGGCAATAAGGAGCTGGGCTACCCCGTTTCCGAGGTCATCACCAATTACGACCACAGCGAAGTCATCGACCCGCTAACCGTCAAATTCGTCTTCAAGGCACCGGCCCCCGGCTTCCTGCAAGGCACGTCGGTCATTGGCTCGGGTCTTGTCTCCCCCAAGACGCTCGATCTGCCCTTCAACGAATTGGGCGATGCTACCAAGATCATCGGCTCGGGCCCCTTCGTGGTCGAAAGCGAAACCCTGGGCCAGAGCCTCAATCTCAAGGCCCGCGAGGATTATGCCTGGGGCCCCAAGAGCTTCGAGCATCAGGGCCGCGCCTATCTCGACGCCATCCAATATATCGTCACCCCCGAGGATAGCGTCCGCATCGGCGCATTGCTCGCCGGCCAGGCCGATTTCATCCGCCAGATTCAGGCCTATGACGAGCCCCAGGTCGAGGCGCAGGGCTATCTGATCCACTCCGCGCCGACGCGTGGCGTCAACAACAATGCCGTTTTCCGCCCCGACAATCCCTTGGTCGCCGATATCCGCGTGCGCCAGGCCCTGACTGCCGCCACCAATACCGACGAGATCGTCAAGACGCTCTTCTCGTCGCACTACCCCAAGGCCACCTCGGTCATCGCCTCGACCGCTTTGGGCTATGTCGATCTCTCCGCCAAGCTGGCCTACGATCCCGAAAAGGCCAAAACCCTGCTCGACGAAGCCGGCTGGGCCGTCGGCGCCGACGGCATCCGCGAAAAGGACGGCGTCAAGCTCGAACTCAGCGTCTATGAATCGCTGCCCCAGCCGCAGAGCCGCGCCACCTTCCAGCTGGTCAGCCAGCAATGGGCCCAGGTCGGCGTCAAGCTCAACGTGCTGGCGGGCGATGCCGGCAGCGCCACCACCGATCAGCTCGATCCCCTCAAGACCCCCGTCCGCTCGGCCATGGTCGGCCGCGCCGATCCCGACGTGATCAAGTCCAACTTCTACCCGACCAATCGCGATGCCCTGCTGCAAAAGGGCGGGCTCAATCCCAATGCCCAATTCGTCGATGAAGACCTCAACAAGCTGCTGCTGGCCATTGCCTCGGAACCCGACAGCGCCAAGCGCCTCGAATTGACCGGCGAGGCCCAGGTCTACCTGCTCGACAAGGCCTATGTGATCCCCTTCTTCGAAGAGCCGCAGGTCTTTGCCGGCGCCCCCTATGTGCATGGCATCGGCTTCGACGCCGTGGCTCGCCCCAGCTTCTACAACACCTGGCTGTCCCCGCGATAAGCCAGCCTGGCCGCCCCGGCTCTCCTCCGCCGGGGCGGTGCCTCACCGCAAGGGAAAAATGCCGATGACGCGAAATCTGCTGAACCGGATCGGGCAAGCCGCAATCGTATTGCTGCTTGCCTTCACCGCATCCTTCCTGCTGCTCCAGGCGCTGCCGGGCGATGCCCTGCTCATCAAATACCAGAACCCGGAAATGGGCCTCTCGCCCGAACAGATCGCCGAAATCCGCGTGCTCTACGGGGCCGATGCGCCGATCTGGGCGCAATATGGCAATACCTTGTGGAATTTCCTCCAGGGCAGCTTCGGCTATTCCGTCCAGGCCGGCGTGCCGGTCAATACCCTGCTCGCCACCAACCTGCCGCCCACTCTGCGCCTCGCCAGCCTCGGCCTGGTCTTCGCCATCTTGCTCGCCGGCCTCATCGCCTTTGCCGCCACGCTCGCGCCCTTCGCCTGGCTGCGTAATCTCTTGGTATCGCTCCCCGCATTGCTGGTCTCGGTGCCGGTCTTCTGGTTGGGCATCATGCTCATCCAGATCTTCTCCTTCCGCTTCCGGCTGGTCCCGATCATCAACCCGTCCGAATTCCAGTCGCTCATTCTGCCCGTGGCAACGCTGGCCGTGCCCATCACCGCACCCTTGGCGCAAATCCTCATCCGCAGCCTCGATGAAGTGCAGACGCAGCCCTTCGTCGCCGTTGCCCGCGCCAAGGGCGCCAGCAAGCTCTGGGTGCTGTGGCGCCACGTCCTGCGCAATGCGCTGCTGCCCGTGCTGACCATTGCCGGTGTGCTGTTCGGCGAATTGCTGGCCGGCGCCGTCGTCACCGAAACCGTCTTCGGCATCAACGGCATCGGCCGCGTCACCGAACAGGCCGTCAGCAATCAGGATACCGCCGTACTGCAAGCCATCGTCATCCTTGCGGCGCTCGGCTTCGTCGTCATCAATCTCCTGGTCGATCTGGCCGCCCCCTTCATCGACCCGCGTCTCAAACGTTCGATCGGAGCGACAGCATGAGCAGTCTCGACCTCTTCGTCGCCCGGCCGCGCCGGCTCACCCTGCGCGGCCTCCGCAGCATCGATCTGACGCTGGTCCTCGCCTGGGCAATCATCGCCATCGTCGCCGCCTGGGCCGTTGCGCCGGGCCTCTTCACGCCCCATAGCGGCACCATCGGCATTGCCGGCAACCAGCTCAAGGCGCCCGATGCCGCCCATTGGCTGGGCACCGACGAAATCGGCCGCGATGTGCTGGCCCGCATCATCTATGGCTCGGTCAATTCCCTCTCCGGCGCCATCGTCGCCGTGGCCGTCGGCCTCGTCGGCGGCACGGCCCTGGGCCTTTTCGCCGGGGCCATCGGCGGCAAGATCGATGACATCATCATGCGCCTCGTCGATGTCATGCTCTCCATCCCGGGCCTGCTGCTGCAACTCTCGATCATCATCATCCTGGGCTTCGGCACCATCAATGTCGCCGCCGCCGTCGGCGTCACCACTGTCGCCAGCTTTGCCCGTCTGATGCGCTCCGAGGTCATCCGCGTGCGCCGCGCCGATTATGTCGAAGCCGCCTTCGGCAGCGGCGGGCGCTTCTCGGCAGTGCTGTGGCGCCATGTCCTGCCCAATTCGCTCGGCACCATCATTTCCTATGCCGCGCTGCAATTCGGCACTGCCATTCTCGCCATTTCGACGCTGGGCTTCCTCGGCTATGGCGCCCCGCCGCCCATTCCCGAATGGGGCCTGCTCATCTCCGAAGGCCGCAAATACCTGACCTCGGCCTGGTGGCTCACCGCTTTCCCGGGCCTTGCCGTCATTCTCGTCGTGCTCGCCGCCAATCGCATCAGCCAATCGCTGCGGAGGACATCATGAACGCCCTGGTCTCTGCGCCGCCCATTCTCGACGTCACCGGCCTCGACATCGCCTATCGCGACACCGCCGGCTGGCGTCGTGTCGTGCAGGACGTCTCCTTCACCGTCGGCGCTGGCGAAGTCGTCGCGCTGGTCGGCGAATCCGGTTCCGGCAAAACCACCACCGCCCAGGCGGTCATCGGCCTTCTGCCCGACAATGGCCGCATCGAACGCGGCGCCATCCGCCTCAACGGCACCGACATCGCCCATTGGGCCGATCGGCGGCTCGATGCCATTCGCGGCAAGAGCGTCAGCCTCGTCCCCCAGGACCCCGGCACCTCGCTCAATCCGGTCCTCACCATCGGCGCCCAGGTTGCCGAAATCCTGCGCCTCCATGGCGTCCGAGACGGCAAGGAACGCCGCCAGCGCGTCCTCGATCTGCTGGCCCGCGTCGGTCTCGATCAACCCGAATTGCGCTATGGCCAATATCCGCACGAACTCTCCGGCGGCATGAAGCAGCGTGTGCTGATCGCCATCGCCATCGCCCTGCGTCCGGCTCTGCTGATTGCCGACGAGCCCACCAGCGCGCTCGACGTCACCGTACAGCGCCGCATTCTCGACCTTATCGATGAATTGCGGGCCGAATTCGGCACCTCGGTCCTGCTCGTCACCCACGACCTCGGCGTCGCCGCCGACCGCGCCGACCGCATCATCGTGCTCAAACAGGGCCAGGTGCAGGAGCAGGGCCCCGCCCGCCAGGTGCTGGGCACCCCGCGCAGCGACTACACCAAACGCCTGCTCAGCGATGCGCCATCGCTGGCCCCCGCCGCCTTCCGCGCCGCGCCAGCCAACACGCCAGCCGCCATCATCGTCGAGGGACTAACGCAAGACTTCCCCGTCAGCGGCCGCACCTCCTTCCGCGCGGTCGATGACCTCTCCTTCACCGTCGCCTCCGGCACGACCCATGCCATCGTCGGCGAATCCGGCTCCGGCAAAACCACCACGGCCCGCACCGTCGTCGGCTTCCAGCGCCCCACCTCCGGCCGCGTCACCATCGAAAACACCGAGATCACCGCGCTCTCCGGCGAGCCCCTCCGCCAGTTCCGCCGCAATGTGCAACTGGTCTACCAAAACCCCTTCGCCTCGCTCGATCCGCGCCAGAGCGTTGCCGAAATCATCGGTGAACCCCTGCGCAATTTCGAGCCCATCGGCAAGGCCGAACGCCTCGACCGGGTAAAAGCCCTGCTCGACCAGGTCGGCCTCCCCGCCGATGCCCTGGACCGTAGCGCCCGTGCCCTCTCCGGCGGCCAGCGCCAACGCGTCGCCATCGCCCGCGCCCTCATCCTCGAGCCCCGCGTCCTCGTCCTCGACGAAGCCGTCTCCGCCCTCGACGTCACCGTCCAGGCCCAGATCCTGCGCCTCCTCCAATCCCTGCAGGATCGCCTCGGCCTCACCTATCTCTTCGTCACCCACGACCTCGCCGTGGTGCGGCAAGTAGCCCACACCGTCACCGTGATGCGGGCCGGCCGCGCCGTCGAAACCGGCAGCGTGGAAACCGTCTTCAACCACCCGGACGCCGCCTATACCAGCGAGCTGATCGCCGCCATTCCCGGCCGCCACCTCCCTGTCGCCACGCCCCAATATGCAGGAGCAGCCCAATGACCCGGCACCACAAGCGCCTCGGCTTTTTCACCCGCCTCCTCGATGACGCCACCCCCGGCCAGCGCTATCGCCTCGCCACCGAACAGATCGTCGCCGCCGAGCGCCACGGCTTTGACGCCGCCTGGGTCGCCCAGCACCATTTCAGTCATGACGAAGGCGGTCTGCCCGCGCCCTTCGTCTTCCTCTCCCACGTCGCCGCGCAAACCCGCACCATTCGCCTTGGCACCGGCATCGTCACCCTGCCGCTCGAAGCCCCCCTGCGCGTCGCCGAAGACGCGGCAGTCTTCGACCTGCTCAGCAATGGCCGCCTCGAACTCGGCGTCGGCAGCGGCGGCACGCCCAGCTCATTCGGCGCTTTCGGCCTCGACAGCGCCCAGCGCGGCTCCATCCACGCCGCCAACCTCGCCATCGTCCGCAAGGCGCTGGCTGGCGACGATGTCGGCGGCGGCAATCACCTCTATCCCGAGGGCAGGGGCCTGCTCGACCGCATCTGGCAAGCCACCTTCTCCGTCGATGGCGGCCGCAGGGCAGGGGAGGCCGGCGACGGCCTCATGCTCTCGCGCACCCAACCCCGCGACAAGGACCGCCCCAACGCAACCCTGGCCGAACTCCAGCACCCCATCATCGACGCCTATCTCGCCGCCCTCCCGCCCGGCCGCGAACCCCGAACCCTGGCCTCCCGCACCCTCTTCGTCGCCGATGACCGCGAGACCGCCCTCCGCTGGGCCGATATCGGCCTGCGCCGCATCGCCGATAAATTCGCCGCCGCCGGCCACATCCTCACCGGCAATAGCCTCGACGACCTCATCCGCGCCTTCGACACCCATGTCGGCAATGTGAACGACGTCACCGCCTCCCTCGCCGCCGACGACACGCTGGACCGCGCCACCGACATTTCCTTCCAGGTCCATTCCGTCGATCCCCCGCACGAGCTGATCCTGCGCTCGCTCGAACTCATCGCCACCCAGGTTGCGCCCGCTCTGGGCTGGCGCACCAATGCCTCCCAATTGCCGCGCGTCGCCGTCGCCGGCTGAACCTGTTTCATTCTGAAAGGAGCTCCCCATGGGCGCCCATCCCGCCGATCTGATCGATCAATTGCTCTCCATCACCCCCGGCTCGCGCCTCGACCAGGTCCGCCGCCACCGCGAAATCGCCCGCGACAATGTGCAAAAAGCCTATGACGCGCTCTTCTCCCCCAAGGACACCAGCGCCGTCTCCCCCCTCGAACGCTTCGCAATCGCCGGCTTCGTTGCGGGCCTCCACAGCCAATTGGCGCTGACCGATCATTACATCCACCGCCTCACGCTCCTCGACGGCGGCCCGGCCCTTGCCGCCATCGTCGCCGCCGAAACCGAGCGCGGTGCCGTCACCGGCCCCTATGGCGATTACCCCGCCGGCCCCCTGACCCCCGAAAACAAGCCCGGCCCGCACTACACCGTGGCGCTGGACAATCGCCAATTCCTCGGCGCCCGCCTCGCCGCCGCCTTCGAGCACGCCCATCTGCTCGTCTTCCGCCCCCGCGACGCCAGCCGCCAGGCCCTGCAAACCCTGCTCGACGCCGGCTGGAGCAATGACGGCATCGTCACCATCTCCCAGCTCGTTGCCTATCTCGCCTTCCAGACGCGCCTCGTCGAAGGCCTGACTGCGCTCGCCGCCAGCAACGCCCAAGCCCCCACCTTCACCCAGGCCCTCGCCGCCGGCGCCAATTCCTGAGGATTTCCCATGACCACAACGATTTCTCACCCGGATAACGTGCCGCCCACCGCCTTCACCCAGGCCGAACTGGGCTGGGTTCCCTGGCTCGAACCCCTCACCGAGGCCGAACTCACCGACCGCCATTGGGCGGGCCTCGTCGATGCCTCGCGCGCCAAATCACCCTATTTCATGCTACTGGCGCGCGATCCCGAAGTGCTCGAAGCCCGCACCAAGGCCGACAAGGACATCTTCTACAATCCCAATGCCGGCCTGCCCCGCGCCGAGCGCGAGCTGTCCGCCACAGCCACCTCCCGCCACAATGGCTGCATTTTCTGCGCCTCGGTGCATTCCCGCTTCGCCTCGACCCATTCCAAGCGCCGCGACGACGTCCAGCGCCTGCTCGATGAAGGCCTCAGCGCCGATCTCGGCCCCCGCTGGAACAGCGTCAAGGACGCCGCAATCGCCCTCACCGACACCCCCGCGCGCTTCGGCGAAACCGAAATCGCCCAATTGCGCGCCAACGGCCTCGACGACTTCGAAATCGCCGACGTCATCTCCACCTCCGCCTTCTTCAACTGGGCCAACCGCCTGATGCTCTCGCTGGGCGAGCCGACCCCGGCCAAATAGCTCCGCAGGCCGCGAGCCCCGATCCAATCCCCTCCCCCTTGAGGGGAGGGCTAGGGTGGGGGTGTCGCGCCCTCCGCCGGCACGGTGTTTGTAGGGGTAGAGCCACAACTCCTACCTCAATCCCTCCCACCCACCGTTCTCCCTCGGGCTCGACCCGAGGGCCTCCCTCCCCACGGCACAAGCCACGAGCGGTCCTCGGATCACGCCCGAGGAAGACCCTGCGGGTAGGCCGCACCGGCCCCCCACCCAAAGCTCCCAGCGCACATCCCCCAATTCCCCGTGGACGTAACCCCCGCGGAATGGCAAAAAGCTATTCCCGCCTGGCGTGATCGCTCGCACCCCTCGCCACATCACAGAACAATCGGTCCCCCAACGGGGCCACTGGGAGAAATATCTATGACTGGGAACAGTTTTCTTGTCCTTGTCGTCTTGGTCATATTGATCGCTGGCGTCGTCTGGTATCTGCGCCGCCGCGGCAAGGGCGGCGTCAATCTACCCGCCGCCATGGGCACCAATCCAGCCATTCCCGCCGCCGTGTCGCAGGGCAGCTTCCCTACGCTCAAAACCCCGCGCGCCATGGGCTGGCAGCCCGGCCACAAGCCCAGTGTCGCCAAGGGCCTCAAGGTCACTGCCTTTGCCGAAAAGCTGGTGCATCCCCGCTGGATTTACACCCTGCCAAATGGCGACGTGCTGATCGCCGAATCCGCCTCGCTGCCCCAGCAGATCAAGGGCGTCGTCGACTGGTTCCGCAACCGCGTCATGCGCCGCGTTGGTGCGCTCGAAATCAACGCCAACCGCATCACCCTGCTGCGCGACACCAATGGCGATGGCGTGCCCGAAATCCGCGAAATCTTCCTCGAAAACCTGAGCCAGCCCTTCGGCATGGCCCTTGTCGGCGACACTTTCTATGTCGGCAATACCGATGGCGTCGTGGCCTTCCCCTATGTGGAGGGCGAAACCCGCATCACCGCGCCCGGCCGCAAGCTGCTCGATCTCAAGCCCGGCGGCCACTGGACGCGGAGCCTCCTCGCCAGCCCCGATGGCACCAAGCTCTTCATCGGCGTCGGCTCGATGAGCAACATCGCCGAAAACGGCATGGAAGAAGAGGAAAACCGCGCCGCCATCCACGAACTGGATCTGGTGACCGGCCAAAGCCGCATCTTCGCCTCCGGCCTGCGCAACCCGGTGGGCCTCGCCTTCGAGCCCACCACCGGCGTCCTCCACACCGTGGTCAATGAACGCGACGGCATCGGCGACGAAACCCCGCCCGATTACCTCACCTCGGTCAAGGATGGCGGCTTTTACGGCTGGCCCTATTGCTATTGGGGCCAGACCGTCGACGACCGCGTGCCGCAAGACGCAGCCCTGGTCGCCACCGCGCTCCAGCCCGATTACGCCCTGGGCGGCCACACCGCCTCGCTGGGCCTCTGCTGGGTCCCCGCCGGCACGCTGCCGGGCATTCCCGAAGGCATGGCCATCGGCCAGCATGGCTCCTGGAACCGCTCCATCCTCAGCGGCTACAAGGTCATCCTCGTCCCCTTCGTCAACGGCCGCCCCACCGGCGCCCCCGTCGAACTGCTCAGCGGCTTCCTCGCCCCCGACGAAAAAACCTCCTACGGCCGCCCGGTCGGCGTAACGCTAGCCGCCGACGGCAGCCTGCTGGTCGCCGACGACGTGGGCGACGTCATCTGGCGGGTCACCGGGGCATAAGCCTGCATTCGGATCGCCTGCGGTTCGAGAGCCCGATCCAATCCCCTCCCCCTTGAGGGGAGGGCTAGGGTGGGGGTGTCGAGACCTCCACAAACTCCATGCGTGCAG
>DATMSY010000123.1:0-5451 GCA_035565135.1 Devosia sp.
TGGATTCCGGCCTCCGCCGGAATGACGCCGTGGAGGGACAAGATAACGCCACAGCCACGCCCCCTTGAAGGGAGGTTGGGCGAAGCACCATCTCCCCACCCCCACCGCATCTCCCTCGGGCCTGACCCGAGGGCCATTCCCAACCCGGCACAAGCGGCGAACGACCCTCGGGTCAGGCCCGAGGGAAATCCGGTGGTTGGGGATAGTTCAGTGTCCACAATCCCTAAACAACCACAGTGTCATCCCGGCGGAGGCCGGGATCCATGCTGAAGGCTATCAGCAGAGGGCACAGCATGGATTCCGGCCTACGCCGGAATGACACCGTGGATGGGCAAGATCGCGTCACACCCATCACGCCGCACCTCCCCCTCGGGGGAGGTTGGGAGGGGTGTTGAGAGCCCCAATATTCGGGCTCAATCAGAAAACCTGAATATCGATCCAGCCCGGATCGAGCCTCTCAGTCGCCCTCGCCAGGCTCTTCCGAAAAATACTTCGCCAGCTTGCCCGTTTCCCCGTCCTTCTCCTTGGCCTCGGGCAGCGGGTCGCGGCGTTCGGTCAGGTTGGGCCACATGGAGGCAAATTTGGTATTGAGGGCCAGCCATTCGTCGAGCCCGCTTTCGGTATCGGGCTTGATGGCTTCGGCCGGGCATTCGGGCTCGCACACCCCGCAATCGATGCACTCGTCCGGATGGATGACCAGCATGTTCTCGCCTTCGTAGAAACAGTCCACCGGACACACTTCAACGCAGTCGGTATATTTGCAGGCAATGCAGTTATCGGTGACGATATAGGTCATCTATTGGGCAGTCCCGAACGATGGTCCGGCGCCGGGAGGGACGGGCCGGATGGTCTCAACGCCAGCGGTGCTAAACCCTTTTGGCTTTTGCTGCAAGATCGGGCGGGGGCAGGGTTTGGCCCGCATCCAGCCCTGGCCGGTAAATTTTCCCGCAGCCGGCTAAGCGCCAGCGACGTGACGGAACACCAGGTCCTCCGCATCCTGCCGTTCCGCCTCGGGGTCGAGCCTGGCGCCGAGCCGTTCGGCCACCGCAATGGAACGGGCATTGTCGCGATCGCAGTAGCTCACCAGTGTCGATAGCCCGCCCGCGCCAAACGCCCAGTCGCGCAGCGCCCGCGCCGCCTCCAGGGCATAACCCTGCCCCTCGAAAGGCGCATAGATCAGCCAGCCCAGCTCTTTCTCCGGAAAGAGCGGACCGTGATTGATCCCCACCTGCCCCACACATTCGCCCGTGGTCCGCAGGTCGATCATCAAGGCGCCATGCCCGAACAAATGCCAGCAGGCAATGTCGTGGCAGAACAGCCCCCAGGCGCCCCTGGTGTCATAGGGGCCGCCCATATAGCGCGAGCGGTCCGAGGCCAGAAAATCGGCATAGGCCGGAAAATCACCCGCCAGCGGCGCCCGCAAGACCAACCGTTCGGTGGCGATGATCGGAATGACCACCGGTCGCGTGGCGCGCTCGATCAGGCGATCATTCATTATCGCTTCCGTCCCGCAGCTTATCCGTCTCCCGCCGCTGCTTCTTGGTCGGCCGCCCCGCACCCTCGTCGCGCGGCGCGATCGCCGCTTCATAGGGCGAGCGCTCGCTCCTGGGCAAAGCGGGCGGCGACAAATCCTCGTAGAGCGTCATCGCCTCGCTGGCCGGCCCCCGCCGCGTCCCCGCATCGAGAATCTTCCAGACCATGATCCGCCCATGGATGGCCATGGTCAGCACATCGCCCGCGCCCACCTTGTAGTCGCTTTTATCCGTGCGTTCGGAATTGACGCGGATGGCGCCGGCCTCGATGATCTTCTGCGCCAGCGTGCGTGATTTGAGGGCGCGCGAGAAAAACAGGAACTTGTCGAGCCGCTCCTTGCGAACGGGTGTCGCGCCAGTTCCTGTCAATCGCTACTCCGCGCTCTTGTTGCGCAAGGCGGCGAGCTTGGCGAAGGGGCTGTCCGGATCGAACTTGGCCTCGCGCTTCTCGGCCCTGGGCTTGTCGAATTTCGGCCGCTCGTCGCGCGGCTTGTCGAATTTGCGGTTGTCGTTGCGGCCCCGCCCCTCGAACTTGGCCTTGGGGTTGAGATGCTGGGCCTTGGAAAAGTCCTGCACCTCCCCCTCGGGCCGGCGTTTGGCCGGCGGGCGCTGCCGGTTCTCTCCTTCGGGGCGGCGGCGATGATCGCCCCGCTTGCCATCGGGCCGCTTGCCGCCCGGGAACCAGACTTCATCGAATTCGGGCTCGGCCGGCACGGCATCGGCAGCCACGGCCGGCTCAGCCTCGACAATCGTCGTTGCCGGAATATCGCCCTCGAGCGCCAGCGGCGCCGGCTCCGGCTCGGCGGTCACCGCCTCGAGCGGGGCTTCCGCCGCCACCTCCGGCACCGCCGGATTGTCCGCCAGCACAGCGTCAAGCGCCGGCGCTTCCGCACTGGCCTCCGCCGCGACAGGGGCCACGACCTTGGGCGTGCGCTTCACGCGATAGCCCAGCGAGGTCAGGATCGAGGCAAAATCCTCGCCCGAACAGCCCAATAGCGAGGTCATCTCCACCGTCACGCGGAACCCGTTGCCCTCGGCGGCACCGGCGGGCACCTCGCCCTGGTGGCGGCTCGGATCGAGCGCGATCAGCGGCCGGATGATATCGGCCAGCCGTTCCAGGATATCGACACGCACGGCGCGCTTGCCCGCCACCTTGAAGCCGGCAATCTCATAGAGCCGGCTATCGACTTCCGGATCGACCAGGAACGAGGTGCGGCCGGAAAGCACGATATGGGGAATGTCGGTCACGCCCGGCTGGCGGATGCCGCCATTCTTCAGCGCAAAGAGAATCAGCGCCAGTTCGCGCGGCGCCGGTTTCAGCGCCAGCGGCAGGAAGATGTGATAGGCGCCGAATTTGACGCCCAGCTTGCGCATCTTGCCGCGCACGTCCTGGTCGAGCGCCTTGACCTCTTCGGCCACCTGCGCCCGCGGCAACAGCCCCAGATGCTCGAAGAGCTGGAAGGCAATGCCCCGCGCCGCCCCTTCGAGTTCGGCCGGCGCTTCCAGCGCCATGACGCTTTCCAGCACCGTATTGATATGATGGCGCAGCCACAGCGCCAGCCGGTCCTGCACGCGTTCCAGATCGACGCCGGTCAGCGTCTCGTCGGCCAGAATCAGGATGCGGGGCCGGTAGAGCGCGTCGCCCTCGATCAGCTCGGCGACGATATCGCCCTTCCAGCGCAGCCTTCCATCGGTCGCCAGCACGAATTCCTCGTTGGGCGCCCCGGCCAGCCTTTCGGCGCGGTTATGGATTTCGGGCGCCACCACATGATCGGCCGCCGCCCGCAATCCCTTGGTATCGACGTCTCCGTCATTGCGGGCCAGGGTAAAGCGGAAGCCTTCGAGTGTGCCGATCAGATGGCCTTCCAGCCGAACTTCGCCACGCTCATTGATCTCGGGAGATGCCATACGTTTGTCTTTCAGGTGGCGGAGCAAGACGCTCGTGCGCCGGTCGACGAAGCGCTGGGTGAGCCTTTCATGCAGGGCATCACTCAGGCGGTCTTCAATGTCTCGGGTCTTTTCGCGCCAATGTGAAGGGTCTGCAAGCCAGTTTTTGCGGTTGGCGACAAAGGTCCAGGTGCGGATTTGTTTGATCCGGTTGCTGAGCGTATCGATGTCCCCGCTGGCATTGTCGCAAAAGCGAACCTGCTCGGCAATCCAGTCCTCGCTGACCGTTCCAATTCGCTTCAAATCCGAATAAATCCGGGTCACGATCTCCCCGTGATTGGCCGGAGAAATGCCCTGATAATCAGGGATTTGGCAGCATTCCCACAGCAGCCGCGCCCCATCCAGGCCACGGGCCAGTTTGCCCGCTTCATTGCGCGCCACGAACTCCAGCGCGCGCTGGTCCGTAGCCACCGGAACCCGTGTCAGACTGCGGCTTTCCGGTGGTTTTTCGAGGCTGTCGAGCAGGGCGGGAATGGAGGAATAATCTAGCCTATTGTTGCGCCATTGCAGCACTTTGACCGGCTCGAAATCATGCGTTTCGAGCGCCACCACCATTTCCTCGTCGAATCCCTCCGTTCCACCCGTCACCCCGAACGTCCCATTGCGGGCATGGCGCCCCGCCCGGCCGGCAATCTGCCCCAATTCTGCCGCAGTTAGGGGCCGGCTTTGATGCCCGTCGAACTTGGTGTCGTCGGCAAAGGCGACATGGTGGATATCCAGGTTCAGCCCCATGCCGATGGCATCGGTGGCGACCAGAAAATCCACATCGCCATTCTGATAGAGCTCGACCTGCGCATTGCGCGTCCGGGGGCTGAGCGCGCCCATCACCACCGCGGCCCCGCCCCGCTCGCGCCGGATCAGTTCGGCAATGGCATAGACCTGCCGCGCCGAGAAGGCGACGATGGCGCTGCGCGTCGGCTGGCGCGAGATCTTCTTGGAACCCGCATAGGTCAATTGCGAGAATCGCGGCCGGTCCACGATATCGGCATTGGGCAGCAGCTTGCGGATCACCGGCGCCATGGTCGCCGCCCCCAGCAACAGGGTTTCCTGGCTGCCCCTTGCATTGAGAATCCGGTCGGTAAAGACATGCCCGCGGTCGAAATCGATCGCCGTCTGGATTTCGTCGATCGCCACGCAATCGACATGGACATCCATGGGCATGGCCTCGACCGTGCAGACCCAATAGCGCGGCCGCGCCGGCACGATCCGCTCTTCCCCCGTCACCAGGGCCACGGCCTGCTCGCCCACGCGTTCGACCACGCGCGTATAGACCTCGCGCGCCAATAGCCGCAGCGGCAGCCCGATCATCCCGGTGGGGTGGGCCAGCATGCGCTCGATGGCGAAATAGGTCTTGCCGGTATTGGTCGGGCCGAGAATCGCCTTGACCGATTGGTAGGGTGCAAAAGTCATCGCCGCCAATGTAGGGGCTGTTTGATCCACTTGCGAGCCCGCTCTTGGCTGTCCCGCAACAGGACAGCTCTTGCCACACAATTGTCACCGCGGTTAACGCGCGGAACAGGCAGGGAACGAAACAGAACCGAATCGGCGCGACTCACTGAATCCGGGTTTGTTCCCTACTAGACCTAGTGGGCAGTTTTGCCTCCGCCTACCAGAGCGGCACCGGCAACAGACCGCACCCACCTGAGGCGCGATTTTCCCGTTCAACTCTCCTGCCAAACCATGAAAACCGGCAATTTTCCCGCCTTCCTGAAGCAAAGGTAAACAAGCGCAAACGCCGAAAATCCCCCGCCGAGACGTTTCGCCCCCGCTCCCCCCGGCCTTTCCGCCCCCCCGATTGACACTTTTCCCATTGACCGTCCCAGGCCGGGACAGAGGGCCGAGGCAGACTAATAAAGATTGTGGCAGCCTCAGCCCCCTCCCCACGCAATCCACCGGCGGTGCCGGCAATTCGCACCATCTCTCCTCCCCCACCGCGTCTCCCTCGGGCTCGACCCGAGGGCCACTCGTCACT
>DATMSY010000124.1:0-6732 GCA_035565135.1 Devosia sp.
GCCTTGCCGACCGGCCTCGCCGCCGCTTCCGGCGGGTCAAGCCACAATCGTGGTCGCTGGCCGATACGCCGCAGCCACTCGATATCGCCGCCATTGCCGCCGGGGTGCAGTTGGGCGCCATCCCGCCCGCCAGCGCCGGCATCGTTGCCGCCGAACGGGTCGGCATGGTCATCCCCCCTGGCGACCGCGCGCCAATCGGGGAAACTGCGGAGCCGGTGCTGGTCCCCGCATTCCTGACCGGGCGCTTCGGGGACGATGCGGAACTCTGGTTGATCGCCCCTGCCGAAACGCGCCTGCTCGAGCCGGGCAGCCTCATCCACCGCTCTTCCCAGCAGAGCGATCCGCGCGAGGCCGTTGGCGTGGTGTTGCGTCAGACGGAAAATGGCGCCATCGCCCTAATCGCCCGCGAACAGCCCCAGACCCTCTCCCTGCGCGACCATGGCCGCGCTGTCGAGATCCGGCTCGTTTCGCTCTATCCCCAGTAGACCTCATCCTGAGCTTGTCGAAGGACGAGGTCGTGGCACACACGCCTCCACTCGCCCGACCTCGTGGTTCGACAGGCTCACCATGAGGTCTCCCTGGGCAACTAGCCCCGGCGCTCGGCGGCGGCGCGGGCGCGGCGTAGCGTTTCGGCATATTCGGGGTTGAACCGGATTTCGGCCATCTTGATGCCGGCCTCCATCCGCGTGCCGACGTTTCTGTCGTCGGGATTTTGCCGCAGCAATTCGAGATTGCGCTGCAGATGCATTTCCAGCGTCTGCCCGGACTGGTTCCAGGCCTGGTCGAACAGGGCGTTCAGCGCCAGGCTGTCACGGCAATCGCGAATGGCGGAGAGCAGGTAAACCCCATTGAGCGCCGCCAGCAGCCGGTCATTATCCAGCCGGTCGGCGCCCTCGCGCGGCTTGCGCAGCGCTTGGTTGATATCGGGCACAACATCCTTGAGGCGCGGTTCGATGCGGTCGGAAATCTGCTTGGTAATGGCCGACAGCACCATGGACCAGCGGCTGCCACGGGCAAATTCGACATAGCCGGTCAGGGCGCGCAGCAGCCGGTGGAATCGATCCAGCGCACGGCACATGAGGTCGATATCGGAGAAGGGGCCATGCGGCTGCAGCAGATGGAGCTGGTTCTGCGCATGCGCCAGAATAGCGTCGATCACCGGGCCGAACCCGGCCCGCGCCACCGAACCTTCATTGGAATTGCCGGACAGCTTGATGACCGCGCCAATCACCCTGGTGGGATTGGCGACCTGCCCCATGGCCGCATGGAACAGCAGGGCCGCCAGCGGCGGGTCCTGCAGGGGCATGGAATTGATCGCCGTCCCCAGCGCCGCTTCATCGGTAATCGTATTGACGGCGCGGCCGAATGCCTGCGCCTTGTCCAGCACCGCGCGATTGCGCAGCGCCGCCATGATCACCGGCAGCGCCGCACGCGCCTCGTCATTGCCCAGCGCCGCACGCAGGCGGCGGCCATTGTCGTAATCGGCATCGGCCCCATCCACGGCCTCGCGCATGCGGGCCAGCACATCGGGCATGGCCTGGTCGAGGTCAGAAATATCGATGTCCTGGCAGAGATCGCGATTGACCCAGACCCACACTGCCTGCGCCAGGCTCCGCGCGACCGAGCCGGGAAAGGCAAACGGCACCGGGTCTTCCACGATGATCGCATCGATCAACCCGGCAAAGGGCTGGGATGACGCGGCGCCAGCACGCACGGACTGGCGCTGCTCGGCGGCATCGGCGGGACGGTTGGTGGCTTGGGACATCGCGCAGTCGGTCTGGGAAGCAAATCTCCCCAAACCCTATCGCGGCTTCGTAAACAATCCTTATCCGGCCGTGGCCGTCAAAGGACGGATCAGGCGGCGCTGCCCGGGACCACGGCCCAATTGCCGTTCTGCTCGCGGCAGGCCGTGCCCTTCTTGACGAAGTCCTGGCCATTGACCTTCACGGTGTGGGTGAAGTCGCGGCAATCGAGATTGTTGACGCGGACATAGGGCCCCACGGCAACCGAACCGGTCGTGCCCTTGTCCCCCGCCCATTGGCGCGGTGCGCCCGGACGGCCGAACTGCAGCGCATAGAACTGGGCGCTATTGGCTTCCGCGGAATCCTTGGCGGTCATCGCGGACAGAGCTGCCGCATCGACGAAGCCATTGGCAACGCTGGTGGTGGCCAGGGCCAGCTGCGTAGTCTGGGCCGGGGTGGGCACATTGGGCATGACGACCGCCGGGGCCGCCACGATCGGAGCCTGCTGGATGGGAGCAGACGGTGCCGTGCTGGCGCAGGCGGCCAGGGACAAGGCAAGCAATGGCGTAGCGAGAAGAGCGATGCGGTTCATGTCTTGGTTCTCGTTGTCGGTGAGTGGCTCATGTTAATGTATTGCGGCAAAAATGCGTCAGCTTGCAACCGGTTTGGCCATCGAGCCCAATCGGGCCGTCGGCAACCGCAATTCCACCAGAAGACCGCCCAAAGCCGAGCGTTTCAGCTCAAGACTGCCGCCATAGACATCGACCAATTCCTTGACGATATCGAGTCCCAGCCCGCTACCGGGCGTTTTCTCGTCCAGCCTGACACCGCGGCGCAACACTTTCTGGGCGTCTTCCTCGCTGAGGCCCGGGCCGTTATCGTCAATGCGGATCAGCAGCAAAGTGCCCGTATTGCTCCGTTCGGCATCGAGCCGCACCCCCACCTGCCCTTTTGACCATTTGCAGGCATTGTCGAGCAGATTGCCCGCCATTTCCTCAAGGTCCGCCTCATCCCCACGGAACCAGGGCAGCGAGGCATCGGGGCGCTGGAAGGCCACGGTCACGTCGGGGTGAATCTTGTTCATCACGCGGGTCAGCCGCAGCATGATCATGGTGGCGTCGGCCCGCTTGCCGACCACCGAGGTGCGCGCCGCCAACCGGGCGCGCTCCAGATAGGTCGCCACCATGGTGCTCATCTTGTCGCTTTCGGCCAGCACCACATTGGCCAGGGCGCCCTTTTTGGCGCCCGCCTCGTTGCGCAGCACGGCAATGGGCGTCTTGAGGCCATGGGCCAGATTGCCCACCTGGTTGCGCGCCCGCTCGATGATCTGCGCGTTGGAGCGCAGCAATTCGTTGACCTCTTCGGCCAGCGGCGCGATTTCACGCGGATAGGTGCCCGCCACCTCGCCCGCCTCGCCGGCGCGGACATTTTCGATGGCCTTGCTGAGCCGGGAAATGGGCCGCATGGCAAAGCGGGCGACGATAAAGCTCATCACCGCCAGCATGACCCCCACCGCGCCCAGCACGATAAAGGCCTGGCCGCGGAAATCGTCCACCAGTTCAAGGATTTCGCTGAGATTGCCGGTGACCACGATCTGATAGGTCGTCGGCGCCACCGTCACCGCGCGCTCCACCACGCGCATGCGCGTGCCGAACACATCGTCCATCACCGCGGTGCGGCGGCCCAGCACATCGGGCGGACCGGTCACCACCGGCAGGTCGATCCCCACCACCGATGTCGAGAGATTGTAGAGCGTGCCATTGGCATCGCGAATGGCCCAATACCAGCCCGAGCGCGGCCGGTCGAAACGCGGATCGGTCAGCGCGATTTCGGGGCTGACCGGGTCGCCCGCCTCGAGCAATGCGCCCGTCAGGCTTTCGACATGGAATTCCAGCGTCTGGGATAGCGAAGTATCGAGAGCGCGCGAATAAAGGTCGGTCAGAAGAAAGCCGGTCGCGACCAGCGCCAGCACCAGCCAGCCCGCCGACAACCAGAACAGGGATGCCGCAATGGAGCCCTTGCGCATCAGCCCGGCGAGCACGGATTAATCCTCGGCGATCTGATAGCCCAGGCCCCTTACCGTCTGGATACAGTCTTCCGGCAGCTTCTTGCGCAGGCGGCCGACAAAGACCTCGATCGTATTGCTGTCGCGGTCGAAATCCTGGTCATAGAGGTGCTCGGTCAATTCGGTCCGCGAAATCACCTTGCCCTTGTGATGCATGAGATAGCTCAAAAGGCGCAATTCATGGCTGGTGAGTTTGACCGACTGGCCGCCCACGGTCACCTTGCCAGAGCGCGAATCGAGCCGCACCGAACCGGCTACGATTTCGTTGGAGGCGAGCCCTGCGGCGCGGCGCACCAGCGCACGGATGCGCGCCAGCACTTCTTCCATATGAAATGGCTTGGCCACATAATCGTCGGCGCCGGCATCGATCCCCTGCACCTTGTCGCTCCAGCGGTCGCGTGCCGTCAGCAGCAGCACCGGCGTGGTCTTGCCCGCCCGGCGCCATTCCTCGAGCACGCTCAGCCCGTCCATGCGCGGCAGGCCGATATCGAGCACGATGGCGTCGTAGGGTTCGGTATCGCCGAGGAAATGGCCTTCCTCGCCGTCAAAGGCGACGTCGACCGCGTAACCGGATTCGGTCAAGGCGTCCTTGATCTGCCGATTGAGATTGGTGTCGTCTTCGACAACGAGAATTCGCATCGATTGCCCCCTGCAAACGCCGTTACTGGGCGCTCAGAACCAGGTTCTGCGCCTGTCCGTCACGGCTCAGCACGCCGATAATATAGACTAACCTGCCGCCCTGGTCACATACCTGCACATTGAGCACCTCGACGCTCGAATCTACCCCCGCAGAGGCCAGAACGGCGTCGAGCGACATGATCTGGCCCGACGAGACCGCCTCCTGGATCTGCCGTTTATCCAGGCAGGCCTGGGCACTGGCCGTGCCGGTAGCGGCAAAGCCGATGGCCAGGGCGAGCGCGGCGGCAGGCAGCAATTTCATGATCAAGGTTTTCATGAGAGCAATCTATGGGGGCGTTGCTGAATGGGACATGAATATGGTGATCATGTCCAGATTGCGCCATCACGCCTTGCCGATATCCCCCTTCAATCCCCTGCGCAGGAAGATAATCGCCAGCGCCTCCATGATCAGCTGGCCGGCCGAAGCGCCGTCCAGCGCGGGCAATTCCACGCCCAGCAATTGCGCGCCAGCCGCCAGCAGCATGATGAAACCGACGATATAGGTTTTGTAGCCGTTGAGGAAATCCATTGTGCTGCTCCAGTTTGAAGAGGGTGAAGTGGGGACAGTCGTGGTGCCCGCGGCCGCCAGCGCCGCCTTGCGGATGGCCGCGACGCGATTGGTCCAGCCCTTGCCGAAAGTGGGGAAGGTCGAGAGCCGGTTGAGAAAGCCCAGCCGCCGGTCGCAGAGCGCTGTAATGAGCGCCGCTGTGTTCCGCGCCGCAACCGCCGCCAGCGTCAGCGGCCCGACCTGCCCATCGGCCACCACGCCCAATTCGGCCTGCAAGGTGCGAATGGCCCGATCCGGCCCCGAATTGACCGCAAAGTCGAACAGCGCCAGATCAAGCCCTGCCGGCAGTTTCCCCGCCTTGCTGCGATCCCAATAGCTCGCCCGATAAATCCGTGCCGCCTCGGCCCGCCCCAGCGCTTTGACCTCGGCCTTGGGCAGGTTCCACCACGGCGACACATTGCGCCACCGCGCCAGCGTCTTGTGCGTGATCCCCATATTGGTCGCCCCGCCGGGATCGCTGGGATGGTCCACATAGCCCCCCTCATGCCGCAGCACCTCGTCGAGGCAGATATCAAAGCGCGTCCTAGCCATGGAATTCTCCCGTTGCGACATGCCCCACGCCCAGCACCGGACTGACCTGCGCCACGCTGAAACCAAACCCAGCCGGCAGGGCACCGAAATCAGCCATCTGCTCCGCTGCCCCGTAGCTCACGGTTGGCGTGGCGCTGCTCAGCGTCCGCACCAGCGTCGATCCAATGAGAATGGCGATGCGATAGCCCTCCGGCTGATGCTCCAGTGGGGCTTCCACCGCGCCCCAGCCATCGCCATCGGCCCGGCTACGTCGCACCCAGGACAGGGTCACATCGCCACCACTCCCCCGCCGCGCCCGCAATTGTGCCGGCGGCAAGGGCAGTGCCGGAGCGACCCCGGTGCTGACCGGCCAAACCGTGCCCGTCACGTCGCTACCGCCCGCATAGACCCGGAACACCCGTTCCTCGCCCAGCAGATGCGTCTCGACCGGTAGCACCGCCGCCCGTCCATCCAGCACGATCACCCGCGACCCTGCCGCCACGGCCATGGGCTGTGTCCCCTCCAGCCCGCGCAACAACCGGCTCAGCCGGAACTGCCCCGGCGCCACCAATTCCGCCACCTCAAAGCCGATGACCTCCCAATTGCCGCCGCTCTCGACCGCAATCCGATTGCTCCCCGCCAGCACAGCCAGTTCATCCGCCGCGGCGAGATGCCCCGTCAGCAGGCTCACCTCGACCACATTGCCCAGATCCCAAATACCAAGCGGCCCCGCACCGAACGCCGCCAAGGTCTCGCCAATCGCCGCCCGCCGCGTCAGGTCCACCACCGCAGTGCCCGTCGTCTCGTCGGTCACCCGCAAATGCCCCGGCCATGGCTGCGCATAGCCCGCAACCACCAGCCGCGACCGGCCGGGATCGTCCGGCAGCGGCGGCAAATGCGCCAGAGCCACCAGCGGCAGCACTTCGGCAAATTCGCCACCACCCGGCGCCATCGGCCGATCCACAGCCGTTGCCACCGCCGTATTATTCGGCAGCGTCCGCGCCTTGATCTGCCGGCTCAACCCATCGCGAATTTCAGCGATTTCAAACGGCCCCTCGGCTAGTCCGGCAATAGAAACCAGATCACCCGGCTCCAGCGCCAGCAGCGACGGCGGCAGCGCAAAATCCAGCGTCTCCCGTGCCGCCGCGCGGCTATCGAGCACCCGCTCG
>DATMSY010000125.1:0-2778 GCA_035565135.1 Devosia sp.
ATCGCATCCTGATGCGGGGCGGGATTTTTCTTTATCCGCTCGATAGCGAGACGGTGAGCAAGGGCGGGCGGCTGCGGCTGCTCTATGAGGCCAATCCGATGGCGCTGCTGGTTGAGGCGGCGGGCGGGAAATCGACGACCGGGCGCGAGCGGATTTTGGATGTGCAGCCGACAGGGATTCACCAGCGGGTGCCGGTGATTTTGGGCTCGGCGGAGGAAGTTGGCCGGGTCAAGGGATTTTATTCGGCGAACTGATCGGTCTTACAATCCTGGGCAATGCCAAGGGGATGGATGCAATCGAAATTGCAACGTTCTTATTCCGCTCGTATACACGTCGCAGAGAGCAACCGGCGATATGTGGCCGGACGGGAGCCAGCATGAGCGACGCGCAATACACCCTTCCCAAGACCAATTCGGGCCCGTGGAGCACGCGTCCGTTTCATCGGCAATGGCTGATGCGGCAGGCCAATAATCTGTTCGATTTTTTTGAAGCGGCCTCGCTCAATCCCAAGGGTGGGTTTTTCGAGCTGGACGATGAGGGCAAGCCGCTGGATGCCGCCAATTCGACGCGCCAGATTCATGGCACGACGCGTATGGTGCATTGCGCGGCGATCGGCAGCCTGATCGGGCGGCCGGGTTCGGGGGAAATCCTCGACCATGGCATGCAATATATCTGGAACCAGCATCGCGATGCCCGCAGGGGCGGCTATGTGTGGTCGCTGAATAATGACGGGGTCAAGGACGGGTCCAAGCAGGCTTATGGTCATGCTTTCGTGCTGCTGGCGGCCTCGAGCGCCAAGCTGGTGGGGCATCCGCTGGCCGACCAGATGCTGGCTGATGTGACCGAAGTGATCAATACGCGCTTCTGGGATGCAAGCCGGGGCGCGGTGAAGGACGAATATAATTCGGACTGGTCCACGCTCCTGCCCTATCGCGGGCAGAACGCCAATATGCATATGACCGAAGCGCTGATGGCGGCGTTCGAGGCGACGGGCAATAAGGACTATCTGACCAAGGCGGAGGCGATCGCCAAGCTGATCATTGCCGAGCATGCCGCCTCGCTGGATTATCGGGTAGCCGAGCATTTCGACGAGAACTGGGTGCTCGACAAGAATTACCTGGGCAATGAAATGTTCCGCCCGGCCGGCACCACGCCAGGCCATTGGCTGGAATGGGCGCGGCTATTGATCCAGCTCTGGGTGCTGGGGGAAAAGCGGCTGCATTGGCTGACCGATGCGGCGCGGCATCTGTTCCGCGCAGCGGTGGATCTGGGCTGGGATAAGGTCCATGGCGGGTTCTTTTATACGCTGGACTGGGACAATAAGCCGGTGATGCGCGAGAAGCTGTGGTGGCCCCTGGCCGAGGGGATCGGGGCGGCCTCGTTCCTCACCTCCTATGATCGCGATGACTATTTCCAGATCTGGTATCGCAAGCTCTGGGACTTTGCCGACAATCATATGATCGACCATGCGCGCGGCGGCTGGCTCAGCGAGCTCAAGGAAGATTTGACGCCGACTTCGCGCCTCTTCGTGGGCAAGCCGGATATCTATCACGCGCTGCAGGCCTGCCTGATCCCGCTTTATCCGGCCAATGGGAGCCTGACCAAGGGGATCATCGAGGCCGATCACACCGCCAAGATTCCGCACTAGGACCAACCATCCGCGCGTTCATGCGTTGGCCCTGGAGACAGGAGACACGCATGAACGAGCTGAAGGGTAAAGTGGCGCTGGTGACTGGCGCCGGATCGGGTATCGGCAAGGCTTCGGCATTGACGCTGGGCGCGGCAGGCGCCGCAGTGATTGCGCTCAGCCGCACCGCCGAGGAGGTGGAGCGCACCGCTGCCGAAATTGTCGAAGCGGGTGGGAAGGCCCAGGCGGCGACGGCCGATGTTTCGGACGACGCGGCAATGGGAGAAGCGGTCGAGCGGATCATCAGAGATCATGGCCGGTTGGACATTGTGGTCGCCAATGCCGGCATTAACGGGGTGTGGGCGCCGATCGAAAGCCTGACGCCGGAAGAATGGGACACCACGATCCGCGTCAATCTGCGCGGCACCTATCTCACCATTCATCATGCGGTGCCGCATCTGGAGGCGGCGGGCGGCGGCTCGATCGTGGTCATTTCCTCGATCAACGGTACGCGCAGCTTCGCCACGCCCGGCGCCAGCGCCTATTCGGTGACCAAGGCAGGCCAGGTTGCCCTGGTGCAGCAATTGGCGCTGGAACTGGGGAGCCGGCGCATCCGGATCAATGCGATCTGCCCCGGCGCCATCGAGAGCGAGATTTCGGACAATACCGAGAAGCGGGATACCGAGCGGATCGAAATTCCGGTGAAGTTTCCGGACGGAGATATTCCGCTGACCGGCGGCCGCAAGGGCAAGGCGCAGGATGTGGCCGATACGGTGCTGTTCCTGGTGAGCGACGCGTCGCGGCATATTACGGGAACGCCGATCTGGATTGATGGCGGGCAAAGCCTGCTGCGCTAGGCGCCCGTGCGGATTTTCGGGCGAGCGCGGAAAACTGTCCTTCTCCAGCGGGACGCGAGGGATAGCTGTGCCTTGCATGGGCCCCGTGCTGCGCGTACATCAACGGCACTGACGCGAGACCGTTATTATGCCTGTTACATCCCGCCTGCCCGCCCATTTGCCACGCCTTTTGGTGGAGCGCGCCGTCGCCGCTGCGCTGGAGGAGGATCTGGGGCTGGCGGGGGATTTGACGAGCCAGGCGACGCTGGCGCCCGATGCGGTGGCGGTGGCGAGCCTGTCGGCGCGCGAGGCCGG
>DATMSY010000126.1:0-22842 GCA_035565135.1 Devosia sp.
AACAGGGATTCCCGCTTTCGCGGGAATGACACCGCGGGTGATGTCATTCGCAAGCCCCCGAATTAACCTAGCCCATTGATCTGGCAACCATATCGGGGAACTCCCGTTACCCGGCCTTCGTTCTTGCGCTAGACTGGTGTGGTGTCGAGTGAGGAGCACCATCATGAACCATAGGAACAAAGTGCTGCTGCGGATGGTCGGGGCCCTTGCCCTGGCGGTTGCGGCCGTCGTGGTCTTCCTGCCCGCGGCCCAGGCCGCGCCGGGCACCGTCACCACCAATGTCAATGTGCGCTCCGGCCCCGGCACCAATTATGCCGTGGTCGATGTGGTCCGCGCCGGCACCCAGGTCGATGTGCAGCGCTGCCAGGGCTCCTGGTGCTATATCGCCAAAGCCGGTCCCGATGGCTGGGTCTCGGCCAGCTACCTCACCGCGGGCGGCCGCCCGGTCAATCCCAATCAGCCTGGCCTCTCCTTCGGCTTCACCATTGGCGGCCCCAATGGCTCGGTCAGCATCGGCATCGGCCAGCCCAATCCGCCGCGCCCCCCGCGCCCGCCGATCATCCAGCCGCCCGCCTTCTACCCCGAAGTCTGCTTCTTCGACCGCACCCGCATGCGCGGCGACAGCTTCTGCCTGCAGGCCGGCGACGCCAATCGCGACCTGCGCAACTGGGTCGACCGCATTTCCTCGATCGACAATCCCGAAGGGCTCGAAGTGCAGGTCTGTTCGGAAGTCAATTTCCGCAATTGCCGCGTCTACACCACCAGCGCCAGCGCCCTGGGCGATTTCGACGACTATATCGCCTCCATCCGGGTGCGCTGACCGGCACGATCGCAACACGGGCGCCAATCTTGCTATTGGCGCCTTTTCTTTCTCCCTCCGGGGCTTGGAGATGACACGCGACCGCGCTAATCTCCGCGCGCTTTGTTCGCGAGGGTTTCCATCATGCGTCTTGTTTCCGCTCTCATCTCGGCCTGCCTGGCCATCGTCATGCTGTTTGGCGCCGCCACGGCCAGTTTTGCGGAAGAAGCCGGCACCCATGCCTGGAGCATCAAGCCGCTGGTCCTGGCCTCCGGCCCCGGCCGCTCCTATGACGTGACCGGCCAGATCGCCGCCGAAACCCCCATCAAGGTGCTGCGCTGCCAGCGCGACTGGTGCCTGGTCTCGGCCGAGCGTCAGCGCGGCTGGGCCTCCATCCACTATGTCGATTTCGGCCGTAACCCGGCTCCGATCATCACCCATGGCGGCGCGGGCGAAGTCTGCTTCTTCTCGGGCACCAATTTCACCGGCACCTCGTCCTGCTTCTCCGGCAGCCAGAGCATCGACGATCTGGCCGTGCTCAATCTCGACAACAACTTCGCCTCGGTCCAGCTCAACGGCCGCACCTCGATCTCGGTCTGCCGCGACCGCTTCTTCAAGAGCTATTGCGAGCGCATCGTGCGTTCCGAGCCCGCCCTCACCACCTATCTGCGCGGCAACGTCTCCTCGCTCCGCATCCACTAAGTTATCGTAGCTCGGATTTGAGGCCCGCGACGCGCGGGCCTTTTTCGTTTTGGGCCGTAGAAAGCCCCGATCCAATCCCCTCCCCCTTGAGGGGAGGGCTAGGGTGGGGGTGTCGTGCCCTCAATGCACTCTATGCTGGTGGATACTCCGATACCCCACCCTCAAAGCAGGTCACTCGAGGACCCGTCGCTCCCCCGAACCATGTTCCACCGTCATTGCCCGGCTCGTCCGGGCAATCCATGCTTCCGCGCATGCTGAGAGATGGATCACCCGGACGAGCCGGGTGATGACGATAAATGGGAGCAGGCGAGCAAGCGGCAAATCGCCAAAACCAACGCGGCCAGTGAGGGAGCCCGCCCCCCTACCGCGCCGGCAAACTCAGCGTCACTCCAAAGCTCCCGGCGGTCCCCTCACCGGCCCCAAGCCCATCCAGCCGTGCCGACAGCCCGATATTGGCGCCGCCGACCAGCCCGAAGCCAATTGTTCCCGACAACCGTCCGCTGAAATCGCCCAGTTCCAGCCCGCCGGCATTGGCAATTTCCAGCACGCCCTCGGCCCGCAGCCCGAGATCCACCACCACGCCGCTGTCCAGTGTCAGCCGATAGCCGATCCCAGGCCCCACGGCCAATTGCCCCAGCCCCACCGTCACGCCCGGAATATCCACGCCCAGGCTATCGACATAACCATCGCTGGTTTCCTCGAAATAGCTCAGCTTCACCCGCGGCGAAAACGTCCAGTTTTCATGCGTCCATTGCCCCTCAAGGGCCGCACTCAGCAGATAGCGTGTCGCATCGAACCGGTCTTCATAGCTGCCGTCCGGGCTGATCCGGTTGCCCGATTGCCCGCCCGCCGCCAGCAGGTCGAGATAGAGATTGTCGCTCAGCCGCGCCGTCACATAGGGCCCCGCCAGCCAGCCGCTTCCCGATGCTGTCGCCGCATCGTCGGCAAAGCGCCGCGACAAATGGTCGAACTGCACGAAGCCGCCCACCAGCAGGTCCGGATTGAGCAGGTAGTCTGCGCCAAAAGCCGCGCTGTTGAACCGGTCCCTGGCCCCGTCGCCCTCGAACAGCGAGAATGTGCCCTCAAACCAGGCATCGAACGCCCCCGGCTGCTGATTGCCCGCCATGGCCTCGATCGCCCCCAGCGAGGTCGAGATTCCCACCGGTCCACCCTCGACCAGTCCCGGCAGATAGCCCAGCAGCGCCGAGCCCACCGGACCGCCGCCCGCTACCCGTCCGTTCAGCCGATCGAAGCGGCGCTTTTCGTCCGGCGCATTGGCCAGGATCAGCCGGGCACGGCTCTCCAGAAAATCCTCGATCAGCGCCGTCGTCGCTTCCGCCGAATTGACCGAGGTAAAGGTGCAGATCACCGCTTCGCCCGCCGCCAACTCGATATTGGCCGTGCGGCTGGCGACATCGCCCAGGCTGTCGCCGTCATTGCAGGTGAGGCCCATCAGCACATAGCCGGCTCCGCCCATATCATCGGCGGTCACGGCATAGGAGCCAGCCGGCAAGGCAATCGCCGCGCTCTGCCCCACGCCATTGACGGTTGCAACCGCCACATTCAGCCCCGCCGTGGCCGAGCGGAACCCGAACACCGCATCGCTGCCGCTGGTTTCCTGCCGGATCGTCACCGAGCCCAGGGCCTCCACGACCTGGCTCAATGCCGGCGAAACGGCCGCCACATTACTCGCGTCGCCCGAATAACTTGCCGTAATGGCATGGGTCCCAACGGCTAGGTCGGACACGTTCAACACGGCCTGCCCGCCGCTCACTGCAACGCTACCCAGCATTGTGCCGCCATCGAAAAACGAGATCGTACCCGTCGGGTTGGCGCCGCCGCTCAGCACCGCCGTAAAGCTCACCGAGTCGCCAAGCCGCGCCGGGTTCGCCGAACTGCTCACCGAAACCACCGGGACCAGCGCCGCCACCACCTGGTTCAGCACGGGCGAAACCCTCTCAAGATTGTTCCCGTCCCCCGAATAGCTTGCGGTAATGCTGTGCGTTCCCGCCGGCAGGTCGGACAGGTTCAACACTGCCTGCCCGCCGCTCACGGGCACGCTGCCCAGCAGCGTGCCGCCATTCCGGAACGAAACCGTTCCGCCGGGGTTGAAGCCGCCATGCAGCACCGCGGTCAGGCTCACCGCCTCGCCAAATCGTGCAGGATTGGCCGAACTGCTCAGCGTCAAGTCCGGCTCCGCCTGCCACACATCGAGAATGGCCGCTCGCAGGTCATGACCGATGCCATTCGTCAGGTTGAAGAACGTAATCGGGCCGCTAACCGTCCCTGGGGGCAAGGCATTGGCCCCTGCATTCAGGCTCAGCGTGATGTCGACACTTGCCGCAGGCGGCAAGGTGAATGATGTACCGCTCGTCGCCCCGCTCAGCTCGAAGACCCCGCCCGGCGCCACCACCTCGACGCTGATGGCCTCCCCGCCGGTATTGCTCAAAGTCCAGGTTTTGGACGGCGGCGCAAACGGCCCACCCACCGGCCCCACGGCGGTGAAACCGCCATTATCGGCTACACTCAGCGCGCCCGGCGCGAGATAGGTATAGCCGCCCACGGACGTCGCCACGGCGCTGCCCTTGATCAGGGTCACATCCACCGCGCCCGGCGTCCCTGCCGGCACCGTGGCGGTAATGGAGCTGTCCGAATTCACCATAAAGCTCGCCGGCGCACCGCCGAAACGCACCTCGCTCACGCCCAGCAGATCGGAACCGTTGATCGTTACCACCGTGCCGCCCGCCACCGGCCCCTGCGATGGCGCGACCCCGCTCACAACCGGCGTTGTCGGCACCACAGCGATGGTCACCGTGGAATTGGCGGAATAAACGCCATTGCTGACCTGCACCTGAAAACTATCGGTCCCGAAAAAATTTGCCTGCGGCATATAAGCAAATGAACCGTCCGGATTCAAAGTGACGGATCCATGTGTCGGCCCGCTCGTCTGGGAGGCAGTCAGATTCAAGCCCGTGTCATTGGCCAGCACACCATTGGCGGCCGAGACCACCAATTGCTGATCCTCCTGCACCGTGTAGCTATCATCTACGGCGACAATGCCATTGCCATCGACCAGAACGCCACTCGTCGACCCCACCGAATTGAGCGTTAGCACCGCATCGACGCCTGTCCCGCTGCGGATCGTGCCGCCGTTGTCCGACAAGGCGCCAACACTGATGCCGTTGGCATCGGCGTCTCCGCTCTGGACTGGATAGGAAAAGCGTAGCGTGGGCGTGCCGGATCCGCTGATATAATTGGCATATCGCGTCGACGCACCGATGGTCAGTGCTATGCGTGGCGTGCCGGTGACAAAAACCGTGGCGTCGAACTGCACGACAAAGTCCAACGCATCACCCAGAACATATGTCCGGGCGGGAGGCACGGTGACGGAGGTGACCGCAACCGGAGCTGCAGTAATCGTCAGCGAATAGGCCCGCGAGCCAGTCGCAGACAGGCTATCCGTTGCGGTGATCGTAAAGTTGGCTACCCCGAAGGCGGCCGGCGTGCCGGAGATGACGCCGGTGGTCGGCTCCAAGGTCAACCCCACCGGCAAGGCGCCGCCGGTGACGGCATAAGTATAGGGCGCTGTCCCGCCGCTCGCCGACAGCGTTTGGGTATAAAATGGTCCCACCGTCGAACCCGGCAACGTTGGCGGGTTAACCTGGATTGTTTGCGCCAGGGCCGGACCGGCCAGTGCCGCCAATGCCAGGGCGGCCAGCGCCAGGCCCATCACGAGCCGCCAGAATCCAACCGGCGCCCGCTCGCGCATTTCCCCAAGGCCCCTCACCGCACATGCCCCCGCATCACCACAGATTCCCGTCTGCGGCATCTTTTCTATGCAACCATCGCCAGCCCGGCAACTGAGCTTCCGGTCCATGCCTTAATAATTTCCGGAGACCCCATATATTTATCCTCGCCCCGCGCCCTTGCTGACACCACCTGTCAGCAGCCCTGTTCCGTCTCCGTTCATGCGGTGCTAATGTCGGCGGAACATTGCATTATGCTGTGCCGTTCCCCATCTTGAACGCTTCCCCCAAGCAAGTGTGTTTTCATGGCCGACAAATCCGCGCGCCCCGGTAAAGCTGAATTCTCCATCGACGATTTCCTCGGCGAGATCGAGAAGGCCGAAGACCTGGCGGCCAACAAGCCGCTCTATGCCGAACGCATGCGCAACAAGCGCGCGCTCGACCGTGCCGATCAGAAAGCCGCCGTCGAGGCCGAAGCCGCCGAGAAAAAGACCGCGCTCGAAAAGCGCCGCACCACCAAATCCAGCCACGACACCGCCACCGGCATGTCGAAGCGCACCGCCAAGACCAAGATAAACTCGGTCGACCG
Source organism: Devosia sp. (assembly GCA_035565135.1). Lineage (GTDB taxonomy): Bacteria > Pseudomonadota > Alphaproteobacteria > Rhizobiales > Devosiaceae > Devosia. Next base: position 5,837 of record DATMSY010000126.1, read on the forward strand.
CATCGATTTCGACGGCATGGGCGAAAGCCCGCAAGCCGGCTTCGGCCACATGCCCTCCCCCGCGGCGCGTAGCGCGCAAAACGAGAGTACCGCCGCGCAATTGCAGAGCGTTGTCTCCAGCGCCAGGTCCAAATCCGGCTCCAGCCGCACCGTCGAGGATGCGCAGACCGTCGGCGTCACCGCCACCGTCAAAGCCCTCGAACAGATCATCCTGCATGGCCGCAAGGAGGTGGAAGGCTCCTCCCCCTGGGTGCCGCACAAGGCGCAGAACCGTCTCGAAAAGCGCCTCGGCGGCCAGCCCTTCCGCATGGTCACCGATTACAAGCCCGCCGGCGACCAGCCCACCGCCATCGCCGAGCTGGTCGAAGGCATCAACAATGGCGAAACCGACCAGGTCCTGCTCGGCGTCACCGGCTCGGGCAAGACTTTTACCGCCGCCCAGGTCATCGCCCAGACCAATCGCCCCGCGCTGATCCTGGCCCCCAACAAAACCCTCGCCGCCCAGCTCTATGGCGAGTTCAAGAGCTTCTTTCCCGACAACGCGGTCGAATATTTCGTTTCCTACTACGATTACTATCAGCCCGAAGCCTATGTGCCGCGCACCGATACCTATATCGAGAAGGAATCCACCATCAACGAGCAGATCGACCGCATGCGCCACTCGGCCACGCGCGCGATCCTCGAGCGCGACGACGTCATCATCGTCGCCTCGGTCTCCTGCATCTACGGTATCGGCTCGGTCGAAGACTACACCGCCATGACTGTCGACCTGCAAAAGGGCCAGAAAATCGACCAGCGCGAGGTCATCGCCAAGCTCGTCGCCCTGCAATACAAGCGCGGCGACACCGGCTTCGTGCGCGGCACGTTCCGCGTCCGCGGCGACACGATCGAACTCTTCCCCGCCCACTATGAAGCCGCCGCCTGGCGCGTCTCCCTCTTCGGCAACGAAATCGAATCCATCGTGGAATTCGACCCCCTGACGGGCAAAAAATCCGCCGACCTCACCTTCATTCGCGTCTTCGCCAACTCCCACCACGTGACGCCGCGCACCACCATGAATCAGGCCATCAAGGCCATCCGCAGCGAACTCGCCGCGCGCCTGCAGGAGCTCAACGGCGCCGGCCGGTTCCTCGAAGCCCAGCGCCTCGAACAACGCTCCCTCTTCGATCTCGAAATGATGGAAGCCACCGGCTCCTGCGCCGGCATCGAGAATTATTCCCGCTACTTCTCCGGCCGCAAACCCGGCGAGCCGCCCCCGACCCTGTTCGAATACCTGCCCGACAATGCCCTGGTCTTCGTCGACGAAAGCCACGTCACCATCGGCCAGCTCGGCGCCATGTATCGCGGCGATCTCCGCCGCAAGGCCACCCTGGCCGAATACGGCTTCCGCCTCCCCTCCTGCATGGACAATCGTCCCCTGCGCTTCGAGGAATGGAACGCCATGCGGCCGCAATCGGTCTATGTGTCGGCCACGCCGGGCAAGTGGGAAATGGACCAGACCGGCGGCGTCTTTGCCGAACAGGTCATCCGCCCCACCGGCCTGATCGATCCCCCGGTCGAAATCCGCCCCGCCAAGGCGCAGGTCGATGACGTGATCGACGAAATCCGCAACACGATCAACAAGGGCTACCGCACCCTCGTCACCGTCCTCACCAAAAAAATGGCCGAGGACCTGACCGAATATATGCACGAACAGGGCATCAAGGTGCGCTACATGCACTCGGACGTCGACACGATCGAGCGCATCGAAATCATCCGCGACCTACGCCTGGGCGCCTTCGACGTGCTGGTGGGCATCAACCTCCTGCGCGAAGGCCTGGATATTCCAGAATGCGGCCTCGTCGCCATTCTCGACGCCGACAAGGAAGGCTTTTTGCGCAGCGAAACCTCCCTGATCCAGACCATCGGCCGCGCCGCCCGCAACGTCGATGGCCGCGTGATCTTGTACGCCGACAAGGAAACCGGCTCCATGCAGCGCGCCCTGGCCGAAACCACCCGCCGCCGCGAAAAGCAGGTCGCTTACAACGAGGAACACGGCATCACCCCCGCCTCGGTCCGCTCCAACATCCACGACATCGTGGACAGCGTTTATGAACGCGACCACGTCACGGTCAGCATCGGCAAAGGCAAAGACGGCAAAGAACGCGTCGAAGTCGGCGCCAACCTGGCCGCCGTCATCAAGGACATGGAAGCCCAGATGCGCGAAGCCGCCACGAATTTGGAATTCGAGAAGGCCGCACGGCTGCGGGACGAGGTGAAGCGGCTGCGGGAGATGGAGCTGGATACGTTGAGTGGGGAGGTGAGTTAGGCTTGGCCTTGGGAGTGTGGCGACAGTCACTCCTTGAGCTGCAAACCCGCTCGCGCCAGAACGATCTTCAGAAGTGTTTCCGATTACCTCCATTCAAACGCAAGGACAGTGATTAGCAGGAGACTGTTGAGTCCTCGCAGTTATTGCTTTTTTGATGAAAAATAATGGCTATGCTCCGCCTTATTTTGGAGGGGGACATCGTTGATATCGCATTTGAGCGTTTGGCAGAACGGAGAGGCGTCTGCATCAAAGAAATCCGAAATCCTGGATATTGCACTTGCGCTACGCGAGCGAGCGCCATGGAGTATTGCACGTCGAATACTAGAACGGGTTGGACTGGAGGCAGGACACGGCTGGGAAGCAGCGCTAGACGAAATCCGGTTCAGAGACAATTTTGATGCAATCAGCCTAGACGAACTATACTATTTGTATTTTCAGCACATCTGCTGCGGGGAAAAATCCACCCGGTTGTTTAAGCTGGGCGAGTCAAACGCAGAAGTTCTCCGACTTAACTTAAGGGAGAGCTTCAAACTCAATAGATTGAAGCGACCTAGAATTTTGTCGTCGCTTGCAAAGGCACACGTAGAGCCGCCGCAGCTAGAATGCGCATTCCATGATCGCAATGCTTCGGTTGGGGTGTTTTCGAGCATTCGTCGTTTTGAGGAGCGCGTTCCCATTCAAACTAACGACATCCCACAGGCCGCACAGGGGGTGTTTGCAGGTTTCGATGAGATCATAGCAATTCGGGCTGTAATGTACCAAGCCTACGGCGTCATATGGCTTCCCGACAACAGCGATCTGGCGGAGGTCCGAATAGACATTATGAGGGACGAAACCGTTAATGCAGTTGGGCAATTTCACCAGCAAATGTACGCCGAACTACACTCGCGTTCTGGATCGAGTTCAATCATATCCCCGGTCAATCTCTTCGGTGCCATAAAGAGCATATACAACGACCAGACCGAGGGAAATTTGATGGAACTTTCATTTGCGACGACAACTGGCTCGGTGAAGCAAGAGCGCATGAGGTCTCACGAAAGTCTGCGCCAAGAAACCTATCATGTGGGTGGTATCGAAGCTTTGAGTACAGAAATTGAGCCCTTTCACATTGGCGTTCGGTGGCGACGACAAGAGCCAGGCGTCAAAACTGTTACGGCGCCGGAACTGTATCTTCACGGAAACCTGAGCCAGATTGGAACGCCAAACGCCCAGCTCCACACAGCGAGCGTGAAAAAGGTGGCTACCTACTCGGACTTCGATTTTGTGAGGGACAAGCTGCTGGAGCATGCCTGAGAAATGGCAGACCAACTAGCCAAACTGCAGGAAACAGTTGCGCGCATGCTGGGCGAAGGACGCCCGCTTGCGCTTGCTCAATATTTGGTTAGTGAACTATCACAACTATCAACGAAGGAAACTTCGTTCCTCTCGTATTACTCTTTGTCAAATTTAGCGCACACTAAAACAGACGACCCAGAACTTTTGGTCGCAATATCAGTATTGACCAGCGACTCGGCGGCTGTCTTGAAACCATTCTTCGTATATCTAGACGAAACTTCAAACAAAGAATTTATTCTGTCTCCAAACGAGTACACTAGAGCAACAAAGCAAAAATACATAGTAAATCCAGAAACGGGGGAACTAGATCGGGATTTCTACAGACATATCCTACCATACTTTAGAACATCCGACATATTTCAAAAGATGGTTGGATGATGAAATCACCTTCGCTGGATGATTTGAGAGCGATCGCCCGTTTGTCGAACGCAGTTTTACCTTTAGACTTAATTGAATATCGCGCGGGAGAGCCGGATTTCGGCAGATTGTGCGACCTTATTGATCGAGCCATAGATAGCTGCGCTTTGCGGATGTCCCAATTTCCAAAAGAAATGGACGGACAGACCGAAGATCAACTTTCAATAATGCTCATACTTCAACTCTGCCAGATTGGATTTAATGCCACGCACGACACCACATCTGGGGGACACTGCGATATAGTAATTTCAGAGGGAGCAGAGTTCCTTTGGCTCGGTGAAGCGAAAAAGGTCTCAGCTGTAAATAATTTCTGGATCGCGGCAGGCTATGATCAGCTTTTTGGTAGATATGCAACAGGCCAGCCAGGGCAAGATCGCGGCAGTCTAATAATTTTTTGCAACTGCGAAAGAATAGATATTATTTTGGAAAAATGGCTGGAATATTTCGTTGAGAAGTATCCAAATGCATCCATAATATCCAAGAGTAAAGACGAGATAATTTTCAATTCTTCGGAGCCATCAATTAGAACCGGAAGGCCATTCAACGTGCGTCACAAAACCATTTCTGCGTATTTTGCACCGCTCCATACCTAAGACATTAATCTGAATTTCGCTTACGCTTGCACTATCCCGCCCAAGGGCGACATTGAGGCGGACGCCGAAGGTTTCCCCTGCTACGCCATTAAGCCGTGCAACCGCTGGTTCCACGCCTTGTCCTCCCCCAACGCAATTCCCACCCAATCCCCCAATCGAAAACATTCATTGGACGCTCCCCGCCCACCCGTCAGATCATCCCTCCATGTCCGACACCCCCACCTCGCCCCGCCTCTCCAACAACGGCCCGCCGCTCGATGATGATCCGCGCCCCTGGGGCGCCAATGGGATTGGCACCTATTTCGAATGGGAAGCGTCGCGGAAAAAGGCCTTTGATGTACCCTATGACATCGCCCTGCTGCGCGCCCGGCGGGCCGAGAAGCTGGGGCTGACCTATGATGAATACACGCTCGAAATCCTCGAACGCGGCCGCTATCTCAATGCCGAAGATGCCGATCGCATCGCCGCCATCAAACGCCGCCGCCCGCTCTGAGCCGCCGGCGAAAAATCTTATCCCCGCCCGTGCCCGCGCTGCTATCCTCGCCGGTTTCACCTCGGGGAGAACAGCATGTCGACCAAACCTCATCTCAGCCCACGCGCCATTGTCGCCTATAATTGTCTGAGCCGCGAAGTTGCGGCGCTCAATTATCTCGTCCGGGTGGCCAAGCCATCCGGCACGCTGGGAGAAGCCGGGCTCACCTGCCTCGGCCGCGCCCTGCGCATCGCCAATCGGCTCTATCGCCGCGAGCCCGGCATGCCGTCTTTTGGGCGGATCAATCCCCGCGAACCCATGACCGCGGCCGACGTGGCCCTGATGGTCGCCCGCCTGAGCGCCGCCGGCATCGCCTTCGAGGAACGCTATGCCCATCTCACCGAGGCCGGCCAGTCCGCGCGCCCCGTATATCGCTCCGCCGATGGCCTGCCGTCGCCCCATGCCTGAGCGGCGCAAAAACTTATCCCCGCCCCCTTTGGCGCATGCAATTATGCCTCATCCCGCCAGTCACCGGCTTCTACGCAAAGCCGGGCGGGGTGACCGTGGAACGGGGGCGCCTGTTCAGTGGGGTTGGAAACTCGGCAGCCGGACCTGCAATAACGGTACCGCCTGAACCGGACCTTGCACAAAAGCGGATCGTGACGGGCGGCCTTTGGCTCCCCTAGACTAAACTGGCCGAGTCAAAGGCCGCCCGTTACCGTGAACCCGCAGGCGCCAGCGCCGTGCGGCCCTTCATCATGTCCGCAGCTATCCCTTGAAACCGGACGCGCTCTGGCGCATTTCATTAGGTGACAAAAAGGAAGATCGACATGCGCGCCTTGCCCCTTGCCGTCCTCGCTGCCCTGCTGCTGGCGACCCCGGCCTTTGCCGAGCCCCTGGCCCGCGTCAAGGGCGGCAATATCGATGTGCGCACCGGCCCCGGCAGCAATTACCGGGTCATCGGCAAGCTGGCCGATGGCGCGGAAGTTCCGCTCGATAGATGCACGCGCGACGATCGCTGGTGCCTGGTCAGGGATACCGGTTGGGTGCAGGCCGGCTATCTCGTCGGCTGGTCAGCCAAGATGCGCGTCACCCCGCCCGATTTCATCGGCGGCGGTCCCTGGTTCACCTTCGATGACAGCGACGACGACCGCCGCGGCATTCTCGAGTGATTTGACCGCCGCGCCACAATAGGCTCCTCTCTCCCCAAAACGGGGAGAGCAAATTGACCGACCAGCGCATCGCCAATATCGAGGCCTTGACCAAAAAAGCGCTGTGGCTCTCCAATTGGATGATCCACCACGCCAACCACATTCGCCCCAACACTGATGGCGTAAAAGTCGGCGGCCACCAGGCCAGCTCCGCCTCCATGGCCGCCATTCTCTCCGCGCTCTATTTCGGCATTCTCCGCCCCGAAGACCGCGTCGCCGTAAAACCCCACGCCGCCCCGGTCTTCCACGCCATCCAATATCTCTTCGGCAAGCAGAGCCTCGAAAAACTGCAAAATTTCCGCGCCTTCGGCGGCGCCCAATCCTATCCCTCCCGCACCAAGGACGCAGACGACGTCGATATCTCCACCGGCTCGGTAGGCCTGGGCGTCGCCTTCACCGCCTTCGCCTCCCTCATCCAGGATTACGTCCGCGCCAAACCCTGGTCCCGCAAGGACATTCCCGAGGGCCGCATGATCGCCCTGGTCGGCGATGCGGAACTCGACGAAGGCAATGTCTACGAATGCCTGCTCGAAGGCTGGAAACACGGGCTGCGCAACACCTGGTGGGTCATCGACTACAACCGCCAGAGTCTAGACGGCGTCGTCCGCGAAGGCCTTTACGAGCGCATCGAAGCCATTTTCCGCGCCTTCGACTGGCAGGTCGTCACCCTAAAATACGGCGCCCTGCAACGCGCCGCCTTCGCCGAACCGGGCGGGGAACGCCTCAAGGCCTGGATCGACGCCGCCCCCAACGCCATCTACTCCGCCCTGATGTTCCGCGGCGGCGCCGCCTGGCGCGAACGCCTGCTCGACGAAATCGGCGACCAGGGCGACGTCACCGCCCTCCTCGCCCGCCGCAGCGATGCCGAACTGGCCGAGCTCATGGCCAATCTCGGCGGTCATTGCACCCAAAGCCTGCTCGAACAATTCGAAGCCGCCGGCAATGACACGCCCACAGTCTTCATCGCCTACACCGTCAAAGGCTGGGCCACCCCGCTCGCCGGCCACAAGGACAATCACGCCGGTCAGATGACATCGGCCCAGATCGACAATCTGCGCCAGTCGATGAACGTCCGCGCGGGCCACGAATGGGACAAGTTCGAAGGCCTCCCCGACCCCGCCGCCACCGAACGCTTCCTCGCCGCCGTCCCCTTCAACACCGCCGAAAGCCGCCGCCTCACCTCCCCGCCAGTCCCCACCATCGGCCCGCAATTCGTCGGCACCGCCGCAACCTCAACCCAGACCGCCTTCGGCAAGATCCTCGACGCCATCGCCAAGACCGATAGCGACCTCGCCCGGCGCATCATCACCACCTCGCCCGACGTCACCGTCTCGACCAATCTGGGCACCTGGGTCAATCGCCGCAATCTCTACGCCAATCGCGAAATGGTGGACGTGTTCCAGAAGGAAGCCATTCCCAGCGCCCAGAAATGGCGCTCCACCCCGGAGGGACAGCATCTGGAGCTGGGCATCGCGGAAATGAACCTCTTCCTCGCCCTGGGCGCCGCCGGCCTCTCGCACTCCCTCTTCGGCGAGCGTCTGCTGCCCATCGGCACGCTTTACGATCCCTTCATTTCCCGCGGCCTCGATGCGCTCAACTATGCCTGCTACCAGGATGCCCGGTTCCTGCTGGTCGCGACGCCCTCGGGCGTGTCTCTAGCCGGCGAAGGCGGCGCGCACCAATCCATCGCCTCCCCGCTGATCGGCATGGCTCAGGATGGCCTCGCCAGCTTCGAGCCGGCCTTTGCCGACGAACTCGCCATCATCATGGATTGGGCCTTCGACTACATGCAGCGCCAGGGCGATGCCCGCCCCGATCTGGCTGATTGGCCCCGCGACGTCACCGGCGGCTCGGTCTATCTGCGCCTTTCCACCCGCAGCATCGAGCAGGTGCCCCGCACCCCCGACAAAGCCCTCACCGACGGCATCATCCGCGGCGCCTATTGGCTGAAACCACCAACGCCCAGTTGCGAAGTCGTAATCGCCTATCAGGGCGTCCTCGCCAGCGAAGCCATCGCCGCAGCCGCAGCCATCGGTGGCGATAGTCGCAATGTGGCGGTCCTCGCTGTCACCTCGGCCGATCGCCTCAACGCCGGCTGGCACGCCGCCCAACGCGCCCGCCTGCATGGCGACACCCAAGCGCGCAGCCATATCGAACTTCTGCTCGCAGATATCCCCTACCGCGCCGCCCTCGTCACCGCCATCGACGCCCACCCGGCCACGCTAGGCTGGCTCGGCAGCGTCCTCGGCCACCGCACCACCAGCCTCGGCGTCGAACATTTCGGCCAAACCGGCACCGTCAACGACCTCTACGCCCATTTCGGCATCAACGCCGCCACCATCGAGGCCGCGGCTCGAGCAGCTATAGGTGGCCGCTCCTAAGGCACCAGAGCCTCAGTCGTCACCCTCCCCTTGATGGGGAGGGATCAAGGGTGGGGTGGCGAGAGCCACGGGCACGCGGACGCCCACCCGCCTACCTCCCCAAACCCCACCCCTCCATCGTCATTGCCCGGCCCTGTCCGGGCAATCCATGCTTCCACACGCGCTGAGAGATGGATCACCCGGACAAGCCGGGCGATGACGGCGAATGGAGAGAATTGTGCAAGCGGTGAGCCGTGAGCATTCAGCTTGCCCGAACCACAGCCCCCAGCCTGCCCAAATTATCACCCAGCCGCGTCACACGGATAAGTCTTGGGCAAATCCCCCATAACCAACCTTGCCAAGCCCCTACGCATTTGTCAGACATATGTCATTGGACAGATTTTGAGAGGGAAATCGATCGGTCCATCGCGACGGGTGCCTGCCGCCCATCGCCAAGAGAGTGACCGGTTCGCTGGGCTCCATCCCAGACCTGCCGGCGCATAGGGAACGTCCGAATGGCTCTGCACCAAGGAGGGAGCTTATGAACGCATTGCTGAAAACAGCTGCTGCGCTGGCCGTCGCCACGGCCTTGACCGTGCCGGCACAGGCGCAAACGACGATTGTCGCGCCAAGCGGTGTCACCACCGGCACCTATATGGACTATATGAAAACGGTCTATTCCCGCGCCACCCTCGCCGAATTGCTGCAGGTGCCGCTGGCGACCTTCGACAAGGAATTCGAGCTGACGCCCATGGCGGCCGAAAGCTGGACCCAGTCCGAGGATGGCCTCACCTGGACCTTCAAGCTCCGCCCCGGCCTGGTCTGGTCCGATGGCGAACCGCTCACCGCCGAGGATTATGTCTTCGCCCTGCAGCGCGCCGCCACCACCGGCTATGACTTTGCCTGGTATTGGGATTTCGCCGGCGGCATCAAGGGCTGGAAGGACGTCACCGAAGGCACGGCCGATGTCTCCACCCTTGGCCTCAAGGCCGTCGACGACCTCACCATCGAAGTCACCACCAATGCCCCAAAGCCCTACCTGCCCTCCGTCACCAGCCTCTGGTATCCGGTGCCCAAGCATATGGTCGACAAGCTGGGCGACGATTGGGCCCTCAATGTCGATACCGTCGTTTCCTCCGGCCCCTTCGACCTCGAAAGCTGGGAGAAATCCAACAATTCGGTCGTGCTCACCAAGTCGGCCACCTATACCGGCCCCTGGCAGGCCCAGATCGACCGTCTCGAGGTCGATCCCACCCTGGCCGCGCCCGAAGTCGGCCTGCCTGCCTTCCTCGCCGGCGACGCCGACTATTCCTTCCTCAATACCGGGCAGGTGCCCGTCGCCACTCAGCGCTTCCCAGATGGCATCCGCAAGAACGCCGTCTTCGCCACGTCCTACATCTCGTTCGACATGGATTCAGAACCCTTCAACAAAGTCGATGTCCGCCGGGCGCTCTACTATGCCGTCGACCGCGCCGAGCTGACCTCGACCGTCCTCAAGGACATCGCCATCCCCGCCGGCTCCATCCTGCCGCCCGGCTATCCCGGCTACAATCCGGAGATCGCCGCCCAGGCCGTATTCGACCCCGAAAAGGCCAAGGAGCATCTGGCCGCGGCCGGCTTCCCCAATGGCGAAGGCTTCCCCGAAATCGAAATCTGGTATCGCGAAGAGGGCGGCTATAACGGCGCCATCATTCCGGCCATGGCCCAATATCTGCAGGCCGAATTCAAGGAAGTTCTGGGCATCACCATGAATATCCGCGTCCTGCCCGGCCAGGAATGGATGGATGGCCTGCTCAACAAGAAGAACAATATCTTCATCGCGCCCTACGAATACGACTATCTCGATCCGTCCAATTTCTACGGCATTTTCTACAATGGCGGCCGCCACGGCTACCACGTGCAGGAATATGACGATCTGGTCGCCAAGGCGGATTCCGAACCCGTCTGGGAAGAGCGCGTCAAGCTCTACGCCCAGGCCGAACAGGTGATGATCGACCAGGCCGAAATCGTGCCCTTGGTCCATCCGATCACCATCGCCGTCATCTCGCCCGAACTCGGCGGCGATGCGGCCTCGCCCAATTCGCTGGGCTTCACCCCCCTCGACCGGCTCGGCCACTACTTCTTCACGCACCTGACCAAGCAGTAGTTGTCAGTGTTGCCGCACTCTCGATGCAGCACCCTCCCCCTTGCGGGGAGGGATGGGGAGGGGGGCGACTGGCCCGGATATTGGGGCTCACGCACCCCCTCCCAACCTCCCCCGTCAAGGGGGAGGTGCCGCCCGGTGGATGTACAAAGTTATATGCGACAACCCTCCCTAAATGGGACCCGCCGCCCATGCCCGCGTAGAGAATTCCAGGTTCACCCATGCCACTCGTCGAAATCTCCGGCCTCCGGGTCAGCTTCAGCCAATATGGCGGCCAGGTCGATGCGGTGCGCGGCGTGAGCTTTCACGTCAATGAAGGCGAAAGCCTCGGCATTGTCGGGGAATCCGGCTCCGGTAAATCCGTCTCCTGCAGCGCCCTGCTGCGCCTCCTGCCCGCCACCGCCAAGGTTACGGCGACAACGCTCAAACTCGATGGCGTCGACGTCCTATCGGCCAATAAGGAAGACCTCGAACGCCTGCGCGGCCGTACCGCCGCAATGATTTTTCAGGACCCGATGACCGCTTTCGATCCGGTCTTCACCATCGGCCACCAGATCGCCGAAACCATCATAGCCCACCGCGCCACCAGCAAGCGCGACGCCCTCAAGGAAGCCGAACAGCTCCTGCAGCGCGTCGAAATCAAGAACGCCAGGGACATTCTCGGCTATTATCCCCACCAGCTTTCCGGCGGCATGCTGCAACGCGCCATGATCGCCATGGCCCTCTCCTGCCGCCCCAAAATCCTGATTGCCGACGAGCCCACAACCGCGCTCGACGTCACCATTCAGGCCCAGATTCTCCAGCTCATCAAACAGGTGCAGGCCGAATTCGGCATGGCCCTGATCATGATTACCCACGATCTCGGCGTCATCGCCGAAACGGTGGATCGCGTGCTGGTCATGTATGACGGCGAAGTCCGGGAGGAAGGCCCCGTCGAGCAGATTTTCGACGCGCCCAAAGACAATTACACCAAGTCCCTGCTCGCCAGCCTCCACGCCGGCTACAACAAATCCTCCCCCGCCCCCGACGACGCCGCGCCCGCCCTGGAACTACGCGGTCTCGCCAAGGCCTATCGCATCCGCCGCCGCGACGGGTTTTTCGGCAGCACCTATGGCGATTTCCACGCCGTGCGCGCCGTCGATATGGTGCTGCCGCGCAACCAGATCGTCGCGCTGGTCGGTGAATCCGGCTCGGGCAAGACCACGACCGGCCTCATGGCCATGCGCCTCACCGAGCCCTCCAGCGGCCAGATCCTGGTCGATGGCGCCGATATTTCGGGCCTCGCTCCCGACGCGCTCAAATCCTATCGCCGCCGCATGCAGATCGTCTTCCAGGACAGCTATTCCGCGCTCGATCCGATGATGACCCTGGCCCAGATCATTGCCGAGCCCCTGCATATCCACGGCATAGGCAGCCCACGCGAACAAACCGAACAAGCGCTCGACTGGCTCGAACGCGTCGGTCTCGACCGCACTTTCGGCTCCCGCTATCCACACGAACTCTCCGGCGGCCAGCGCCAGCGTGTCGCCATCGCTCGCGCGCTTATCCTCGGCCCCTCCGTGCTCGTCGCCGATGAGCCCACCTCCGCGCTCGACGTCACCGTCAAGGCGCAGATCATTGGCCTGCTCAAACAGCTTCAGGCAGAAATGGGCCTCTCCATGCTGCTCATCAGCCATGACCTCTCCACCGTCAAATCGCTGACCGACAGCGTCATCGTCATGTATCGCGGCCGCGTGGTGGAAGCCGCGCCCACCGCCGAAATCTTCGCCAATCCGCGCCACCCCTATACCCGCGCCCTGCTCGACGCCATTCCCGCCACCAATCCCCGCGACCGGCGCACCCGCACCTTCCTCGCCGCCGAGGAGATCGCCGCGGCCACCCCGCGCTACACCACGATCCAGACCGGCCTCGCCCCGCACCCGGACCCGCAATTGCTCACCATCGCCCCCAATCACCGCGTCGAAGCGATCGTGACGACATGATGAGCTCCCTTTTCATCAATAGACCTCATGGTGAGCCTGTCGAACCACGAGGTCGTGGCACCCAGGCCTCCACTCGCCCGCCCCCATGGTTCGACAGGCTCACCATGAGGTCTACCGGTCAGCCCTCCCTGGCCCTCCCCACAAGGGGGAGGGTGACATCGAGTGTTTGGCACCATCCTGCCGCACCCACCGGGTTCACCTCCCCCTTGATGGGGGAGGCCAGGAGGGGGTGGCGGGAGCCACGATGCCAGGACGATAATCCCCGGAGGCACCCGGCATGATCCTCTACATTCTCCGCCGCCTCCTCTCGGTCGCCGTCACCTTCTTCGTGGTGTCCCTCATCATCTTCCTGATGATGCATGCCATTCCCGGCGGCCCCTTCGACGGCAATGACATGCCCGTCTCCGCCGCCGTACGCGAGCAGCTGATGAGCCGCCTCGGCCTCGACCAGCCGCTTTGGGTCCAATATGTCCGCTACATGACCGGCGTGCTGCAATTCGATTTCGGCGTGCCCTATCAAAGCCCCGGCGAAACCGTCATTCAGCTGCTCTCCCGCGCCTGGATACCGAGCTTGGTGCTCGGCGGCCTCGGCGTCCTCATCGGCACCCCGCTCGGCATCCTCCTCGGCATGGCGGCCGCCCTCAATCGCAATACCTGGATCGATTACCTCGCCTCCGCCTTCGCCACTTTGGGCCTCACCATCCCGGTCTTCGTCACCTCCATGCTGCTGATCCTGGTCTTCGCCGTCTGGCTCAACTGGCTCCCCGCCAGCGGCTGGGGCAAGCCGGAGCGCTGGATCCTGCCTATCATCGCCTATGCCGCGATCCCCATCGCCACCTATGCCCGCTACACCCGCTCGGCCATGCTCGATACGCTCAACCGGCCCTTCGTCACGGTCCTGCGCGCCAAGGGCCTCAGCGAACGCCGCATCGTCTTCCAGCATGTACTGCGCAATTCGGCCATCCCCATGGTCACCGTCTTCCTGCCCATGTTCATCGGCACCGCCACCGGCTCCATTTTCGTCGAGGCCATGTTCCGCGTGCCGGGCCTCGGCGCCTATTTCGTCTCCTCCATCCAGACGCGCGACTATCCCCTCGAAATGGCGCTGATGCTCATGATCACCTTCATGTATTGCATCGCCTATCTGCTTAGCGATATCGCCTATGCCTGGCTCAATCCCCGCATTCGCGTCGGAGGCGGCCAATGAGCATCGAAGCCCTCGCCCCCAGATACCGCCAACGCAGCCCGCTCTGGTTCGCCTGGAAGCGCTTCACCGGCAATCGCGCCGCCATAGCCGGTGGCGTGGTCCTCGCCATCCTCATCCTCATGGCCATCTTCGCGCCCCTGATCACCCCATCCGACCCGACTGCGCAGACCTTCCGCGCCGAAGCCCTGGCCTTCCCCTCCGCCCAGCACTGGTTCGGCATCGACAATCTCGGCCGCGATTTCTACACCCGCATCGTCTATGGCGCCCGCGTCTCGCTCAGCATCGGCTTCACCGCTGCCATCTTCAGCGTCGTCATCGGCATTCCCCTTGGCGCATTGGCTGGCTATTTCGGCGGCAAGACCGACTGGTTCATCATGCGCGTCATCGAGCTCTTCTCGGTGGTCCCGCCTTTGCTCGCCGCCATGCTGCTGGGTGCCCTCACCCGCGGCGGCTATTTCACCATCATCCTGATTGCGGCGCTGTTCGGCTGGGTCAATGTGTGCCTATTGGTCCGCGCCCAGATCAAGGCTTTCCGCGAAAAGGAGTTCGTCCGCGCCGCCCAGGCCCTCGGCGCTTCCCCCTGGTACATCATCCGCCGCCACCTCATCCCCAATTCGATCTCCCCGATCATTGTGGGTTTCGTGCTCGCCATTCCCCTCGCCATGATGCTGGAGGCCAGCCTCAGCTTCCTCGGCATCGGTGTGCCCCCGCCCACCGCCACCTGGGGCCAGATGATCAGCGAAGGCATCGACTTCATGTTCTTCTACTGGCATCTGGCTTTATTCCCCACTGCCGCTCTCGCTATCACCGTTCTCGCCACCACCCTCTTCGGCGATGGCCTGCGCGACGCGCTCGATCCGACCCTGAAAGGCCGCTGAAGTGTCTGAAAATCTCGCCCGGCAATTCCTCCTCCGCGAGGATGTCGTCTTCCTCAATCACGGCTCTTTCGGCGCCTGTCCGCGCCCGGTCTTCGAGACCTATCAACACTGGCAATTGGAGCTTGAGCGCCAGCCGGTGGAATTCCTCGGCCGCAACCTCGTCGAAACCATGCGCCAGCCACGCATTGCACTGGCCGCCGAGCTCGGCACCTCGCCCGAAAACCTAGTCGGCCTCACCAATGCAACGACCGGCCTCAACATCGTCGCCCAGTCGCTCGATCTCAAACCCGGCGACCAGATTCTCACCACCGATCACGAATATTCGGCGCTGGAAAAAACCTGGGCCTATGTCGCCCGCCGCACCGGTGCCGAGATCGTCGTGGTCAAAGTGCCCATGCCGCTGCTGACCGAGGCGCAGTTCACCGACACCATCATTGCCGGCATGACCGAGCGCACCAAAGTGCTGTTCCTCAGCCACATCACCTCCCCCACCGCCCTGCTCTTCCCCATCGCGCGCTCCATTGCTGAGGCCCGCAAACGCGGCATCTGGAGCGTCATCGACGGCGCCCATACCCCCGGCCATATCACGCTCGACCTCGACGCCATCGGCGCCGATTTCTATTCCGGCAATTGCCACAAATGGCTGATGACCCCCAAGGGCTCGGCCTTCCTCCATGCCCGCCCGGAAGTGCAGAACCTGCTCAATCCGCTCGTCATCAGCCATGGCTGGACCATCGACAGCAAGGCGCCCGGCGCCAAGGGCGCCTTCGGCAATTCCCCCTTCATCGACGGCATTGAAATGCAGGGCACCCGCGATCCCGCCCCCTGGCTCACCGTCCCCGCCGCCCTCGATTTCCGCCGGGAAAACGACTGGACCTCCGTCGCCGCCCATTGCCAGCAGCTGGCGCAGGACACGGCCCGCCGCCTGGGCGAACTGACCGGCCTCGCCCCGCTCAGCGCGCCAGAATTCTGCGCCCCGCAAATGGTGGCCATGCCGCTGCCCGAATGCGACGTCACCGCGGTCAAGGACGCCCTGCTCGATAAATACAATATCGAGATCCCCGTCTTCAAATGGCAGGACACCTGCATCGCCCGCCTCTCGGTGCAGGGCTACAATTCCCGCCCGCAAATGGACCTGTTGATCACAGCATTGACCGATCTGCTCGGGCTCACCGCCGGCGCGAAACGGCAGGCCTCATAGCGGCAAAAAGCTGACAAGCGCCGCAAACTATGGTGTGTGGCTGATAGAGCTGCATCGGAGGAGAGTCGGCACGGTGACACGTGAAGGCGCATTGAGCTATCTCGAACCGCTGGAAACCCGCACGCGCGGCGTGGCGGTGCTGGATGCGCTTGCCGAAATGATCGAGCGCGCCGGCCTCACCATCGGCGATCGCCTGCCCCCAGAAATCTCCCTCGCCACCACGCTGGGCGTCGGCCGCTCCACCATCCGCGAAGCCCTCAACCGCTGGGAGGGCCTGGGCATCATCAAGCGCCGCCGCGGCGACGGCACCTATCTTTCGGCCCGAGTCCAGACCTCGCGCGGCCTCGTGCCCACCATGGTCCGCCTCGAAGGCGAAGCCCTGCTCCGCCTGATGGAAATCCGCCGCACGCTCGAAAACGACGTCGTCCGCAAGGCCACGATCAACGCCACCCCCGCCCAGCGCCGGGAAATCTCCCGCCTCTGCGATCTGCTGCTGATCGAAGTCAATGCCGGCCGCCCCTGGCGCAAGGCCGACCACGCCTTCCACGGCGCCATCTACGACGCCTCGGGCAATCCCATGTATGGCCAGTTGCTGGTCAATCTCGACCATGCCCTCGAACGTGGCGGCTCTTCCCCCTTCGCCGCCGACGCCTTCGGCCTCGACTCCTTCCCCATCCACCGCGACCTGGCCAACGCTATCGCCGCCGCCGATTCCGAACTGGCGGTAAAGGTGATCAATCACCTGCTCGACACAGTGGAACGCGAAGTCAAAGCCATCATCGAAGGCGGCAAACCAACCGCATAATCAACCGCCCCAGTGTTTGCCCCCGGATGCTTTCAAAAACGCGGTGTCATTCCGGCGAAGGCCGGAATCCATGCTGTGAAGCATCCGCCAACAC
>DATMSY010000127.1:0-4040 GCA_035565135.1 Devosia sp.
AGTTTACGCGCGGTTCCCCCTCGGGCTCGACCCGAGGGTCACTATCACCTCGGTGAGGGCGGAGAGTGGCCCTCGGGTCGAGCCCGAGGGAGAGCGGTGGGTGGGGCGGAATGGGGGTTTACCCTTTACTCCGCCGGTTCGCCAATCCCGTTGACCGCGTCCAGTTCGCGTTCCAGACGCGCTTCTTCTTCGACTTTGGGTTTGCTGAAGCGGGCCATGAGGAGGTAGGCGACGGGGGTGAGGTAGAGGGTGGAGACGGCGGCGAAGCTGAGGCCGCCGACCATGACCCAGCCGAGGGCGGCGCGGGCTTCGGCGCCGGCGCCGCTGGCGAGGACCAGGGGGAGGCCGCCCAGGATGGTGGCGATCATGGTCATCATGACGGGGCGCAGGCGGATGTTGGAGGCTTCCTCGATCGCCTCGCGGACGGTCATGCCGCGGTCGCGCAATTGATTGGCGAACTCGACGATGAGGATGCCGTTCTTGGCCATGATGCCGACCACCAGGACCAGGCCGATCTGGCTGAAGATGTTGAGACTCCCGCCCGTTACCAACAGCGCATAGAGGGCCGCGGCGATGCCGAAAGGCACGGTGGTCATGACGATGACGGCGCTCCACACGCTCTCGAATTGCGCGGCGAGGACGAGCAGAATGATGACCAGCGCAAAGCCGAAGGTGATGAAGAGGCCATTGGTGGATTCGCCCAGGGTCTTGGCTTCGGCCAGGGGCAGGATGGAGGTGCCTTCGGGCAGGATGGGGCGGGCCATTTCGAGCATCTGACTATAGGCGTCGCCCAAAGCCAGGCCATCCTCGAGGCTTGCCGTGACATTGACGGCGCGGCGTTGCGCCTCGCGCCGCAGGGTGGGGGGCACGGCGGATTCGGTGATGGTGGCGATGGTGGACATGGGTACGTAGCGGCCGTCGCCGGTGCGCACGAAGAGGGTTTCGAGGTCGCGCGGATCGTTGATGGGATTGCTGGTCGAGACCATGCGCACGGTGTAGCTGGTGTCATCGATAAAGACATTGCCGATATCGCTGCCATCGATCATGGCCTGCATGGTGGAGGCGAGGCCATTGATGTCGATGCCCAGGGCGTCGGCGCGCTCGCGATTGACGGTGAGGGTCAGTTGCGGCTGGGTGGTATCGAAATTGACGGTGACGCGGCCAAAGTGGCCGTCCTCCTCCATCAGGTCGGCGATGGCTTCGGCGGTGTCGGCCAGCACGGTGTAATTGGAGCCGACGACGGCAAATTGCAGGCCCGAGCCGCCGCCGCGAATGCCCAGGGAATTGCCCTGGCCGACCGAGGCGCGCACGCCGGGCACCTGGGCCATGAGCGCGGTGATGTCGGCGGCGATCTGCTGCTGGCTGCGCTGGCGTTCGCCCCAGGGGGCCAGCGTGAGCGTGAGCGAACCGCCGCTGCCCCAGCCGGAGAGCACGAAAATGGAGCGCACTTCGCCGCTGGCGACGAAGGGCTGCAGCATGGTTTCGACGGTGGTGAGCTGGGTGCGGATATAGTCGAGGCTGGCCGTGGTGGGGGCCTGGATGCGCAGCTGGATCTGCGAGCGATCTTCGGGCGGGGTGATTTCCTGGCGCAGATTGCCGTAGACGAAGAAGGACGAGGCGGCGAAGAGCAGGGCGATCAGCACCACGACGAAGGGATTGGCCAGGGCGACGCGCAGCGTCACGCGATAGAAGCGGGCGCAGGCGCGGCCGAAGGCGCCCAGAATGCCACCGTGGCTTTTGTGCTCGCCTTGCTTGAGGAAGCGCGAGGCGATCATGGGGCCCATGGAGAGGGCGACGATGGAGGAGAGCAGCACGGCGATGGCGAGGGTGAAGCCGAATTCGCGGAAGAGCCGGCCGGTTTGTCCCGAGAGGAACGAGAGGGGGATGAAGACGGCGGCCAGGGTGAGCGTGGTGGCGATGACGGCGAAGAAGACTTCCTGGGTGCCGAGCACGGCGGCGGCGCGGGGGCCGGCGCCCATGCCTTTGCGGCGCACGATATTTTCGAGCACGACAATGGCGTCGTCGACGACGAGGCCGGTCGCCAGCACCAGCGCGAGCAGGGTGATGATGTTGAGCGAAAAGCCCATGGCATAGATGCCGGC
Source organism: Devosia sp. (assembly GCA_035565135.1). Taxonomy (GTDB): domain Bacteria; phylum Pseudomonadota; class Alphaproteobacteria; order Rhizobiales; family Devosiaceae; genus Devosia. The sequence continues at coordinate 2,103 of DATMSY010000127.1, forward strand.
GACGGCGCCGAGCAGGGCGATGGGCATGGAAATGGCGGGCACGATGGTGGCGCGCCAATCGAGCAGGAAGAGGAAGATGATGGCGACGACAACGACCAGCGCCACGACCAGGGCGACCTCGACCTCGTGCAGCGCGCCTTCGATGAAAACGGCGTCGTCGCTGGAAATGGTGACCTGGACGCCGGCGGGCAGGGTCTGGTTCAGCACCTCGACGGCGTTGTGAATGCCCTTGGAAATCTCGATCGTATTGGACTGCGCCTGGCGGATAATGCCCAGGCCAATGCCGGGCTTGCCGTTTGAACGCAGGGAGGAGGTGCTGGCGGAGGCGTCGAAGACCACGCTGGCGACATCGCCCAACAGGGTGCGGCCATTGATGATGATGTCCTCGAAATCCTGCGGGGTGGTAACCTCGGAAATGGCGCGGACGGTGATGTTCTGGTTGGGGCCGTTGATCGAGCCGGCGGGGGTGTCGAAGGCGATGGTGGCAAGCGCATTGCGGATATCGGCCACGGTGAGGCCGTGGCTGGCGAGCTTGACGGGATCGACATCGACATCGAAGGCGGTTTCGCGGGTGCCATAGACCTGCACGTCGGCGACGCCGGCGACGGCGCCGAGGCGTTCGGAGATCACGTCTTCGACCAGTTTGCTGAGATCGCCCATGCTCATGGTGTCGGAGGTGACGGCCAGTTGCATGACGGGCTGGGCATCGGAATCGGCCTTGAAGATGACGGGGTCATCGACATTGTCGGGCAGGGAGCGGCCGATGCGGCTGAGGGCGTCGCGCACGTCGGAGGTGGCGACGTCGAGATTGGTGCTGTCGGAGAATTCGAGGGTGACGCGGCTCTGGCCGGTAGAGGAACTGGAGGAAATGCCGGTGACGCCCTGGACGCGGGCCACGGCGCCCTCGACCTCGGCAGTGATTTCGCGATCGACGGTTTCGGCGGCGGCGCCGGTGAAGCTGGTGGAAATGGAGAGGACGGGCTGCTCGACGCTGGGCAATTCGCGCACTTCGGCGCCGAGCAGTGCGGCGAGGCCGGCCACCACGATCATGGCATTGATGACGACGGCGAGGACGGGACGGCGCACAAAGAGCGCTGCGAGGGTACCACCGCGTTCGTTCTTTTGGGCAATCGACATGGCCGTCCTCCCGGTCAGTTTTGCGTGGCCTGGGCCTCTTGGGTGGGTGCGGTGCCATCGGGGCCGCTGAGCAGGGTTACCTCGGCGCCTTCGCTGAGCTGGAGAATGCCTTCGGTGATGATGGCGTCGCCGGGCTTGAGGTCGGCCCGCACCAGCACGCCATCGCTATTGCGCTGGATGATTTCGGCCATGACGCGGGTGGCCTTGCCATCGGCATATTTCCAGACATAGGAGCCCTGGGCGGACCAAAGGATGGCCAGCGGATTGACCGCGGGGAATTGCTCACCGGGAAAGCGCAGGGCGACGGTGAAGGACATGCCGGCGCGCAGGGCGCGGTCGGCATTGGGGATTTCGGCCTGGACCTGCAGCGTGCGGCTGGCCGGATCGAGGCGGTTATCGACGGCATTGATCTCGCCGGTGAAGGTGCGGCCGGGCAGGGCGATGGCGGTGACGCTGACGGGCATGGCTGGAGCAATGGACGAGGCGTAGCGCTCGGGCACCCAGAAATCGACGAGAATGGCGGAGGTGTCGTCGACCGTGGTGACGGTAGTTTGCGCCGGCACATAATTGCCCGGGGTGACCTGGATCAGTCCGATCGTGCCGGCAATGGGGCTGGTAATGGTGCGGCGGCTGAGGGCGACGCTGGCATTGCGCAATTCGAGATCGGCATTGGCGGCGGCGAGGCGGGCGGCGGCCAGGGCCGTGGGGGCGACGACATTGGAATTGGCGAGGCCCTGGGTGCGGGCGAGGGTGGCCTGGGCATCGTCGACGGCGAGGCGGGCGCGATCGAGCGCGATCTGT
>DATMSY010000128.1:0-12555 GCA_035565135.1 Devosia sp.
CGTGGTGCTGCTCGACGAAATCGAGAAGGCCCATCCCGATCTCTACAACATCCTGTTGCAGGTGATGGACCATGGCAAGCTGACCGACCACAACGGCAAGTCGGTGGATTTCCGCAATGTCATCCTGATCATGACGTCCAATGTCGGCGCCATGGACCTGCAGAAGAGCCCGATCGGTTTCGGTCGCAAGCGCGAGCAGGGGGATGACGAAGAGGCAATCAACCGCCTGTTCACGCCCGAATTCCGCAACCGGCTCGATGCGATCATCTCCTTCGCGCCGCTGCCGCGCGAAGTGGTCCGCCGCGTCGTCGAGAAGTTCGTGCTGCAGCTTGAAGGCCAGCTGGCCGAACGCGGCGTCACGATCAACCTCACGCCGGAAGCCGCCGATTGGCTGGCCGAGCGCGGCTATGACGAACGCATGGGCGCGCGCCCCCTGGGCCGCGTGATCCAGGAGCACATCAAGAAGCCCCTGGCCGATCAGGTGCTGTTCGGCGAACTGGTCAATGGCGGCACGGTCACCGTGGCCGTGGTTGGCGAGGGCCTGGAGGCCAAGCTGGAACTGGTGGCCGTGCCACCCCGCCCGGCCAAGCCCAAGGCCTTGCCCAAGCCCAAAAAGCCCAAGGCAACCGCCGACAAGAACTAAGCAAAAGGCCCGGAGCGATCCGGGCCTTTTCGCTATCAAGTGCCGCTTGCCGCGCCCTCGCGCCGTGACTTCGGACGCCCAAATGTCTAGGCTAACCCCTTGTGTCAGCACGAGGAGAGCGAGATGCCCCGTTTTCTTGCCGTTTACACCATGAAGCCCGAAGATCTCGCCCGCTTTCGCAGCCTGCCCAAGTCCGAGCAGGATGCGGTGGATGCCCAAGGTTTGCAGCAATGGGCGGCGTGGGAGGAGAAAAACGCCGCGTCCTTCCCCGATCGCGGCGGCATGGTTGGCCGCACGACCCGCGTCACCAAGGACGGCATCGCCCCCGCCACAAACCCCTTCTGCGGCTACATAATCGTCGAGGCCGCCACCATCGAAGCCGCCGCCCGCCTCTTCGAAAACCACCCCCATTTCGCGATCTTCCCCGGCGACGGCGTCGACATCATGCCCTTCATCACCGAGCCGCCGCAGAGTTGAATCGGGTTGGGGGGGCCAACCGGTTGCACGGCCGCAGGACCGAGCGACCGAAATGAGGCGCAAGGCACTCATCGCGCGACGACCGGATCCGTCAGGCCATTCAACCTGATCTGGTTCAACTCGGCGGCGGAGAAGACGCCGGCCTTGTGGAGCCGGATATATTCCTCCGAAACACTGGAGCCAAACACCAGGACGTCATCGGTGTTGACCGTGACGATGACGCCGGCGTCGTAAAGTGTCCTGATTGGATGGTTCGCGATGCTTTCGACCCGGCCAAGCATGACGTTGGACGTCGGACAGATGTTGAGCCGAATTTTATGGTCCGCGAGAAAGCGCATGACCGCGGGCGATTCCGCTGCTGCAATCCCATGCTGCACTTCATCGAGCCCCAATTCTTCGACCGCCTGCCAAACGTCGTCCGCGGTTCCCCATTCTCCTACATGAGCCTTGAGCCGAAGGCCCTTTGCGAGGGCGGCTTTATAGATGGGCTTGAACACACCGATGGGCTGAGCCAGTTCGTCTGCGTAGAGGTCGAGACTTCGATAGGAGCCTGTCTCCAGCAACGGCTCAGTCCAACTTATGAGGGCGTCGATCGGGCAATGCCGAGATAGTCCCAGTTGGGCGATCCATTCGATTTCAGGTGCCACGCGCTCGTGGATTTCCCGCATAGCCTCTGTGAGTGCCAGCGCGTTCCCATCCCAAAGGGTTAGTGCCCAAACATCTTCCCCGGCTTCAAGGCGCGTAACGCCGTCCTCTTTGGCCTGCACGAATGTTGCTTCGAGTGCCAGCATTCGTCCGGCGGCGCCAGGAAAGGCTTCGCCGATCCGGTTGGCACTTACCCATTCGTGCATCTCGTCCATGGAGGCCAAAACGCGATCGAGGGGAACAATGTCGATGCCCGTCTTCTCACGGACAAAGCTGCGGCTTCCACCGAGGGTAGCATGCGTATGAAGTTCGCTTTTGGGATACGCAATGAGAGCTTCGCGGTCGTGATTGGCGAGTGCGGCTTCAAATGTCATGATTGTCCCCGCTGGCATGCCGGGCGAGAACAACATCGCGGTCGCCGACAGTCAATGACTGCTGGGGTGATCCATCTCGCAGCATTCGCGGAAGCAGCGGATTGCCCGGACACCCCGGGCAATGACGATGGGGCTGGGCCCGGAGCGCATAAAACCCACCGGGTCATTCCGGCGGAGGCCGGAATCCATGCTGAAGGCCATCCACCCAAGCCACCGTCGAGGTGACTGGCCGCCCAACCATCGCTACAAACGCAATACCGACACCGGAGAACAACCATGGCATTATCCGGCAAGACCATTGCGATAACCGGGGCAGGGCGCGGGCTTGGCGCGGCTTTGGCCATCACGGCCGCCGACAAAGGCATGAAGCCCGTGCTGCTGGGCCGCAACGAGCGCAGTCTGCTCGACATTGCCGGTCTCATCGAGACCCGCACCGGCCGGCGGCCGGATTGTGTCACATGCGACCTGGCGGATCTGGCCTCGGTCGCCAGTGCCGCGAGCAGGCTGACTCATTTGGCGCCCGATCTCGACGTGCTGGTCAATTCGGGCTCGCAATGGACCGGCGGCGCCTTCGCGGCGCAAAGTGACGAGCAGATTGCCTCGGTGATCAATTCCACCGTCAGCGGCACCATGGCATTGACGCGACGCCTGCTGCCCCTGCTGAGCGCGCGGCCCGCGGCCGATATTCACACGATCGTATCGATGAGCGGTCTGCCCTATGCCCGGATGCGCGGCTCCTCCGTGCCCTTCGTCGCCGCCAAGGCGGCCCAGAACGGCTTCGTGCAGGCCCTGACCGAGGAACTGATCGGCAGCTCCATTCGCGTCACTTCCATCCATCCCGGCATTATCGAGGACGTCCTGCCCACTGATGCCGAATGGAATAAAGAGCGCGGCGCCACGGACATGCTGAGCGATCGCAATGTCGTCGAGGCCGTTCTCTATATCCTTGATCAACCCGCCAACGTCGCCATCCGCTCGCTGGTCATCGAGCGGGCACGGACCGATTTTCTAGGCTGATTGCGAAGCCGTCCCACCCAACCGCCATTGTCATCATACTGAAAAACGCGCACGCTATCCCAGCGCGCTTCCTCTTTGTCAGTTGATCGCCTTGTCCCGCCAAACGCTTCGCCTGCTCGTCATTCTGGCCGTCGGACAGGTTATTGGCTGGGGCACGGTTTCGCTTTTGGCCGTCATGGGGGCCGATCTTGCCACCGCGCTGAACCTGCCTTTGCCGACCATTTTCGCGGGCAATTCGGCCTTTTATGTCGCTTCCGGCCTTTGTGGCCCGCTGCTTGCGCCCTTTTTCGTGCGCCTGGGCGCGCGCAGGCTGATGGTGATCGGGTCCCTGGTGGCGGCGCTGGGCTTTGCAATTCTCGCCAGCAGCAGCAATCCGATTGTCTATTTCGCGGCCTGGCTGGTGCTCGGCGCGGCGGGTGCGGCGTCGCTGTCCACCGCCGCCTATATCGCCCTCAATGAGGGCGCGGGCACCGACACCAAGACCGCCATTGGCATACTCATGCTCATTACCGGCATGTCGAGCGCCATTTTCTGGCCGACCACGGCCTGGCTGCAGGGCCTGCTGGGCTGGCGGACGACCTGTCTGGTTTTCGGCGCCATGGTGCTGGCCTGCGCCGCGCTCTATCGCTTTGGCTTGCCGGCATCGGCCAATGCGCGTGCCGAGGCCCACCCATCCGCTGCGGGCGATGCGTCGCTGCGTTCCAAAACCTTTTACCTGCTGGCGGCCGCCATCGCGCTCAATGCCTTTGTTACCTATGGCTTTTCCGCGATCCTGATCGAGCTGCTGCGCCGGTTGGGCCTGCCGGAGCAGGACGTTATCTTCATGGCCTCCATGCTGGGCATAGTTCAGGTTTTCGCCCGCGCCCTCGACTTTCTCGGCGGCGGACGCTGGGATGGCTTGACCACCGCCTTGCTGGCCGGCATGGGCGTTCCGCTCGCCATGCTCGTGCTGCTGGCCGGCGGCCCCACCTGGCAGGCCGTCGCCGCCTTCATTCTCATCTACGGCATCAGCAGCGGCGCGCTGGCAGTGTCCCGCGCCACTATGCCCCTGGTCTTCTTCAAGAAGCACGATTACGCCCGGGCCGCCTCCACCATCGCCCTTCCGCTCAATCTCCTGGCGGCCGCCGCGCCCCCCGTCCTGGTCGGCCTGCTCGATAGCTTCGGCACCACGACGCTGCTGCTGACCGCGGCGGCATGTTCCACCGTCGCATTCTCCCTCCTGATCGCCCTGCAGCGCCGCCGCCCGAAACCGGACCAAGCGGTGTAGGGGCAATCGACATTCCTCCCCCTTGAGCGGAAGTGTTCACTTGGAGGACTTCGCCGCTTGCTCCATTTTCTCGTTCATCGTCATCACCCGGCTTGTGTGGACGAAGTGTGGTTGAGTGTTCGCCCTGGGCGGGTTGCGCAACCTGCCCAGGGCAGTCAGGTGGCCGTTATCCCGGCCTGGTCGGTCTGACCGAGGACGAGCAAGGCCCTGGCTGCTCCCTTTGACCCCGAACGGTTGAACGGGCCTTTGCCCGCACCACAAGCCTGGGAGCACTGGTATGATAGAACAAACCGGCTTTGTCGGCATCGACGTTTCCAAAGCCCATCTCGATCTCTACTTTCACCCCGGCGGTCACCGCCAGCGGGTGAGCACGCAAGGTGCCGCGCTGGCCGCCCTCATCGCCCGCCTGGCGGATATGGGACCGCTCAAGGTGGGCCTGGAAGCCTCGGGCGGCTACGAACAGTCCCTGGCCCTGCAGCTGCAGGCCGCGGGGATCGTGGTCTATATCGTGGCGCCGGGACGGGTGCATGATTATGCCCGCGCTGCCATCCGGCATGCCAAGACCGATGCCCTGGATGCCGAAAAGATCGCGCTCTATCTGGAGCACACCCATCATCGGCTGGCTCCCTACCAGCCCGATGCCGCCCGGATGCGGCTGGGCGCCTTGGCGGCTCATCGCCGCCGGCTGCTGGCCGAGAAGGGCGGGTTGCTCGGCCAGCTCGATACTACTATCGCTGAGCCGGTGGTGCGCACTATGCTGCAAGCGCGCCTGGCCGGCATCGCCCAGGATGTGGCGCAGCTGGACCGGGCCATGGTGAGCCTGCTCAAGCAGACCCCGCATCTGGCGGCACAGCGGCAAAGGCTCTGCCAGGTGGCGGGCGTGGGGCCGATCCTGGCCACCACGCTGCTGGCCGATCTGCCCGAACTGGGCAAGGTCTCATCCAAGGTGGCCGCCGCTTTGCTGGGTGTCGCCCCCTATGCCCGCCAATCGGGCCGCACCCACCGGCCCGGCCAATGCCGGGGCGGGCGCAAGCATCTGCGCGATATCGCCTATATGGGCGTGCTCAGCGCCATAAAGGCCAGGGATGACCTGCTCTATCCCTTCTATTGCCGCCTCAGGGCCAAGGGTAAACCCTTCAAGCTGGCCATGGTTGCCACCATCCGAAAGCTCATCACCATCCTCAATGCCATCGCCGCAAAAGACCCCGCTTTTGCTAATTGATCCACGGTTGCTCGTCCGGGTGATCCATCTCTCAGCGCATGCGGACGCATGGATTGCCCGGACGAGCCGGGCAATGACGATGGAACTGGGTTTGGGAGAGCGTGACAAAGTCCCCCAGAGTGAACCATCCCCCAAGGGAGGAGGGGACTGGATTGGGGCTTTCCGCCTATCGCAGTCAATACATGCTGGTCTTGTAGTCCGCTTCGAGATCGGCATCGATCTTGCGCATGGCGGTTTCGTCCGGGGCGCCGGTGGTTTCGTCCAGGATGATCTTGATCAGCGAGGGCATTTCGGACCGGTTCTGGAAGTGGGTCGGGTCCCACAGATGCGAGCGCCGGAAGGCCTTGGCGCAATGCATGAAGACCTCGGCCACGTTCACCACAATGGCCAGGCGGGGCAGGCGGTCGTTGACCTGCATGCCCGAGAGGAGTTCGGGATCGGTCGTGATCGTTGCCTGGCCATTCACCCGCAGCGTGTCGTCAAATCCCGGAATGACGAACAAAATCCCGATATTGGGATTGGTGGTGATGTTGGAGAGGCTGTCGAGCCGATTGTTGCCGGGCCGGTCGGGTATCGCCAGCCTGCGCTCGTCCAGAATTTTGACAAAGCCTGGCGGATCGCCGCGCGGGCTCACATCGGCTTTCCCGTCGCGGCTTTGCGTGCCGATGCAGATGAAGGGCGAGCGCCTGATGAAGTCCTGCGCATGTTCGCCCAGCGTGTCCTGAAATTTCTGGATGGCCAGCGCGTGGGTCGCCGGAAACAGGCTCCGCAGCGCTTGCTCGTCGTTCACGGCGAAGTCCGGATCGAGCTTGAAATCTGACATCAATGTCCTCCCTCAACGCACCGCAGGTCAATCTGAGGTACGTACCTCATTTTGAAGCATGAGCGTGCCAAGTCAAGCGGCATTGTTGCGGAGGAAGGGGCAGGTCACCCGGACGCGCCGGGTGACAACCGGTTCAGGCCGGCTTGCGGCTCGACCAGTAGAGCAGGGCGCCGGCGGCCAGCAGCACGACCATGCCGATATGCGGACCAATATTGATCAGGTTCCCCGGCGAGCCGGCTGAGGACAGCGCCCGATTGACCTCGGCGAATTGCGATATTGCCGGCGAGAGGAACCAGCCGAACAGCACCGTCACTGCGCTGGCCACCAGGCCCGCCAATGCCAGGATATTGCGATAGGGCGCCAGCTGGGTGACCCGGCCCGAGGCGGCCGCCGCCACAAAGATCAGCAGGGCCAGCCACGCCACCCAACCGGCGGCGGCAAAGCCGTTGAAGCTGCCGGACTGGTCCAGGCCCAATCCCATATTGGTCGAGATGCTGACAAAGGGCAGCAGCAGTCCGATCAGCGCCAGAACGGCGGCGGAGACGGCCAGGCCGAACCCGGTTCCGGTGGCGAGGGCGATGAGCTGCTGGACACTAACCTGTGGCGTCGAATTGGGCTCGGACATGGAATCAATTCCCATTGCTGAGGAGACAGCTCCACTATCACGGAAGCGTGAGCTTTGGTCGAGGGTTTTGCGCCCAATGCTACGCTCGGGGGTAGCAGTCTGTTAGCATTCCCTAACGTTTTGCTAACCAAAAGCCGCCAATCCCCACTGTTCCCACTATCCCGCCTAGACAAGAACAAACAAGGAACCTATAAGAACATTATAGCAACACGGGAGATGCAGATGCTCACTTTCCTCAAGGACTTCGCCGCATTCGTCACGCTGGGCGCCTTCACCATCGGCTCGCTGACCTGGATGGATGTGCTGACCCGACTCGTGTGACCTTCCCCTGTGGATTGCGGCGCCAAGCGGTTCCGCCTTTCCCCGCGGCCTGTCACAAAGGCAGGCTAGGAGAGCATTCATGAGCGGCCCCGGCTTCGTCCATCTTCATGTCCATTCCGCCTATTCCCTGCTGGAAGGCGCCTTGCAGCTTGAGACCATTCTCAAGCTCGCCAAGGCCGACAATCAGCCTGCTCTGGGCATAGCCGATACGGGTAACCTCTTCGGAGCACTGGAATTTTCCGAGAAGGCCAGCAGCAAGGGCATCCAGCCCCTGATCGGGGTGGAACTGCCCATCGACTTCGCCGCCAGCGAGGAGCGGGTCAGCGAGCGCGGCCATGTCGCCTGGACCGGCAAGTCCAGCGTCGTGCTGATGGCGCAGAGCGAGTCGGGTTTCGAGAACCTGTCGCGGCTGGTGTCGCGCGCCTATCTCGAAGGCGAGGGCGGCGCCGCGACGGCGCGGCTCGATTGGCTGAGCCGGGAAGGGCTCGAAGGGCTGATCTGCCTCAGCGGCGGGCCCGAAGGGGCCATCGATATGCCCTTCGCCCATGGGCAGGACGCCAATGCCATTCGCCGGCTCGACCGGCTGGCCGATTTGTTCGGCGACCGTTTTTACATTGAATTACAGCGACATGGCCGGCCGCAAGAAGCGGCGGTGGAGCCGCGGCTGGTCGATTACGCCTATCGCAAGGGCATTCCCCTGGTGGCGACCAATGAGCCCTTCTTCAAGTCGGCGGAAGAATTCGAAGCCCATGATGCGCTCCTGGCCATTGCCGGGGGCACGGTCATCGCCCAGACCGAGCGGCGCAAGCTCAATGACCAGTATTATTTCAAGACCCGCGCCGAGATGATGGAATTGTTCTCGGATCTTCCCGAGGCGCTTGATTCCACGGTGGAAATTGCCCGCCGGCTGGCCTATCGGCCGCTGAAGCGCAAGCCGATCCTGCCCAAATTCGCCGCGGCGCCCGATCTCAGCGAGAATGAGGCGGTGGCCGCGGAGGCCGAGGCGCTGCGCGTCATGGCCGAGGAGGGGCTCGACAAGCGGCTCCAGACCGTCGGGCTGGCGCCGGGCAAGACTGAAGCCGAATATCGCGACCGCCTGGCATTCGAGCTGAGCATCATCCAGTCCATGAAATTCCCCGGCTACTTCCTCATCGTGGCCGATTTCATCCGCTGGGCCAAGGCGCAGGGCATTCCGGTGGGGCCGGGGCGTGGCTCGGGCGCCGGCTCGCTGGTGGCCTATGCCACCACCATTACCGACCTCGATCCGCTGCGCTACAATCTGCTCTTCGAACGCTTCCTCAATCCGGAACGCGTGTCGATGCCGGACTTTGATATCGACTTCTGCCAGGACCGCCGCGAAGAGGTGATCCGTTACGTGCAGAGCAAATACGGCTTCGAGCAGGTTTCCCAGATCATCACCTTCGGAACGCTGCAGGCGCGCGCCGTGCTGCGCGACGTCGGCCGCGTGCTGCAGATGCCCTATGGGCAGGTCGACCGGCTCTGCAAGCTGGTTCCGGCCAACCCTGCCGACCCGTGGTCGATCGAGCGGACGATGAACGAGGAACCCCAGTTCCGCCGCATGGTCGAGGACGACGAGACGGTGGGCGAGTTGGTAGCCATCGCCAAGAATCTCGAAGGCCTGTTCCGGCATGCCTCCACCCATGCCGCCGGCATCATTATCGGCGACCGGCCGCTGCAGGACCTGGCCCCGCTCTATCGCGATCCGCGCTCGGATATGCCGGTCTGCCAGTACAACATGAAGTGGAGCGAGGCGGCCGGGCTGGTCAAGTTCGACTTCCTGGGCCTCAAGACGCTGACCACGATCCAATATGCCGTGAACATGGTCAATGCCGCGCGGGACGGGGCGCCGCTCGATATCGATGCCATTCCGATCGACGACGCCCAGACCTATAAACTCTATGCCGAAGGCGACACTTACGGCATCTTCCAGTTTGAAAGTGCTGGCATGCGGCGAGCCCTCATGGAGCTCAAGCCCGACCGGATCGAAGACCTTATCGCCATGAATGCGCTCTATCGGCCCGGGCCGATGGACAATATCCCCAGCTTCATCGACCGCAAGCATGGGCGGGAGCCGGTGGACTACCCGCATCCGGCGCTCAAGACGGTGCTGGATGAGACCTATGGCATCATCGTCTACCAGGAGCAGGTGATGCAGATCGCCCAGCTCCTTTCCGGCTATTCGCTGGGCGAAGCCGATATGCTGCGCCGCGCCATGGGTAAGAAGATCAAGGCCGAAATGGACGTGCAGCGCGTCCGCTTTCGCGAGGGTTCGGGGCCGCAGGGCGTCAAGGAAGCCTTGGCGGACCAGATTTTTGACTTGCTGGCCAAGTTCGCCAATTACGGCTTCAACAAGAGCCACGCGGCGGCCTATGCCTGGGTCTCCTATCAGACTGCCTATCTCAAGAAGCATCATCCGCACGAATTCTACGCCGCATCGATGACCCTCGATATGGCGCAGACGGACAAGCTGTCCGATTTCCGGCGCGAGGCGGGCAAAAAGGGCATCGAGGTCGTGCCGCCCTGCGTCAATGCCTCCGAGGTGGTGTTCTCGGTGCGGGAGGGCAGGATTCATTACGGGCTCTCCGCAGTCAAAGGCGTTGGCCGGCAAGTGGCCGAGCACATTGTGGAAGTGCGGGGCCATACGCCGTTCAAGGATCTGGGGGATTTTGCCCGGCGGGTCGATCCGCGCATGATGAACAAGCGCACGCTCGAAACGCTGGTAAGCGCCGGCGCCTTCGACGCACTGGTGCCACGGCGCGAACTGGCCTTTGCCGCCATCGATACGGTGATCGGCACGGCCCAGGCGCTGACCGCCGAGCGCAATGAGGGGCAGTGGAATATGTTCGACACCGGCGAGCCCGAGCCCTTCAAGCTGCCGGCCGGTGTGCCGGCCTGGACGACGACCGAGCGGGCCGACCGCGAATTGGCGGCCATCGGCTTCCACCTCTCTGCCCATCCGCTCGATGCCTATTCGGACCTGTTTGAACGCATGCGCGTGCAGCGCTGGAGCGATTTCGAGCGGGCGGTGAAGGACGGCGCTTCGGCAGGACGACTGGCCGGAACCATCGCCTCGCGGCAGGACCGGCGGACGCGCAAGGGCACGCCGATGATGATCCTGACGCTGTCGGATCAGAGCGGGAGCTATGAATGCATCGCCTTTTCCGAGCAGATCAACGAGTTTGGTAGCCTGTTGCAGCCGGGCAAGTCGGTGATCCTGATGGTGGGGGCGGACGAGCGGGCCGAAGGCATCAGCGTGCGGCTGCTCTCGGCCGAGGCGATCGACGGCATTGCCGAGAAGGTTGACCGGCGCCTGACGGTATTCGCGGCCGACGCCAAGGCACTCGGGGCCATCAGCAGCCAGCTCAAGCGGGGCGGGGAGGGCTCGGTCAATTTCGTGGTGATCCGCGATGGCGGTGCGCGCGAATACGAGATCGAGCTGCCGGGCAGCTACCGCCTGACGGCCGAGGTGGCTGGGGGCATCAAGGCGCTCGAAGGCGTGACGGATGTGCGGTTCCATTAGCCTGCTGGAGTAGCGCGTTGGCAATGATGCTCAGCCATGTGTCACTGGGCGTGCGCGACCTGGACCGCGCGGCAAGGTTCTTCGACGCGGTGCTGGCTGCGCTGGGTTATGTGCGGCTCTGGATCGGAGAGAGCGGCCTTGGCTATGGGGCTCCCGGAGGCGGGGAGGAACTCAATATATTCGAGCGTCAAGGCGCATCGTCGCCGGGCGAGGGCTTCCATCTGGCTTTTGTGGCGCCGAACCGGGCAGCGGTCGACCGGTTTCATGCCGCCGCGCTTGCACATGGCGGCGTGGATTGCGGCGCACCGGGCCCGCGGCCGCATTACGGCAAAGACTATTATGCAGCCTTTGTCCTCGATCCTGACGGGCACAAGCTCGAGGCAGTGCATCAGTAAAGCTGGCGGGCCGCCCAACTTATCCCCGCCCCCTTCATCCGCGTTATACTCCCCTCATCTTCCGGGGCATGGACGGCGCTGCAGCGACCGGCGTCCGGAGGACAGCCGGGGAAGGGAGGGTCGCGCCTCCTTTCGGGATGAGCGGACGAAGCGTTCGGGCAGGGAGCTACGGTGACCTGCCGGGGTTTGCGATCTCGCCTTCCGATAAAGGCCCGGCGCCCCGAGGCGTCTTGCGTCTCACTATTTATCACTCAGGGGCGAAAGACGCCTCGGGGCCCGTCCATATGATGACAACCGCACTGCAGGCGGCGCCTTGGCACGCCCCTTGCGTTCTTGGGCCGCTTCCCCTATATCGCCCATGCGTTTGACTGCGTGTCAGCGCGATTTCACACACGAGACAGGCTTTTCGGGAAACTGGAAAACCATCCGGTGGCGGGAGACCGTCGCAATGTTTCGTGGAGGCATCAACCGGTAAACAAGGAGCAGCCATCATGGCACTGCCCGATTTTTCTATGCGTCAACTGCTCGAAGCAGGCGTTCACTTCGGTCACCAGAAGCATCGCTGGAACCCGAAGATGGAGCGCTATATTTTCGGCGTTCGCAACGACATCCACATTCTCGACCTGAGCCAGACCGTGCCGGCCCTGAGCCGCGCGCTGCAGCTGATCTCGGACACCGTTGCTGACGGCGGCCGCGTGCTGTTCGTAGGCACCAAGCGCCAGGCAGCTCCCCTGGTGGCTGACGCCGCCAAGCAGTCGGCTCAGTACTATGTGAACTCCCGCTGGCTCGGCGGCACGCTGACCAACTGGCAGACCATCTCGAACTCGATCTCGCGCCTGCGCGAACTCGAGTCGCTCAGCGAAGACGAGCTGGCCCTGCGCACCAAGAAAGAGCGCCTGATGATGAGCCGCGAGCAGGAACGCCTTGAGCGTGACCTGGGCGGTATCAAGGACATGGGCAATCTGCCGTCCTTGCTGTTCGTCATCGACACCAACAAGGAAGCCAACGCGATCAAGGAAGCCCGTCGTCTGGGTATCCCAGTCGTGGCGATCGTCGACACCAATTGCGATCCCGACACCGTCGATTACCCGATCCCGGGCAATGATGACGCGTCGCGCGCTCTCGAGCTCTATGTGTCGCTGGTCTCCAAGGCTGCGATCGACGGCATCGGCCGTTCGTCCTCGGCTCTCGGCGCGGATCTGGGT
>DATMSY010000129.1:0-3433 GCA_035565135.1 Devosia sp.
ATGCGCAGACCCTGTACCTTGTAGCTCAACGGAAATGTGTTGAGATAACCCATTGGAACCCTGTTGTGAGTGGCGGGCAAAATAATCCACTCCGGCCCGAATACACAAGGCGTTGAAATTCAATAGCTTTTATATTTCCCTGGCGAGGCATGGCGTGGAATGCCAAGAGTGGGAATACCGCAAACCCGCTAAATGAATCTTTGCGGCGGGGAGTCGGAGAAAATTTTGCTCTTCCCGGCACGGGTTCGATGTTCTCACAAACACGGTGTCATTCCGGCGCAGGCCAGAATCCATGCTGTGCTCGCTCCGTACATACCATGCCGGGATAGCCTTCAGCATGGATCCCGGCCTGCGCCGGGATGACATTGTGGGTGGGGTGGCTTTGGAGCCTTAGCCCTGCCGGCTCGGCACATGCACGACTAGGCCATCCAGTTCGTCCCTGACCTTGATCTGGCAGCTCAGCCGGCTTTCGGCCTTCACGTCAAAAGCAAAATCGAGCATGTCTTCTTCCATGTTCGAGGGGCCGCCGACCGTTTCGGTCCAGGCGTCATCGACATAGACATGGCAGGTGGCGCAAGTGCAGGCGCCGCCGCATTCGGCGATGATGCCGGGAATGCCGTTCATGATGGCGGTTTCCATCACGGTCGCGCCGTTCTGGGCCTCGGTCTCGATGCGTTCGCCGTCCTGCTGGACGAAAGTGATCTTGGTCATTGGTCTCTAAGGGCTTGCTGCTCACCAAGGATATAGCGGCTGGGATCGGATTTATAAACCCACAGCTTGGAAAACCTCACTAAAGCCCCAGCAGTCCCTCGAGATAATGCCGCTCGATGCCGAACATGGCCTTGGTGTCGGCGATCTGCTTGAGGATGGCGTCGCGGTCGCGGCCCATGCGGCCGTCTTTTTCGGCGACGATCAGATTGTTCTTGGGCGTGTGGGCGTCGGAGACGAACTCGAACACTTTGGTACGGTAGCCGCTGAGCTCAAGATAAAGCGCGCGCAGGGCATCGGTGACCATCTCGGCCTGGCGCTCTAGGAAAATGCCGTGGCGCAGCAGTACGCCGAGTTCAGTGGCGGGCTTGCCGGCTTCCATCTGGCGGCGGATCTGCTTGTGGCAGCAGGGGGCGACCGCGATCAGCGAAGCGCCGGCTGCAATGCCTTTGAAGATGGCGTCGTCGGTGGCGGTGTCGCAGGCATGCAGCGCAATGACGGCGTCGGCGCCACTGGCGTCATGGTCGAGAATGGTGCCGGGCCGGAAGCTCAGGCCATCAAACCCGGACTGGGCGGCAGTGGCATTGCCATCAGCCACCAGCTTGTCGCGCATTTCGACGCCGACGATCTCGGCGGGCCGCTTGGCGACATTGGAGAGGTAATCGTAGAGCGCAAAATCGAGGTAACCCTTGCCCGCGCCCATATCGATGATGCGCGGCTTGTCGGCCTTGATCGCCTGAATCAAGGGCGCAAAAATTTCGACCATCTTATTGATCTGGCGGAACTTATCCTGCGCATCATTGCGCACCATGCCATCCTTGCCGGTAATGCCAAGGGCATGGAGATAAGGCTTATTGGTCTCGGCCAAGGGGCGGTTCTTGGCGCGGTTATGGTCGGTCGAGGGGGCCTCACGGCCGGCGACTTCCGTGCGCTTGAGGCGGATTTTGTCGCCATTGCGCTCGAAGTTGAGATCGAAGTCGGTGGTGGCGAGCTGGGCGCTGCGGAACTCGTCCTTGAGGGCAATACGCAGATTGCCCAGGGCCTCTGGCTGAATCTGGTTTTTGATGATGTCGCGCGTTTTATAGTGGAAGGTGAAGCTGAACTTCTCCACCCCCTTGGCGACGATCTTCTTGACGTCGATGGATTTGAGATCGGCCTCGCCACCGTGATAGCCAGCCAGCTTGAGCTTGACCAGGCTATTGCCGGCAAAGGCCGATTTCACCGCGCTCAGGAACTCTTCGATACGCTCGCTCAATGCCGTTCCTTCGTCGTGAGGAAGCGGATTTTCGGGAAGTCCTGCTTGGCGCGATCGGCCCACCAGGCGTTTTGCGCGAGGAAAACGGGCGCGCCGGTGCGGTCCTCGGCAATATTCATCTTCTGGCCGGCAATGAAGCGCTCGATTTCCTTGGGATCATCGCTCTCGATCCAGCGGGCCACTTCGTAATTGAGGCTCTCAAAGGTGATCGGCACGCCATATTCCTTGGCGACGCGCGAGGACAGCACTTCGAGCTGCAGCTGGCCGACAACGCCCACGATCCAGTCCGCGCCGACGACGCGGCGGAAGACCTGGGTGACGCCTTCTTCGGACAGGTCCGAGAGGGCCTTGGCCATCTGCTTGGTCTTCATATGGTCGGTCAGGCGCACGCGGCGGATGATTTCGGGGGCGAAGTTCGGGATGCCCGTCACGTTGATAACGGCGCCCTCGGTGAGCGTATCGCCAACCGAAAGGGTGCCGTGATTGGGGATGCCAACAATATCGCCGGCAACGGCCTGCTCGGCTAGCTCGCGGTCATTGCCGAAGAAGAACATCGGGTTGGAGACAGCCATATCCTTGCCCGAGCGGACGTTCTTGAGGCGCATGCCGCGGGTGAAGGTGCCCGAGCAGAGGCGGACAAAGGCGATGCGGTCGCGGTGGTTGGCGTCCATATTGGCCTGCACCTTGAAGACGAAACCGGAGACCTTCTTGTCAGCGGGCTCGATGGGCGCGGGGATGGCCGGTTGCGGGCGCGGCTCGGGGCCCCATTCGCCCAGGGTGCGCAGCAATTCGGCCACGCCAATGCCCTTGAGGGCCGAACCGAACAGCACGGGGCTGAGATGGCCGGCATGAAAGGTATCGAGATCGAAGGGCGGCAGCATGGCCGTTGCCATTTCGAGCGTTTCAAGCGCCACCATGAAGACCGGGTCATCGACCAGCTTTTCATTGTCGAGCAGGTCTTCGATGGCGTTGTACTCGGCGATCGGCTTGCCCTGGGGGCTGAGCACGCGCTTTTCGAGCAGGTCGAGATAGCCATGGAAATCCACGCCCTGCCCGATCGGCCAGAGCACGGGGGTGAGGTCGAGCGCCAGCTTGCCCTGGATTTCGTCGATCAGATCAAGCGGCGCCAGGCCCTCGCGGTCCACCTTGTTGATGAAGGTGATGATGGGAATATCGCGCAGGCGGCAGACTTCGAAGAGCTTGAGCGTCTGCGCCTCGATACCCTTGGCGGCGTCGATCACCATGATGGCCGCGTCGACGGCAGTCAGGGTGCGATAGGTATCCTCGGAAAAGTCCGAGTGGCCGGGGGTGTCGAGCAGGTTGAGGGTCAGCCCGTCATAGTCGAAGGTCATCACCGACGAGGTGATGGAAATGCCGCGCTGCTGCTCCATTTCCATCCAGTCCGAACGGGTGGAGCGCACACCGGCCTTGCCGCGCACGGCGCCGGCCGACTGGATCGCGCCGGCCGCG
>DATMSY010000130.1:0-5780 GCA_035565135.1 Devosia sp.
CCGCTTTCGCGGGAATGACACCGCGCAAGAAGCAAAAAATCCCGTAAAATGCCGGTATTTCGGGTCTCTCGCCATTTACCGAGCCGGGAATCATGCCTGTGGACTGTGGCAACTTCGCCGCTTGCAAAGCATTTATGACGCAGTTAACGATTCATGACCGGGTGTGACTCCTGCGCTGCAGTTGTGTTGCGGACCCGGAAGTGAACGGCTGACAAGGAGCGATATATGCGAAGTCAACCGAAGGCCAATATGTGGCGAGCAGCGACCTGGACTCTGGTCTGCCTGCTTTCGATGGGACTGGTTTTCTCCGTAATTGCTGGCGTTTAACCGCTAGAGTTCTTCACTGACACGATTTAGGAGGGCGCCCAGCCACTAGGGCGCCCTTCTTGCTTGGAGCGCTTCCAGCGACAGAAATAGAGACTTGACCGGAACAATCATGAAGCTGCTGATCGGCAATCGCAATTATTCCACCTGGTCGCTGCGGCCCTGGCTGGTGCTTGCCCATTTCGACATTCCATTCGAGGACGAGGTGCTGCAGCTTTCGGGCGAAGGCTGGCGCGAAACCCTGGCCGAGCGCTCGCCCACCGGCAAGGTGCCGGTTCTGGTCGATGGCGATCTCATGATCCCCGAAACCATCGCCATCATCGAATATCTGGCCGATCTGTTCCCCGAAAAGCCCATCTGGCCGGCCGATCTGCGCCAGCGCGCCGAGGCGCGGGCGGCGAGCGCTGAAATGCATTCGGCCTTCCAGTCGCTGCGCAGCCATGCCCCGATGAACCTGCGCGCCTCCCATCCCGGCAAGGTCAATCTCGACACTGTCGGCAAGGACCTGCACCGGCTCGAAACCCTGCTTGGCGGTCTCCTGGCGCGGTCCGGCGGCCCGTTCCTCTTCGGCGACTTCACCGCCGCCGACGCCATGTATGCCCCGGTGGCCGCGCGCATCCGCACCTATGCCTTGCCGGTCTCCGACATTCTCAACGCCTATGTCGAAGCCATCTACAGCCTGCCCGCCTTCCAGGAATGGCTGGCCCTGGCGCTGCGCGAACCATGGGTGGTCGATGACGACGAAATCGACGTCATCCAGGGCCGCGCGAAACCGGGGACACTGGTATGATCCACATGGTCAAGCTCTGCGTCGGCGTATCGAGCCTTGAGGAGCTGGAAAGCTATCGCAACGAGCGCGCCCATTGGTGGGGCGCCGATTACGGCGAGGACGTGCATGTGCACCGCACCCGCATGCGCCCCAAGCGCGCCGAGGAGATGGAGGGCATGTCCTCGATCTACTGGGTCATCGCCGGCGCCATTGTCTGCCGCCAGCCCATCCTGCGGCTGGCGCAATATACCGACGCCGAAGGCAAGGATTACTGCGACATCATCATGAGCCCGGACATGGTGCGCACCGTCCCCTATCCCAAGCGCCCCTTCCAGGGCTGGCGCTACCTCCGCCCCGAAGACGCCCCACCAGACCTCGGCGCCAACGAAAACGCGGATACGCTCGCCCTGGCGGCGGATCTGGCGAAGCTGGGGCTGATCTGATCGCAATGTGAACGGGCAGCTTCGGTCCGCCAGTAGACCTCATCCTGAGCCTGTCGAAGGACGAGGTCGTGGCACATTAAGGCCTCCACTCGCTCGACCTCGTGGTTCGACAGGCTCACCATGAGGTCTTCGGGCCATCTATCCCCCACAGAAATCCCCGCATTAATCGCCCGTTAACCATCTGGGTTCGATGTGTTGATCAGAAGTTAACCGGTCGTGATTTGGAGACGGCGATGGGGCAGGGCGCACATGTCATTGTGGTGGGCAATGAGAAGGGCGGGTCGGGCAAGTCGACCACGGCCTTTCACCTGGCCATCTATCTGATGCACCACGGCCACCGCGTCGCCACCGTCGATGTGGACAGCCGCCAGCAGACTTTTACCCATTACGTGCGCAACCGGCGCGGCTGGACGCGGGATAGGGGGCTCAACGTGCCCAATCCCAAGCATTTCCACCTACCGACTGCCTGGGGCGATTCCATCAAGGACAATCAGCAGGCCGAATTGGCCGTGTTCCGCAAGGCCATCGCCGAGGTGGATGGGCAGGTCGATTATCTGGTGATCGACACGCCCGGCTTCGACACCAATCTCACGCGCCTGGCCCATACCATGGCCGATACGCTGGTGACCCCGCTCAATGACAGCCTGATCGATCTCAACGTGCTCGCCCGGGTCGATCCCGAAACGGGCGAGCCGATCGAAACCAGCCATTATGCCCGGCTGGTGCAGCGCGCCCGGTCCGAGCGGCTGGCGGCTGATGGCAAGAGCATCGACTGGGTGCTGGTGCGCAACCGCATCTCCATGCTGGGCTCGCGCAATGCCAATCAGGTGCATGCCACGCTGGAACGGATCGGCGCCCGCTTCGGCTGCCGGGTGGCCGACGGCATTGCCGAGCGCGTGATCTTCCGCTCGCTGTTCGCCAGCGGCATGACGGTCTTCGATCCGCTCGAAGAGGTGGCGCTGGGCGGCGCTCCTTCCATGTCGCATGTGAGCGCGCGGCAGGAATACCGCAATCTGGTCGGCGCGCTGCAATTGCCGGTGCGCGACCGCATGGCGGCCTAGCCCCGTCCGTTCAAGGGCGCCATTCAAACAATTGTTGGTTCTACGAGGCTTGTGGGACCCGACCAAACACTGACAATAGCCGCAGTTTCAGGAGTGATTTGCCGTGCGACAGGGGCCGCATGTCATCGTCGTCGGCAATGAGAAGGGCGGGTCGGGCAAATCGACCACGGCCTTTCACCTGGTCATTTACCTACTCTATCAGGGCCACCGCGTCGCCTCCATCGACGTAGATAGCCGCCAGCAGACCTTCACCCATTATGTGCGCAACCGGCGCGATTGGGCGCGCAAGCACGGCCTGAGCCTGCTCCATCCCACCCATTTCCATCTGCCGCTGGCGCGGGGGGATTCGGTCAAGGAAAACCACCAGCGCGAATTCGAGCTGTTCCGCCAGGCCATTGGCGAGGTCGAGCACGATACCGATTTCCTGGTCATCGACACGCCCGGCTTCGACACCAACCTGACCCGGCTGGCCCATTCCCTGGCCGATACGCTGGTCACCCCGGTCAATGACAGCCTGATCGATCTCAACGTCCTGGCGCAGATGGACCCGGTAACCGGCGCCCCGCGGGAAATGAGCCATTATGCCCGTCTGGTGCAGCGCGCCCGCTCCGAGCGCCTGGCCATCGATGGCAAGACTATGGATTGGGTCCTGGTGCGCAACCGCATCTCCATGCTCTCCTCGCGCAGCATGCGCCAGGTACAAACCACGCTGGAGCGCATCGCCGCCCGCTTCGGCTGCCGCGTTGCCGAAGGCATTGCCGAGCGCGTGGTCTTCCGCTCGCTGTTTCCCATGGGGCTGACGGTCTTCGACCCGCTGGACGAGAGCCTGTTGGGCGGCGCGCCATCGCTGTCGCATGTGGGCGCGCGCGAGGAATATCGCAGCCTGGTGTCGGCCCTGCATTTGCCCGTAGCGGCCTCCGCCAAGGTGTCCGCCGAGGGATAGCGAGAGCCCCGATCCGTCCCCTCCCCCTTGAGGGGAGGGCTCAGCTTTTCGCCAGCGAAAAGCGGGGGTGGGGGTGTCGAGTTATCCGCAAGCATCGAGTTCGTGGAAATCACGACACCCCCACCCTCAATCCCTCCCCTCAAGGAGGAGGGAAGCTGATCGGGGCTCGCCGACTATCCCACCAAATTCGCCAACACAATCTCCCGCCACACCCGCGTCGGCGTGATCCATGCAGACCAGTCATTGTACTTCCCCGCGGTGACGACCAAGGCCACGCCGGCATCGGGCATGAGCCAGAGCCGCTGGCCGCCATTGCCGAAGCCGCCGATCCATTTGCGTTCGCCGGGCAGGGCCGGGGTCGGCGCCTCGCCCAAAAACCACAGCCTGCCATAGTCGAGCCCGTCGCCGGTGCCGATCGCCGGCTTGAGCGAGGCTTCGATCCACTCGCGCGAGACGAGACGGCGTCCCGAATATTCGCCCTGATTGAGCATGAGCTCGCCGATACGCAGCAGGTCGCGCGGGCGGAGCCGCAAGCCGGACGCGGCGGAGGGCACCCCGTCGGCTCCCGCTATCCATTCGAACGCATCGATCCCGAGCGGATCGAACAGCGCTTCGCGGGCGAAATCGGGCAGGGACTTGCCGGTGCCCCGCGCAATCAGGGCGCCGATCAGCGCGACACTGCCGCCGGAATAGATCCAGCGCGTGCCGGGCTCGGCCACGACCGGCCGATCGAGGATGAAGCGATAGCGGTCCGCTGCCATTTCCATGGCGATCTCGCTGTTGAGCGGATCGCTATAGGACCGGTTCTCGTCCCATTCCAGGCCCATGGTCATGGTAAGGGCGTGCTCGATGGTGAGGCCCGCCCGGGCAGGATCGGCCTGCAGATCGGGATAGTCCGGAAACTGGTCCAGGAGCGGCGCCTCAACCGGCGGCACCAGACCCCGATCCCTGGCAATGCCATAGAGCAGGCCGACCACGCTCTTGGTGACCGAGCGCAGGTCATGCAGCGTATCGGCATCGAAGGTGACATGGCCGAGCGGGCGGGCCCAGCTATAGTCCTCGCCGGAATAATAGCGCTCCAGCGCCAATTGGCCGTGATGGCTCACCAGCACGGCATGCAGGTCGCGCAGCAGCCCGGCTTCGATGCCGGCTTCGAGCTTGCGGGAAAGGCTGGGATCGAAGGACGGCATGCTGGGCTCCATGAGGTTGGGCACGGAGGCTAGCGAAATGTCGGCCAAAAATGCAAGGGAGGGGGCGGCGCCTAGTGTTTCCGCACGGACCTCTCACCCCACGGTGTCATTCCCGCGAAAGCGGGAACCTCCGTTTCGGGATGCAAGGAAGAGAACAGAGGTTCCCGCTTTCGCGGGAATGACATTGTGGTTGAAGAGCGCAAGATTTTGGTGCCCCGCGTCCAACCAGCGGTTGCCCCTACCGCTTCCCAAAACTCATACGCAGCGCGCGTTTCCCCCCGGGGGCAAAAACGTCGATGTCGATATGGACCGGGTCCTGCACCATGCGGCGGGTGCGGGCGGAAAGGGCCATGACCACGCCGAGCAGGTCGCCGACGCCGCGGCGGCGGGGCAGCATGCGGCCGGTCATGCCGGCCAGCACGCGATTGCGCGCGTCCATGTCTTCCGAGATCAGGGCCGAACGGCCAATGAAACTGGCAAGCTCGGCAAGGGCAGTACGTTCGCTCATTGGGCTACTCCAAACCACAGGCACCAATTTGCTTCCCTGTCGCCGGCGGTCGTTGCCGCCGGCTCGTTTGTCGTAAGGCGGTCGATCAGCTCTGCATCGCCAGGCATGAGAGGTTCTGCTGCTTGAGCTGATTGCACATGGCCGTTGCGTCATCGCGGTCGCCGAAGCCGACGAAGCGGGCGCGGAAGAAGGTCTGGCCGTTCTTTTCAAAGCGTTCCACATAGGAGCGGAAGTCGCCCAGCGTGCCGACCTTGCCGGCGGCGTCCGAAAGCATGGCGCGGGCGCTGTCTTCCGACGGACCGGCGCCGATCTGCACCACCCAGCCACCGGGGACCGGATCGGCCGCGGCGACCTGCACCGAGCCCGATGTCATCAGGTCAACCGGCTGGCCGCCCTGATTGCCGACGCTGGCCGGCGGCTGCATATCGAGCGGAGCCGAGGGGGCCGTCTGGCCGAGAGCGGTTGGGGGGGCGCCCAGATTATAGGTGTCGCTCAGCCAGGCGCCGATGACGTCCTGGCTGGGATAGGCGGGCTGCGGCGCC
>DATMSY010000131.1:0-8323 GCA_035565135.1 Devosia sp.
GGCCAAGGCGCGGCGCTCGATATATTCGGCGGCGGTGACACCAGTTGTCACCTGCACCCCGTTATTGGCTAACACACTGATAGCACTGGCAGCAGCATAAGGGTCCGGAAAGGGCACCAATGCGGTCGATTTGAAGGGATGTTCGGGAACCGTATTGTAGGTGACCTCGGAGACGAAACCGAGCGTGCCCTCCGAGCCCACCATGAGGTGAATCAGGATATCGAGCGGGTCGTGATAATCGACCAGCGCATTGAGCGAATAGCCGACCGTATTCTTGATACGGTATTTTTTCTGGATCAGCGCCACCAGATCGGCATCGGCCATGACCTGGTGGTGCAGGTCGTGGATGGCGTCGAGCATGGCCGCATGGCTGATGCGGAAGGCGTCGCAGGAGGCCGGATCGCCCGAATCGAGCATGGTGCCATCGGCCAGCACGATCCGCAGGCGGGCCATGGTGTGATAGGTGTTCTGGGCAACGCCGCAGCACATGCCCGAGGAATTATTGTTGACCACGCCGCCAATCTTGCAGGTGGCCTGGCTGGCCGGATCGGGGCCGATCTTGCGGTCGAATTTTTTCAGCGCAGCATTGGCCTGGGCGACGATGATGGCCGGGCCCAAAGTGATCTGGTCGGCGCCAGGATGGATATCGAGCTTGCGCCAGCCATCGCCCAATACGGCCAGCACGCCATCGGTGACGGCCTGGCCCGAGAGCGAGGTGCCGGCGGCGCGGAAGGTCAGCGGCAACTGCTCGGCGCGGCAGGCCTTGATCACCGCGCGCACCTCATCCTCGGAATTGATGAAGACCACGGCGGCCGGCACCAGCCGGTAGGAGCTGGCGTCGCCGCTCCAGGCATAGGTCATCAAAGGATCGGTGAACATGCGCCCGCCAATTTGCCCCTTGAGGCGAGCAACAAGGCGCTCCCCGGCCGCGATGCGGTCGGGCGTGGGCTGATGGACGGGGGAGGGCGAGAGGACGGCTTGCTGCATGGCGGGAAGGCTAACATGTCAGCTGGCAAGAGCGGAAGAGGTATTAAATAGGTATTATGGGGCGCCGGTCGTTACGACGCCCCATTACTTGCTCAGATATCGACGTCGTCTTCGCCAAGCGCCTCGATCTGGGCGGCGGCGTGGAGCAGGATATCGGCGGCTTCGCGCTGCTGCTCGGGCGAGCCGGCGCGGGCCTTTTTGAGCGCGGCCTTGAGATCGCGGCGGGCATCGTTGAGCTCGGGCACGACATCGCGCAGGTCGCGGTCGGCGTCGGGCTCATGGCCGCCGGGACCGAAGCCGAAGCCACGGCCGCGGTGATGCGGGTGGTTGCCGGCCTCGGGGCCCTGTTCGCGGTTGAACGGCCAATCGGCCTTGGCGAATTCACGGAAGCGGTTCATCTGCTCGCCGGCTTTGGCGAGGAATGACAGGGTGGATTCAATGGCTTCGCGATTATCGGCCAGGTGGGTGCGGCCCTCATCGGTGATGGTATAGAGCTTTTTATTGCCATCGGCCTGCGAGGTCACGTAGCCGGCTTCCTCAAGGAAAGTCAGCGCCGGATAGACGATGCCGGGGCTGGGCGAATAGAAGCCACCCGATTTTTCCTCGATGGCCTTGATCAGATCATAGCCATGGCGGGGTTGCTGCTCGATGAGATAGAGCGCCACGAGCCGCAGATCGCCCGAGGCGAGCATGCGCCCGATGCGGAAATTGCCGCCCATATTGCCCCAGCCGTCGCCACCGACGCCGCCGGCAAACTGTCCCCAGCCGCGGCGGGCCATGGCTTCAAGCCGACGCCAATTGGGCTCTCCATTGCGCCAATATTGTCCCATGATGGGTCTCCGATATATCTTAGGTTGCATTGAACGCTAAGATCGGCGCGGTTCGCGGCGATTTCAAGATATATCTTACGATTGTTTTTTGGGGGGGTGTCGTCTGGCCACGATACGCCCCTCGCGGGGAGGTGTTCCCTCTGGACGCTTTCAAGAACGCGGTGTCATCCCGGCGGAGGCCGGGATCCATGCTGAAGGCTATCCAAGCACCCCATGCGCGGAGAGGGCACAGCATGGATTCCGGCCTGCGCCGGAATGACGCTGTGGGTGGTACGAGTCGCGAGTACACACTCCCCCGCAAGGGAAGGTGCCGCCCGGTAGGTTGGCGAGTTGAGAGCCAAAGAGCCAAGCAAACAAAAAAACCACTGCGTTCGCGGTGGCTTTCGAAGATTTGCGCTCTCGAAACGCTCTAGATCTTGACCTTTTCGTAGTGCGAGGGGTCGGCCTTGAAGGAGGTGGGGTCGGCAAGGCTCGGGTCGCGGTCGAACTGGCCGTGTTTGCGGAAGCGGTACATATAGGTGGGCAGGATCGTATCCATCGCGGTGGGGGCAATGGCTATGCCGGCCAGGGTGCGCTTTTCCTTGATGGCGGCTTCCGAAACGACATTGTCGACGCCCAGCAGATCGACCTGGTCTGCGGTCAGCAGCGGGGGGAAGGGCAGGATGGACAATGGCGCGGCGAGGAATTTGGCAAAACCGGGCGAGAGCGGCAGCAGGGCATTCTTGCGGCCGGATTCGCGCAGGATGCGCTGGAGCAGCGCGCGATGGGTTTCGACGGTTGGCCCGCCCAATTCATAGATGCGGCCGGTCTTGAGCTGGCCTTCGGCAGCCTTGGCAAAGGCCTGGGCGACATCGCCGACATAGACGGGCTGGAATTTTGTATCCCCCGATATCAGCGGCAGCGCCGGGAAGAGGCGGGCCAGGCCCCCCATGAGATTGAAGAAGCCGTCGTCGCGGCCGAACATGATGGAGGGGCGGAAAATGACCGCATTGGGGAAAGCGGCCAGCACCGCCGCTTCGCCTTCGAGCTTGGAGCTGGCATAGGCACTGACCGAGGCGGCCTGGTCGACGCCCAGGGCCGACATATGGACCAGGGTATGGGCGCCTGCGGCCCTGGCGGCAGCGGCGACGAGGCCGGCGCCTTCGACATGCACGGCCTTAAAAGTCTGGGCGCCGCGCTCATAGCCGATGCCGACCAGATTGATGACGATATCGGCATGGGCGACGGCCCGCTCGACGGAAGCCTGGTTGCGCAGATTGGCCTGGATGGGCACGACCTGCCCCACCATGCCCAGCGTCTTGACGTGGCCGGCCAGATCGGGCCGGCGGGTGGCGACGCGGATGCGATGGCCCTTATTGGCCAGCAATTGCACGATCTGGGTTCCCACGAAGCCGGAACCGCCAAAGATGGTGACGAGTTTGGGTTCGAGGCTATCCATGCAAAAGCTCCGGCAATGGGCGCGAGGGCGCGCGGCAAACTGGCTCGGGTTCTAGCGCAGGCAGGGCGTGGCTGTCGAGGGCAAGCGGGGAAAGCCATGGCTTGACAGCACGCCGTATATGTTCTTGTTTTGTTCGAGTTGATGAGGAGATTCCCAATGAGCGCATCCCAGACCTATCACGGCCAATGCCATTGCGGGGCGGTCCGCTTTACCGCCCATACGGCGCTCGATGGCATGATGGATTGCAATTGCTCGCGCTGCCGGCGGCTGGGCTGGATTCTGCAGCCGGTGGCAGCGGGTGATTTTGCGCTGGTCAGCGGGGAGGACATGCTGGTGCCCTACCATTTCAATACCGACCGGATCGATCATCTGTTCTGCCGCCATTGCGGCATCGAATCGTTTGCGCGCGGCGAGGATGGCAATGGCCAGGCCATGGTCATGGTCAATGTGAATTGCCTTGAGGACGCCCCGGCGGTGGATCGCAATGGCATCAAACACTGGGACGGCGCGAACTATTGAGGGCAAGTGCAAAAGCCCGTTGACAAGCGCCGGCTTGCACCCTAGTTACACCGCCACTTGCCCAGATGGCGGAATTGGTAGACGCGCACGGTTCAGGTCCGTGTACCGCAAGGTGTGGAAGTTCGAGTCTTCTTCTGGGCACCAAAATTAAGCGCCGGTCACGACGGAAGTCGCGGCCGGCGCTTCGCTTTTCGGGGAGCCGCCTTTCCAACGCCCTCTTGCTGTGCCAAGAGGAACGGAATGGCTAATTTTCGAGACCTTCCATGACCATCAGACTGCATCGCGGCGACCTGCCGGACCTTTCCCGCTATGGCCGGGAAGTGGCAATCGATACCGAGACCATGGGGCTCGATCCCCATCGCGATCGGCTCTGCGTGATCCAGCTGTCGCCGGGCGATGGCAGCGCCGACGTGGTGCAAATTCCCCAGGGCAGCAATGAAGCGCCCAATCTGGTCAAGCTCCTCGCCGACCCCAATGTCACCAAGATTTTCCACTATGCGCGCTTTGACGTGGCGGTGCTCAAGAACCGCTTTGGCGTGGTGACCGGGCCGGTCTATTGCACCAAGATCGCGAGCAAGCTGGTGCGCACCTATACCGACCGGCATGGGCTCAAGGACCTGGTGCGCGAGCTGCTCAATGTGGACCTTTCCAAGCAGCAGCAGAGTTCGGACTGGGGCGGGGACAAGCTCAGCGACGCCCAGCTCGATTACGCGGCCTCGGATGTGCTTTACCTGCATGATCTCAAGCGCCATCTCGACCGCATGCTCAAGCGCGAAGGCCGGAGCGAATTGGCGCAGCAATGCTTCGATTTTCTCAAGACGCGTTGCGAGCTCGATCTCCTGGGCTGGGAAGAGACCG
Organism: Devosia sp.; assembly: GCA_035565135.1. GTDB lineage: Bacteria > Pseudomonadota > Alphaproteobacteria > Rhizobiales > Devosiaceae > Devosia. Next base: position 4,633 of record DATMSY010000131.1, read on the forward strand.
ATATTTTCGCCCATAGCTAGGGGCGGCAACAGGGCTTTGCCATGACAATCCATGCCGATGCGCCGGAACGGCTGGCGACCTATCGGCGCCTCACGCGGCGCAATCGGATCGTTTCGGTCCTGCGCCTTGCCGTGCCGGCGCTGGGGGCGCTGACGCTGGCCGTGCTAGCGGGGCAGATCTACCTTTCGAGCCTCAGCAATCGATTTGGCGTGGGGCAGATTTCGGTGTCGCGCGATGGGGTTTCGGTGGATGCGCCCGAATATGCGGGCCTGCTCGAGGATGGCTCGGCCTATCGCGTCACCGCCAGCGCGGCGCGGGCGGCGATGAACGAAACCGACCGGATCGCGCTGACCGATGCGGTGCTCGAAGTGGACCGCACCAGCGGCGTTTCGCAGCGCGCCGAATCCGACCAGGCGCTGCTCGACACCACCAACCAGCTGGTTTTCATCGATGGCATTGCCCATTTCACCGATTCGACCGGCACAGTGGGCGTATTGGAGCAATCGGTGTTCGACTGGGCCAATTCGGTGCTGACGGCCAAGGGGCCGGTGACAATCAATTATTCGGATGGCAGCGATATAAAGGCGGCCGGCATGGTCTATGATGCCAAACAGCAGACCTGGACTTTTACCGGAGCCACGGTCACCCTGCCTTCGACCCCTGGAGAAACCATTCCATGATGCCGCGCGCCCTGCTTGCCCTGAGCTTGCTGCTGCTGGCCAATCCGGCCTGGGCGCAGCAAAAGGTTGAAATCACCGCCGATAAGTTCACCATCGAGGAAACCAAGCGGGAAGCCGTGTTCGACGGCAATGTGGTGGTCAAGCACCCCACGGTCACCGTCTGGGCGCCCCATGTGGTGGCCATTTATGGCGAGGGCGGCACCAATGACATCAAGAGCTTTGAGGCCACGGGCGACGTCAAGCTCGAAACCAAGGACCAGGTGGCGACGGGCGAACGGGCGGTGTTCACGCCGGCCGACCAATTGCTGCGGCTGACGGGCAATGTGGTGGTGACCAATTCGGGCGGCACGGTCAATTCGCCCGAACTGGTAGTGAACCTTGAAACCAATGTCTCGACCTTTACCAGCAGCGGCGGTGGCCGGGTGACCGGGGTTTTCAACTCGCAATGAGTGAAGCGACGGCAAAACCGCGGGTCGACCAGACCGGCTGGCTGGTGGCGCATAGCCTGGCCAAGAGCTTTGGCAAGCGCACAGTGGTGCGCGATGTGTCGCTGGCGGTGCGGCGCGGCGAGGCAGTGGGGCTGCTTGGCCCCAATGGCGCGGGCAAGACCACGGTCTTCACCATGATCATGGGGCTGGTCAAACCCGATAGCGGCGACATCAGGCTCGATGGCCGGCCCATTACCCGCCTGCCGCTGTTTCAGCGCGGGCAATTGGGCATTGGCTATCTGCCGCAGGAGCCCTCGATCTTTCGCGGGCTCAGCGTTACCGGCAATATCATGGCGGTGCTGGAAAACCATGTGCGGGACAAGGGCGAGCGCCAGGCGCGGCTCGACTCGCTGCTCGAGGAATTTTCGATCCAGCATCTGGCCAAGGCCAATGCATTGGCGCTCTCCGGTGGGGAGCGGCGGCGGGTGGAAATCGCGCGGGCGCTGGCGGCCGATCCGGTCTTCATGCTGCTCGACGAGCCGTTTGCGGGCGTTGATCCCATCGCGGTGGCCGAGGTCAAGGCTCTGGTCAAGCAATTGACGCGACGGGGCATTGGCGTGCTGATCACCGACCATGCGGTGCGCGAAACGCTGGGCCTGGTCGACCGGGCCTATGTGATCCATGGCGGCAAGGTGATGATCCAGGGGCGCCCGGAAACCATCAGCGCCGACCCCGATGCGCGGCGGGTCTATCTGGGCGAGAATTTCGAAATCTAGTTTTTTGGCCCTTGCTGCCACGGGCCTGCGCGCTGCCCATTTTCACTTGGCACGGAACTTGCCCTGCAGCTTGCCCCCTGCCGCAAATTGGGGCATGGTGCCGCCGGGAAGTGGCCGGAAACGGCCAGGAATTTAGCAGTTTCAGGGACGGATGGATGGCACTTTCGCCGCGGCTCGAATTTCGGCAGGCCCAGAGCCTGACGCTGACGCCGCAATTGATGCAGTCGATCCGGCTGCTGCAATTGAGCCATCTCGAACTCAACGATTTCGTCGACGCCGAATTGCTGCGCAATCCCCTGCTCGAACGCGAGGAGGGAAGCGAGCCGGGCGAGGCCGAGCCCGCCGAAGCGCCCGAGCGCAGCACCGAAATCAGCGCCTATGAAGATACGGTGGAGCGCGGCGAGCGCATCCAGGACGCCGATTCTATCGCCGATGGCTATGATACCGCGGTCGAAAATGTCTTTCCCGACCAGGCGGCGCAGGACCAGCTCAATCCCACCAGCCGGCTCGACCGCAATGGGGCCAGCGAAAGCGGGGAAGCGCCCGATATCGATCAATTCGTCGCCTCGCGGCCGCTGCTGTCCGAGCATCTGGAAGCGCAGGCCAATCTGATCCTGCGCACGCCGGCCGACCGGATGATCGCCCGGCACCTGATCGATAATCTCAACGAGGCGGGATATCTCGCCGTCGAGCTGGACAGCATTGCCGAGCTTTTGGGGGCCGACCTGGCAGATGTCGAGGCCGTGCTGGGGGCGCTGCAGGGCTGCGACCCGGTGGGAGTTTTCGCGCGGAGCGTGCCGGAGTGCCTCGCCATGCAATTGGCCGAACGCGACCGGCTCGACCCGATGATGCAGGCGCTGCTCGACAATATCGGCCTGCTGGCCGAGCATAATGTGGTGGCGCTGATGCGGGCGGTGGGCTGCGATCGCGAGGATCTGGCCGATATGCTGGCCGAAATCCGCCAGCTCGACCCCAAGCCGGGCCTGGCCTTTGACAGCGGGCCGGTGGAAGCGGTGGTGCCCGATGTCTTCGTGCGGCCGGGACCGGATGGGGCCTGGCAGGTGGAGCTCAATAGCGAAGTGCTGCCGCGGGTGCTGGTCAACCGGGTCTATTATGCCAGCGTGGCCAAGAAAACGCGGGACGCGGCGGAAAAGACGTTTCTGTCCGATTGCCTGGCCACGGCCAATTGGCTGACCAAGAGCCTGGACCAGCGGGCGCAGACCATGATCAAGGTGGCGGCCGAAATCGTGCGGCAGCAGGACCAGTTTCTGATCCATGGCATTGCCCATTTGCGGCCGATGACGCTCAAAATGGTGGCCGAAACCATCGACATGCATGAATCGACCGTGAGCCGGGTCACCTCGAACAAATATATGGCCACGCCGCGCGGCCTGTTTGAAATGAAGTATTTTTTCACCACCGCGATTGCCTCGAGCGATGGCGGCGGGGATCACTCGGCCGAGGCGGTGCGCCACCGCATCCGCCAATTGATCGAAGCCGAAGCGGCTACCGACGTGCTGTCGGACGATACCATTGCCGAGCTGCTGCAGAAGGAGCAGGGGATCGAGCTGGCCCGGCGCACGGTGGCGAAATATCGCGAGGGCATGAATATCCCCTCCTCGGTGATCCGGCGGCGGCAGAAGAAGAATCTGGAGCGGGTGGGGTAAGGGGCCGGCTGAGGGTTTTTGGTCGAGCACGATCGGCCTCCCTCCCCCTTGAGGGGAGGGATTGAGGGTGGGGGTGTCGGATTCTCCACCAGCATGGAGCTCGTGGAAGCCACGACACCCCCACCCTAGCCCTCCCCTCA
>DATMSY010000132.1:0-30206 GCA_035565135.1 Devosia sp.
CGGACCGTTCGACCGCCCAGACAGAACCGCATCGGCAAAACCCAACTGACCCGTCTGCTTGATCGACATCGCAAAACTCCCGACCACGACAGGGAATCACAATGACAGAATTATGCAACAGGCCCCTCAAGGGGGAGGGGATTGGATTGGGGCTCTCTAGCTCTATTTGCTTATTGCTGCATCGGATTCAGCCGAAAACCGCTGCACGGTTTTCGGTCCGGGGCTCTAACATGTTAGTGCTGGCGCGCGGGCTGGAATTGCAGTATTGCCGCTGCACATTTCAGCGAGCGCCAGCCCATGACCACGCCCCGTTCCATCGCCGTTATCGATATCGGCAAGACCAATGCCAAGGTGGTGTTGATCGACCGCGATGACGCGCGCCAGATCGGTTCGCGCAGCACGCCCAATACGGTGAAACGCGATGGGCTTTATCCCCATGCCGATGTCGAGCGGCTGTGGGCGTTTATCCTCGACAGCCTGAAAGACCTCCATGCCGAACATGGCATTGACGGCATCTCGATAACCACGCATGGGGCGACCGCGGCTCTGCTGGCGGGCGAGGAACTCGCCCTGCCCGTGCTCGACTATGAGCATGGCGCGCCGGGAGAGGTTGCCGGCTATGCCGAGGCACGGCCGGATTTCAGCGAGACCTTGTCGCCGCGCCTGCCAAACGGGCTCAATCTGGGGGCACAAATCTTCTGGCAGAGCCGGAGCTTTCCCGAGCAATTTGCGCGCGTCACCCAGATCCTGACCTATCCGCAATATTATGCCTGGCGGCTGACCGGCATTGCGGCGAGCGAGGTGACGTCGCTGGGGTGCCATACGGATTTGTGGGCGCCCGACAGTGCCGATTTTTCCTCGCTGGTGCGCAATGAGGGGTGGCGCGACCTGTTCCCGGCGGTGCAGCCGGCGGCGTCGGTTCTGGGGACGCTGCGGGCGGAACTGGCTGAGGCGACGGGGCTTCCGGCGACGACACCGGTGACCTGCGGCATTCATGATTCCAATGCGTCGCTGGTGCCGCATCTGGGCACGCGGGAGGCGCCTTTCACCATTCTCTCCACCGGCACCTGGGCGATTGCCATGACGGTGGGTGGCGATACGGGGAAGCTGGATTCCGAGCGGGATAGCCTGGCCAATGTGGATGCTTATGGCCGGCCGGTGCCCACCGCGCGCTTCATGGGTGGGCGGGAATTCGACATGCTGGCGCCGGGCGCGGTGGAACCGTCCGAGGCCGATATTGCCAAGGTTATTGCCGGCGAGATTCAGGCGCTGCCCAGCTTTACGCCGGGCGTGGGTCCCTATCCGCACAATGAGGGGCGCTGGACGCATGATCCGGCGGGACTGAGCATAGGCGAGCGCAGTGCGGTCGTTGCGCTCTATCTGGCGCTGGTGACACGGCGGTGTCTCGATCTGTCGGGGCTGGGCCGGGAGATCGTCATCGAAGGTCCCTTGGCGCGCAATCGGCTGTTCGGGCGGGCGCTGGCGGCATTGGCGGGGGTGCCGGTGACGGCGTCGGGCGACGCGACCGGGACGAGCCTGGGGGCGGCGATGCTGTTCGGCGGGCAAGCGAGCAGTGCCAAGGCGGGCACGCCGCTGCAGCCGCTCGCTGTCGACGGCTTTGATGCCTATGCGAAAAGCTGGCTGTCCAAGCTTTAGGCACATGAGCCCTGCAATCGGCGCTGTTGTAGATCGGATCTTGTGTGCTTAGCTCAGGGGCAGCACAGGAGAACCGATATGAGCGACGCCAGGCATAGGGTTGTCATCGTAGGCGGCGGATTTGGCGGGCTGTCGGCGGCCCAGGCGCTGGCGGGAGCCAATGTCGAGGTGACGCTGATCGATCGGCGCAACCACCACCTGTTCCAGCCCCTGCTCTATCAGGTGGCCACGGCCTCGCTCAGCACATCGGAAATCGCCTGGCCGATCCGTAGTATCCTGCGCAAACGCGGCGATGTGCGGACGCTGTTGGCGACGGTCACCGGTATCGATACGGCGGCAAAGGCCGTGCAGATCGAGGATGGCCCGCCTGTACCCTATGACAGCCTGATCCTCGCCACCGGGGCCCGGCACGCCTATTTCGGGCATGACGAATGGGAGAAGTTCGCGCCGGGGCTCAAGACGCTGGAGGACGCGACGACTATAAGGCGGAAGCTCCTGCTGGCCTTCGAGGCGGCGGAGCGGGAGCCCGACCCGGCCAAGCGGCGGGCATTGATGACCTTCGTCATCATCGGGGCAGGCCCGACCGGCGTGGAACTGGCGGGCGCCATTATCGAACTGGCCAAGATCAGCCTCAAAGACAATTTCCGCGCCATCGCGCCGGAACAGGCCCGTGTGGTGCTGATCGAGGGGGGCCAGAAAGTGCTGGCCAATTTCAAGCCAGAGCTATCGGAATATTCGCTGGGCGCGCTGCGGCGGCTAGGCGTGGAGGTGGAGCTTGGGGCGGCGGTGACCAGCGTGGATGCCGATGGCGTGGTCTATGGCGACAAGCGGATCGAGGCCAAGACGGTCATCTGGGCGGCCGGGGTGCAGGCTTCGCCGGCGGCCAAGTGGCTCGGGGTGGAGCCGGACCGCGCCGGACGGGTGAAGGTCGAGCCGGATATGAGCGTGCCCGGCCTGCCGGATGTGTTCGTGGTGGGCGATACGGCGACCGTCACCATGCCCGATGGCAAGCCGGTGCCCGGCGTGGGCGACGCGGCCAAGCAGAGCGGCCGGCATGCGGCCAATGTCATCAAGGCGCGGCTGGCCGGCGACACCGGGGCCAAGCCGTTCCGCTACAAACATGCGGGCGATATCGCCACCATCGGCAAGCGCGCGGCGGTGATCGATTTCGGCTGGATCCAGCTCAAGGGCTGGATCGCCTGGTGGGCCTGGGGGCTGGCCCATATCTACTTTTTGATCGACACCAAGAACCGGCTCTTCGTCGCCGCAAGCTGGCTCTGGATCTATCTTACCGGCAACCGCAGCGCCCGGCTGATCACCCAGGGCGACGCGACCAAGAAGGCCCCGATCGAGGAAATCCAGTAGGCTTGTATGCGCATGAAGATGCGCATATTCTGTGGAGGCTAAAGGAGTCCAGACATGACCAATGCGGTTCGGCGGCCAACGAATGTGACGATCAGCCAGACGCTGCTGGACGAGGCGAAGGGGCTGGGGCTCAATATTTCTCGGGCGGCGGAAACCGGCATCGATATGGCCGTGCGCGCTGAGAAGGAACGGCTTTGGCAGGTTGAGAATGCCGAGGCTATCGCATCCTATAATCGCTATATTGATGAAAATGGGTTGCCACTCGCAGAATACCGGCCGTTCTAGTGGCGCGGTTCGACGTATTCGAACTGTCCGGCTCCCGGCTCGTACTGGATGTACAGTCCGACTTTTTGCTCGGCATTGCCACGCGTCTTGTGGTGCCTTTGCTGCCGGCAGCGACCGCGCCACGGCCCTTTCCGCGGCTCAATCCCAAATTTGAGATAAACAACAAAGACTATGTGATGGCGACCACCCTGGTGGTTGCCGTGCCGGTGCAGGCGCTGACTACCAAAGTGGTTTCGTTGCGGGCTGAACAGGACCAGATCAGCAGAGCGCTCGACATGGTATTTTTTGGCGCCTAGCTCTCCTCGGCCACTGGGGTCAGGGGTTTGGCGAGTTTGCGTTCGCGGAGCCAGAGGTAGAAGCCGCTGAGGATGACGACCGGTGCGCCGAGATAGAACCAGAGGTCGGGTGGTTGCTGGAAGATCAGCCAGCTGATGACGGCGATGAAGACGATCTGCACATAGGCGAAGGGCGCCAGGGTGGAGGCCGGGGCGAAGCGGTGGGCCATGGTGATGAATTGGTGGCTGGTGAAGCCGATGACGCCAGTGCCGATGAGAACCAGCCATTGCAGGGCATTGGCGGGCCATTGCCAGGTGACGAAGGCAAAGGGCAGCAGAATGATGGTGGCCAGCACCGCGCCATAGAATTGCTGGGTGGCGACGGAATCGACGCCGGCCAGTTTGCGGGTCAGCAGGGCATAGAGACCGTATGAGACCGCGCCAGCGAGCGAGAGCAGCGTGGCGGGGTGGAAGGTGTCGCTGCCCGGGCGAACGATGATCAGCACGCCGACAAAACCCAGGACGATCGCACTCCAGCGGCGCCAGCCGACCTGTTCGCGCAGGAGGAAGACCGACAGCACGCAGATGATGAGGGGTGTCGTGAAGGTGATCGCGCCCGTGACGGTCAATGGCAGATAGCGCACGGCCGTGAAGTTGCACAGGGTCGAGCCGATCAGCGCGCCGGAGCGCAGGATTTCGATCTTGAGATTGCGGGTTTGCCAGAGCGCTGCGCCCTGGCGCGGCAGGTTGATGGCGGTGACGATGCCCAGATGAATGACATAGCGCGCAAACATGATCTGCAACGCCGGCAGGCCAATCAGGCCGAGCCACTTGGCGGAACTGTCGAGACAGGTAAATAGAAAATAGGCACAGAGCACGAGCCCAATACCCAATAAGCGGCGCTCCTCGATGGGCGCGATGGTCGTCGACATGGCAGGGTCCAGATGGCGGCGCAGGGAGTGCGCAGCAGCCCTCAAGCGTTGGAAGATCGGCCGGGCGATGTCAATGTTGGCAAAGGATTATTTCGTCCGGCCGGGCGTTGTGCCGTACTGGGATCGACATTCAGCTGTTCTGATCGGCGGAGAGCCACAATCTGCCTCCCTCCCCCTTGAGGGGAGGGCTAGGGTGGGGGTTCTGCGGTCTTCACAAACTCCATGCCGGCGGGGAATGCAGAATCCCCACCCTCAATCCCTCCCCTCAAGGGGGAGGGAGGCGAGATCGTGGCTCCCAAAATGCCCAGCAGAGCTGAATGTCGATTCAGCCTAGAACGTGTCGGCGAGCGTCCGCAGCTTGAGGCTGGCGGATAGCGCTTCGATGGAAGCGGTTGCGCCGTGGCGCGGGGTGAAGGTGAGTTCGGTCTTTCGCCCCGGCAGGAGCGTCAGCGCATTGTCGGAGAAATAGCCCGGCAGATCGACACTGGCGGTGACGAAGAGCGCGGGATTATCGGTTTGCAGCGTCAGGACCGGAGCGCCATCGCGTGTCGACCATTCCGCAGTGACATTGGGGGCGACAAGCTCGTAGGCCTTGTAGGGCTTTGGGAAATAGTCGTTTTCGCCCAATAGCTTGCCGGAGGCGTCGCGCCAGGAGAAGAAGAGGAATTCGTCGGGCCCGAGATCGGCAAAGTCGATCTGCGCCAGGGCGATGGCCGCGTCGGGGCCAATGGCCGAATTGGTGGATGACACGATGCGATCGCCGCCGCCGATTTTGACGGCACGGATTTCGAGGGAAATGCTGACCGGGCGGGCGGTGTCGTTGATGCCCTTGAAGACGATGCGGTCGGGCGCAGCGCCCTCGACGGGCGTGCCACGCGAATTCTTGAGGACTGCATCATGCTCGGGAACGGCGACGACATTGACCGGCAGGAAGAAGCGCTTGGCCATATATTGCAGCAGTTTCCACTGCCCGCCGTAATCGAGGCTGGACCAGGAGGCGACCGGCCAGATGTCGTTGATCTGCCAATAGAGCGTGCCCATGCAGCGCGGCTTGGTGGAGCGCCAATATTCGATGGCGGTCTTGATGGCGAGGCCCTGCTGGATCTGGCTGAGGAACACCATCTGGTCGAAATCGCGCGGGAAACGGAAATAGCGCGTCATGGTTTCGAGGATGCGGGCATTGCCGCCGGCATTACGCTGGTGGTTTTCCATCACCGGGGAGGACGGATTGCGATCCTTGGGCTCGGCGAAGGTCTCGATGACATTCATCGAGGTGAAGGACTGGAAGCCGAATTCGGAAGCAAAGCGCGGATTGACCGTGCGGTAGGCCTCGAAGGGCTTGGCCGAGTGCCAGACATCCCAATAATGGGTGTCGCCGCGGGTATCGGCGTGCCAGCCGTCGGAAAAATCGAGATAGCCCATGGAGGGGGAGGATGGCCAGAAGCGGCGGGCGGGGTCTTCGTCCTCGACGATATTGCCGAGCATGGAATTGAGGCGGTCGTAATTGGCGACATAGCGCTCGGGCGCGGCCTTGGTTTCCTCGTACCAGCCGAGCGAGCCGATCACTTCATTGTCGCCGCACCACAGCGCGATAGAGGCGTGGTGGGAGAGGCGGCGGATCTGCTGGGTGATTTCGGTGCGGACATTGTCGAGGAATGGGCGATCGGAGGGATAGCTCATGCAGGCGAACATGAAATCGTGCCAGAGCAGGATGCCCAGCTCGTCGCAGAGTTCGTAGAAATAGTCGGGCTCATATTGGCCGCCGCCCCAGATGCGGAGCATGTTCATATTGGCGGCCTTGGCGCTTTCCAGCAGGTCGCGGATGACGGCGGGGGTGATGCGGGAGGGGATGGCGTCGGCCGGAATCCAGTTGGCGCCCATCATGGTGATGTCGCGGCCATTGATGCGGCACTTGAAGGTGTGGTCGATCTCGTCTTTCTCGATGACCCATTCGAGTTTGCGCAGGCCGATCTTGCGGCTGGTTTTTTCGCCTTCGAGGTTGGTCACGAGATCATAGAGCGGCTGGGTGCCCTGCCCTGCCGGCCACCAGAGCTTTGGATTGTGGATGGTCAGATTATGGGTGACGACATTGTCGCCTTTGTTGACCACGATTTTGTCGGTGATGGTCTGGCCATCAATGGTGTGCTCGATCTCGACCTCGCCATGGGCGAAGGCGAAAATGTGGGTCTTGATGGCGAGTTCGACAGTCTTATCGCCATGGGCCTGGTCGACCTGCACGCTATCCTGGCGGGCGAGGCGCGATTTGCGCAGGCTCATCGTGCCATAAACGCCGATGGGCATGAGGCAGATGCCCCAATCCCAGCCCGCATGGCACGCGGCCTTGCGGACGAAATTCATGTGGATGCCCTTGAGCCCGTTGGTCTGGTAATTCTTGGTGAAGGGGATCGGGAAGGGATGAGCGTCGGCGCGGGCCTTGGCCACGTCCGGGGTGATATCGAATTCGATCCGCAGGGTGTTTTCGCCCTCGCGCACCTTGCCGGTGACGTCGATGTCGTTGCGGATGAAGGCATTCTGCGTTTTGGCGATGATTTCGCCATTGAGCAGGATGGTGGCGATGCAATCGACTTCGGCCAGGGTGAGGGTGAGATAGCCGTCGATGTCGGACGCCGCCGCGGTAAAGCTGCGCTCCACGGACCAGGCCGTTTCCCCGACCCACATGACGGTTTTTTCGTTTTCCCCGAAATAGGGATCGGGCAGGATATCGGCTTGCAGCAGCGCGGTGTGCACATCGCCCGGCAGCGTGATCGGAACGGCAATATCGCGGGTTGCCGAAGACAAATTGAACACGCCACCCAGAGCGAGGGCGGAATAGGCCGATACTGACATTGAGGTCTCCTCCAGAGTGCCGCGAGCGCGCACTCGTCCTTCCGAAAATGCTTATGCAATCGATTTCGGAGAGGATTTTTAGCCTGTTCGCGTCGAATGGCCAATGGGCCAAGGCAGGTTTTTGCAACCTTGCCGGAGGGGGCGAACTAGGACAGCACGGGTTACCGATATGTTAGGCTTTGGCTGCGTAGTGTACCCTGACGAGGGGGCTCGTAGACCATGTCGCTATTTGACAAATTGGCCGGGCGGTCCGCCTCGCGGCCCATAGACCTGGAGCTTATGCAAGCTCAGGCGCGCGCCTTCATCCGCCAGGCCCCCCTGCTCTACGCCATGCTGATCATCAATAGCGGGCTGTTGATGATGACCCAGAGTTCGGCGCCGCCGCTACTGCGCTATGGCATTCCCGGCCTGCTCATCATCGGATGCCTGGTGCGGCTGGGCATGTGGTGGACCAAGCGGCACCGCGAATTGTCTCCCGAACAGGCGCGCATCCTGCTCAGCAGCACGGCTTATGTTTCCATTCTGTTGCCCGTGGGCTTTTCGGCGTGGTCGCTGGCGCTGTTTCCCCATGGCAGTACATTCGAGCAGGCCCATGTGGTTTTCTACATGGCGACCACAGGCATTTGCTGCGTGTTCTGCCTGAGCTATCTGCGCGTTGCCGCGACATTGTCGGCGCTGGGCGTGCTGGTGCCGTTCTTCGGGTTTTTTGCCTTTAGCGGCAATGGTGTGTTGGTTGTCCTGGCTCTCAATCTCCTGGTGATCACGCTGGGTCTGTTGATCGTGGTGGCGGGCAATTCGCGCGATTTCGCCGCGCTGGTCGCGTCGCGCTCGGAAATGACCAGGCGACAGGATGAGGCGCAGAGCCTCTATGAAGAGAACGATCGGCTGGCGCGGCTCGATAGTTTGACGGGGCTGCCGAACCGGCACTCGTTTCAACGCGAGCTGCAGGCCAGGCTCGATGCCGCCGCGGCGGCGGGCAAAAGGGTCAGCGTGGCGCGGCTCGATCTCGACAAGTTCAAATCGGTCAATGAGATTTTCGGGCATGCTGCGGGCGACCGCGTGCTGCAGGAAGTCGCCGACAGAATTCAGTCGCTCGGCGCCTATGTGGCCCGGCTCGATAATGCCCAATTCGGCCTGATCGGCGAAGAGCCCTATTCCGAGGCGCATCTGGCGGTATGGGGCGAAATGCTGTGCGCGACGGTGCGGCGCCCTTTCGTCTTTGCCGAGGCAAGCCTGCATGTGACCGCTTCGGCGGGGCTGGCGCTGGCGCAGGCGGGTGACCGGGCGGAGACCCTGTTCGACCGGGCCGATTATGTGACCTCGGTGGCCAAGCGGGAGGCGCGCGGGGGCGCTGTGGTGTTTTCCGATCGCCACGAGAAGGAAATCAGCCGGGTCCGGGCGATGGAACATGCCCTCCATACCGCTGACCTCGATGAAGAAATCTATGTGCTGTTCCAGCCGCAATTCGATATCTCGCTGGACCGCGTCACGGGCTATGAAGTGCTGGCGCGCTGGCGCAGCCCGGTGCTGGGCGAGGTATCGCCCGCCGACTTCATTCCGATGGCGGAGCATGCCGGCATCGTGCCCAAGATCACCCAGGCCGTGGTGCGCAAGGCGCTGGCGGTGATCGATCAATTGCCGCCGCCCATGCGGCTTTCGGTGAATCTTTCGGCGCATGATGTGGGCTCGATGACGGCCATCGAGGGCATCGTGTCCTTGATCGGGCAATCCGGGACGCCGTGCCGGATCGACTTCGAAATCACCGAAACGGCGGTGATGGGCGACCTGCAACAGGCCAATGCGGCATTGCTGGCGCTTCTGGCTTTGGGGTCGCGGATCGCGCTGGACGATTTCGGCACCGGCCATTCCAGCCTCACCCATGTGCAGAAACTGCCGCTGGACCGCATCAAGATCGACCGTAGTTTCGTGGCCGTGGTCACCAGCGATGCGACCAGCCGGGCGATCATCAAGACGACGATCGACCTCTGCCGGAACCTGGGGGTTTCCTGCGTGTTCGAGGGGATCGAGAATGAGGAACAGCTCGAGGCGCTGCTGGGCCTGGGTGGTTCGGTGATGCAGGGCTATCTGTTCGGGCGGCCGATGAGCCAGGAGATGATGCTGGAAAAGCTATCGAGCCCGCAGCCGGGCTGGCAGGCCAGCCGCAACAGGATGTTTGGCGCGGGCGCATAGGCCGGCCCCACCATTGGCGGGGCCGGGCCGGATTATTGCGCAGCCTCTTCGGGCTGGTCGGCATCGATGAAGCCGCCGGACTGGCGACTCCACAGGCTCGAATAGATGCCGCCGGTTTCGAGCAATTGGGCATGGGTGCCCTGCTCGACCACTACGCCCTTATCAAGCACCACCAGCCGGTCCATCATGGCGATGGTGGAGAGGCGGTGGGCGATGGCGATCACGGTCTTGCCCTGCATCAGCAGTTGCAACTGGCCCTGGATCGCCGCTTCGACCTCGCTGTCGAGCGCGGAGGTGGCTTCGTCGAGCACCAGGATGGGCGCGTTCTTGAGCAGAACGCGGGCGATGGCGATGCGCTGGCGCTGGCCGCCCGAGAGCTTGACGCCGCGTTCGCCGACATGGGCGTCAAAGCCCCTGCGGCCCTGCAGGTCGCTCAGCCCTTCGATGAAGCTCGTCGCCTCGGCGAGATCGGCCGCCTCGCGCATCATCTCCTCGGTCGCGTCGGGGCGGCCATAGATGATGTTGTCGCGGACCGAGCGGTGCAGCAGGGAGGTATCCTGCGTCACCACGCCGATATTGGCGCGCAGGCTATCCTGCGTGACCTTGGCGATGTCCTGCCCGTCCACGAAGATATGGCCATCGGCGCGGTCGTAGAAGCGCAGCAGCAGGTTGACGATGGTCGACTTGCCGGCGCCGGAGCGGCCGACAAGGCCGATCTTCTCGCCGGGGCGGATATGCAGGTTGAGATGGTCGATCACGCCGGACTTCTTGCCGTAGTGGAACGAGACATTCTCGAACTTGATATCGCCCTTGACCGTGCCGATCGGCTCGGCGCCCTTGGCGTCGGACACGACGCGCGGCAGCGAGAAGGACGAGATGCCGTCCTTGACCGTGCCGATATTCTCGAACAGGGCCGACATTTCCCACATGACCCATTGGCTCATGCCCTGGAAACGCATGACCAGACCCAGCGAGACCGCCAGGGCGCCGGGGCTCATCACCCCCTGCATCCACAGCCAGATGCCGGTGGCGCCCACGGAGAACAGCAGCAGGGAATTGGACCACAGCACCAGCATATTGAGCACGGTGAAGAGCCGCATCTGCCGGTAGACGGTGTCGAGGAACTCGTCCATCGCCTCCTTGGCGTATTTCTCCTCGCGATTGGAGTGCGAGAAGAGCTTGACCGTGGCGATATTGGTGTAGCTGTCCACGATGCGGCCGGTCATCATCGAGCGGGCATCGGCCTGGGCCTGGGAAATCTTGCCCATGCGCGGGATAAAGTAGAACATCATCGAGACATAGGCGGCGAGCCAGACCAGGAACGGTATGGCCAGGCGCCAATCGGCCGAGGCGGCCAGGATCACCGCGCCGGTGAAGTACACGACGACATAGACCAGCATGTCGAGCAGCTTCATGACCACTTCGCGCACGGCGAGCGAGGTCTGCATCAGCTTGGCGCCGATGCGGCCGGCGAATTCGTCCTGGAAATAGCTCATCGACTGGCGGATGAGGTAACGATGGCTCATCCAGCGGATGCGCTGGGGGAAATTGCCCAGCAGGGTCTGGTGCATGGTCAGCGTCGAAATCAGCGCGAAGCCGGGCAGGACGAGAACGATCATCGCGCCCATAAGGGCGAGCTTCCAGCCATCAGTGGCGAGGAAAGTCTCGGGATTGGCGCCGGCAAGCCAGTTCACCACATCGCCGATAAAGCCGAAGATGATGATTTCGCCAATGGCCACCGCCGCGGCGGCAAAGGCCATCAGGGCCAGCCACTTCTTGGCCCCGTCGCTATAATGCAGGCAGAAGGCGAGAAGCCCCTTGGGAGGCTCCACCGGTTCGGCCGAAGGGTAGGCGTCCAGGCGCCGCTCAAACCAACGTAACATTCTCGTCCACCGCAGTTTCTGGCCCGTAGGTCCAGCGTTCATGGCCAGAGCCTCTAGGACCTCAAGCATGGTTGAGGTCAAGGCATGACTGGCCGATGGCGCGTAAAGCCGTACGGGAAATTTGGATACCGCGCTCGATACGCCCACAATTGGCCAGAGGAGCAGCGTGCCGCAACGCGTGGCTCTGATTCCCATTGCCGTCCACTTGGCGAGAAAGAAAGAACCGATGCAGTCGCGAGCCCGTTAGGATACACGAATGAGCAGAGTCTGCTATAGCCGCGCAGACACAATCGTTCTCAGACTGTCATTGACGGGATGCAAGCATGCGTACGGAAACCGAGCACACGATCTATCTCAAGGATTACGCCCCGAGCCCCTATAAAATCGTGGCGGTGGACCTCGATTTCCGCATCCTGGCCGATACGACCCGGGTGCGCGCGCAGCTGACCGTGGAGCCGCGGGCCGAGACCGCGCCGGGCACGCCGCTGGTGCTGGATGGCGATGATCTCAAGCTGACTTCGGTGGCTATCGATGGGGCGCCGCTGGCGCTGGCGAGCTATGCTGCGGACGACAATGGGCTGACCATTGTGGAGCCTCCGCTGCGCCGCTTCGTGCTGGAAACCGAAGTCACGCTCAAGCCCGAGGGCAATCTCAAGCTGATGGGGCTGTATCGCTCGAACGGCACCTGGTGCACGCAATGCGAGCCCGAGGGGTTCCGGCGCATCACCTATTATCTCGACCGGCCGGACAATCTGGCGACCTTCAAGGTGACCATGACGGCGCCGCGCGACCTGGCGCCGGTGCTGCTGGCCAATGGCAATCTCACGGGTCAAGGCGATGCGGGCGAGGGCATGCATTTTGCCGTGTGGGAAGATCCGTTCCCCAAGCCGGCCTATCTGTTTGCGCTGGTGGCGGGCGATCTGGGTTCGATCACCGACAGCTTCACCACCGCCTCGGGCCGCAAGGTTGACCTGGCCATCTATTGCGAGCATGGCAAGGAAGACCAGTGCCATTGGGCGATGGACAGCCTCAAGCGCTCCATGGCCTGGGACGAAAAGCGCTTTGGGCGCGAATATGATCTCGACATTTTCAACATCGTCGCCGTCTCCGATTTCAATTTCGGCGCGATGGAGAACAAGGGCCTCAATATCTTCAACGACAAGCTGGTCTTCGCGCAGCCGGCGACGGCGACCGATGCCGATTACGAGAATATCGAGCGCGTCATCGCGCATGAATATTTCCACAATTGGACTGGTAACAGAATCACTTGCCGGGACTGGTGCCAGCTCTGCCTCAAGGAAGGGCTGACGGTTTATCGCGACCAGGAATTCACCAGCGACGAGCGCAGCAGGGCGGTTAAACGCATTTCGGACGTGGTGACCTTGCGCTCGGCGCAGTTCCCCGAGGATGGCGGCCCGCTGGCCCACCCGGCACGGCCGGATCATTATCGCGAGATCAACAACTTCTATACGCCCACGGTCTACGAGAAGGGCGCCGAGATTGTCCGCATGCTGGCAACGCTGTTGGGCGAGGCCGGTTTCCGCAAGGGAATGGACCTCTATTTCGAGCGTCACGATGGCGAGGCCACGACCATCGAGGCCTTCCTTGCCGTGTTCGCCGAAGCCAATGGCGTGGACCTCGAGCAGTTCAAGACCTGGTATCTGCAGGCCGGCACGCCGCGCCTGACGGTCTCGGACAGCTATGACGCCGCCGGCCAGACCTATACGCTCAAGCTGAGCCAGGAGACGCTGCCGACGCCGGGCCAGCCGACCAAGCAGGCGCTGGTGCTGCCCATCAAATTCGGCCTGATCGGGCCCAATGGCAGCCCGATGGGCTGGACTGGCGTGAGCGGGGGTGAGGTGCGGGACGACATGATCGTGCTGCGCGATGCCAGCGCGGAAATCACCTTTAGCGGCATTGCCAATAGACCGGTGCCCTCGCTGCTGCGCGAATTTTCGGCGCCGGTGAATCTGGACACCAATCTGACGCAGGACGACCGGCTGTTCCTGGCCCAGCATGACAGCGACCCCTATGGGCGCTGGCAGGCCTTGCAGGACGTGGCGACGGAACTGGCCGTCAGCGCAGCAACGGGCAAGCCCTGGTCCGATGCGGCGGCGGACGGCTTGAGCCGGGCCATGGCCGACACGCTGGCCAACAAGAACCTCGACGATGCCTTCAAGGCCCTGGCGCTGAACCTGCCGGGCGAGGCACTGATCGGCCGCGCTATTGGCAAGAATATCGACCCCGCGCGCATTCACGAGGTGCGCAATGCGCTGACCAAGGCGGTGTTTGGCCCGCTGGGCCGGGATTTGCTGATGGCCTATACGAACCTGTCGAGCGCCCTGCCCTACCAACCGGATGCGGCCAGCACCGGACGCCGGGCTCTGCGCAATCGCGTGCTCGCGCTGCTGGTTGGCAGCGAGGCGGCTGGCGCCTCGGCATTGGCCGCGACGCAATATGCCGAAGCGACCAACATGACCGACCGCTATGCGGCGCTGAGCATATCGGGCAGCGCCTGGACGGCGGAAGCGCCCAATATGCTGGCCGATTTCCGCAGTCGCTTCACCGCTAATCCGCTGGTGTTCGACAAGTGGTTGACGGTGTCGGCGCTGGCGCAGGACGAGGGTGTGCTGGAACGCATCAAGGCGATCCTGGCGGCACCGGATTTCCCCAAGTCCAATCCCAACCGGTTGCGCGCCCTGCTGGGCTCGTTCGTGATGAGCAATCCGGCGCAGTTCACCCGCCCGGATGGTTCGGCCTTCCGCTTCGTCACCGATTTCGTGGCCGATGTGGATACGCGCAATCCGCAGGTGGCGGCGCGCGTGCTGACCGGTTTCCGGATCTGGCAGATGCTGGAACCGCAGCGCCGGGAAGCGGCTCGTACGGCGCTCACGGCATTGCAGGATGGCGGCAAACTGAGCCGGAACACGGCCGATATTCTGGCCCGCATGCTGGCGGAATAGCGCCGGCGAAAAATAGAAGAATTTTTCTTCTATGCCTAAGTGATTCAAACGACTCTCGAATTTGCCAAACTGCGTCCAGACCCCGATCGAGGGGTCTGGACAAGGCACCCCTGCTTGATTCATGATTTGTTAAGGGCAAATCAGGTTCTGGGCAGAACCCTTTCAAACTAAAGGAGAATTCCATGCGGTCGGCGGAGCAATCCGGCGCCGGCGCCGAAGGATTCGGCGCGGGCCAAGCACAGTCCGAACATGACCGTCCCATGGGCCGCGCGGCTGCTCCTTCTGCATTTGCCGCGCGTTTCAAACTCTCCCCCATCACTGCCGCCGTGGCGCTGACTTCGCTGCTCGCGGCCACGCTCTTTTCCATCTATGACAGCGCCCGCACGCTCGACGATGTACAGCGCGAGTTGAGCATGGTGGGTGCTGCCGTCGCCGCCGATATCGCCGAAGTCTCACCCGAGACCGCACAGCTGGCGCTGGAAAATTCGGTGCGGCGCTATGCGTCGGTCGCCAAAGCAAGCCTATTGGGCGGGGAACCCGCCGCGGTCGCCCCGGCCCTCTTCGCCAAGGTGGTGCCGGCCGGCAGCCATGGCTCGCTTTCGCTCGAAGCCTCGCAGACGCCGGCGCTGACCGGCATGGCCATGCGCGGTTCCATCGCCTTCGGGCTGGCGGGGCTCATTACCCTGCTCGTGGCCTTCCGACGCCGCCCGGCCGGCATGCCGGACCTGTTGCAGCGCCAGAATTACCAGACGCTGGCGGGCGCCATTCCCATGGGTGTCGCCTGCTGGACCCGGCTGGGCGAATTGATCGTCTGCAATGACCGCTATCGCGACCGGCTGAAACTGACCGGCGTCAAGGTCAGCTATCACGATGCGGTCAAGCGCCTGATCGCGCGGGGCAATATGAAGCTGGTCAGCGAGGACGAGCATAGCCGCGTGCTGGAATTGCATGGCGAGGACGGTACGTGCCTGTTGATCGACGAGCGGCCGCTGGACGACGGCGCGTTCATGACGCTGGTCAGCGACATTACCGAGCGCAAGCGCACCGATACCTTGCTCACGGCAATCCGCGAGGAGCAGCGCCATCTGGCCCGGCGCTATCATGAGGAAAAGCTGCGCGCCGAGGCCGCCAGCCACGCCAAAACCAATTTCCTCGCCCATCTCAGCCACGATATTCGCACCCCGCTCAACCACATTATCGGCTTTGCCGAACTGATGCGGCACCAGACCTATGGGCCGCTGGGCGATGCGCGCTATGCCGATTACGTCAATTCCATCAAGAGCTCGGGCGAGCATCTGCTGGCTTCGTTCGCCACCATTCTGGACCTGGCCGAGCTCGAAGGCGGGCGCAAGGAATTGCGTAGCGAACCGGTTTCGGTCGATGCCCTGCTCGATGGCGTAGTGCAGCGCTTCAAGGGCCAGGCGCAGCGCGCCGGGCTGACCTTTTCCCTACGGCCGAGCTGCGGCGCTGTTGTCAGCGGCGACAAGCTGGGGCTGCAGCGCATGGTCGGCAATATCGTTGAGAATGCCATCCGCTTCACCCCGGCACACGGGCGGATCACCCTTGCCGCCTTCGCTGCCAGCGATGGCGTGGTGATCGAGATCACGGATACCGGCATTGGCATGGATGAGGAGCGGCTGGCTTCGCTGTCGCAGCCCTTTGCATTGGGTGACGCGACCTTTACGCGGGACGGCGTTGGTCCGGGGCTGGGTATTTCGATTGCCCGTGCCATTGCCGAGCTGAGCGGGGGGCGGTTGGCCATCGATTCCAGCCCTTCGCTGGGCACGACCGTTGCCATATCCTTGCCGGCGCAGGTGGCGAACCAGATGCTGGAGGCTGCGGCCTAAAGCCCCCTGGCCTTTTCGTACCAGGCGTCGGCCGCGGCCTGCACTTCGGCCCGCATGGCGGCCAGATCGAGTTCCAGCCGCCCGAAATCGGGGTAATGGGTCAGCCCCGCCAGCAATTCCTTGAAGGCAGCGGTCCAGGCTTCTTCCTTGAACGGGCTGACCAGCGCCGAACTCATCACCTGCAAGACGGTGGAATAGACCTCGTGGATTTCGGCCAGCCGCATGCCTTGCGGCACCAGGCCGGTCTGGCCCAGGCGCGCCAGCACCTGCGCGGTCAATGCCTGCGGCAGCGCGACCGTCGTGCCGGCGACCAATTGAGCCGATTGGGCGATGAATTCGAGATCGACCAGCCCGCCCTTGGCGAGCTTGAGATCGAAGGGATGGCGTGCGGGGCGCTCCTTGGCCATGAGTGCGCGCATGGCGACGACATCGGCAATGGTGGCGGCCGCGTCGCGTGGTTGGGCCATGACCTCGGCCACTGCAGCATCGACCTGGTGGCCGAAATCGCCGTCGGCGGCGATGACGCGGGCGCGGCTGAGGGCGAGATGTTCCCAGGTCCAGGCATTGTCGCGATGATAGGCGCGGAAACCGCCAAGCGCGGTGGCGAGCGGGCCGGCATTGCCCGAGGGGCGCAGCCGCATGTCGGCTTCGTAGAGCACGCCTTCCCCGGTCGGCGCCGTGATGGCGGCGACGAGGCGCTGGGTGAGGCGGGTATAGTAGTGATTGGTGGTGAGCGGCTTGTCGCCGGTCGATTCCCGGTCCGGCGCGTCATAGAGCAGGATGAAATCGAGATCGGAGGTCACCGTCATTTCGCGGCTGGCCATCTTGCCGAAGGCGAGCAACGCGACGCGGCCGCCGGGCAGAGCGCCGTGGCGGCGTTCGAACTCGGTGCGCACGCTGCCGAAGAGGCGATTGAGCAGTGTTTCGGCGAGAGCCGTGAACTGCTCCCCTGCCCCGCTCGCGCTGACCGTGCCGGACAGCAGGCCTGCGGCAATCAGGAATTTCTGCTCCTGCCCGATAATGCGGGCGCGATCGATGATCTCTTCATAGGACCGCGCTTCGGCCAGGAAGGCATCGACCTTGGCGACGAGGACATCGCGATGGGTCACGTCATTGGCGAAGGCCGGATCGATCAACCCATCCATGACATGGGCGCGGTGGATCACCGCCTCGGCCATGCGCGGCGCCGACGCCAGCAGCTGCACCAGCAAGGTGCGCAGATGCGGATGGCTGCGCAGCAGGGCGAAGAGCTGTACGCCGGTGGGCAGGCGCGAGAGGAAATTGTCGAAACGGCCCAAGGCTTCATCGGCATTGCCGGCATTGCCCAGCGTCACCAATAGAGCGGGCAGCAATTCGGTGAGATGGGCGCGGGCAGCGGAGGCTCGCGTGGCCGGGTAGCTGCCATAATGCCATTTGCGCACCGTCTCGATGGCCTTGTGCGGATCGGCAAAGCCCATCGAGGCCAGGGTTTCGAGGGTGCCCGGATCGTCGTCGCTGCCGGTGAAGACCAGATTGCCCTCGCCGCTGCCCAGCGTTTCGCCCTCGGTGAAGAGCTCGGAATAATAGCCGACGACGCGTTCCAACGCGGCGCGATAGCCGTTTTCAAACTGGATCAGGTCCGGTTCGCCCATCAGCTGGCCAATAACCGCGACTTCCTCGGCGGTGGCGGGCATGACATGGGTCTGCTCGTCGCGCAGCATTTGCAGGCGGTTCTCTACGGCGCGGAGATACCAATAGGTCTGGGTCAGCTCGGTCGAGGCCTTGGGCGTGATCCAATTGGCGTCAGCCAAAGCAGCAAGTGCGTGCGCGGTCGGCTTGACGCGCAAGGCTTTGTCGCGGCCGCCGGCGATCAATTGCTGGGTCTGGGTGAAGAATTCGATCTCGCGAATGCCGCCCCGCCCGAGCTTGACGTTGTGGCCCTCGACGCGGATATCGCCGACATTCTTGGCGATGTTGATCTGGCGCTTCATGGCCTGGATATCGGCAATGGTGGCGAAATCCAGATGCTTGCGCCAGACATAGGGCGCCAGCTCCTTGAGGAAGGCTTCGCCCACCTGCTTGTCGCCAGCGCAGGCGCGGGCCTTGATCCAGGCGGCACGCTCCCAATTCTGGCCGCGGCTTTCGTAATAGGCCAAGGCCGCGTCGAACGAGATGGCGACAGGTGTCGAGCCCGGATCGGGGCGCAGGCGCAAATCGGTGCGGAACACATAGCCATGCTCGCGCCGCTCCTCCATCAGCCCGACCAGCTTCTGGATCATGCGCGAATAGACCTTGGTCGCCTCGGCCGGATTGGCGAGCACGCCCTTTTCGGGGTCGTAGAAGGCGACGATGTCGATATCGGAGGAATAGTTCAGCTCCTGCCCGCCATGTTTGCCGAGGGCGAAAATGGCGAGGCCCGATTGGGCTGATGTCGCCTGTTCGCGCGGAATGGCCAGAAGGCCCTTGTCGGCGGCCTGGCGCATCAGGAAATCGAGCGCGGCGTCGAGGGCGACATCGGCCAGGTCGGAGAGGGCGGCGGTGGCCTGCGCCGTGGTCCAGGTGCCGCCGGTTTCGGCGACGGCGGCGAGCAGAGCCGTACGGCCCTTGGCGATGCGCAGGACGGGCGAAAGGGCATCTTCTGAAGACGCCTCATGCCCGGCCGTTTCCACCTCGGCCAGGATATCGGCAAAGGCCCCGTCGGCGGTGTCGGACAGGGCAACCGCGAGCCAATCGGCATTGGTCTGCGCCAGATCGAGCAGATAGGGCGCTGATTCAAGTAACGGGCCTAGCGTCTTGGCGGCATTGCCGATTATGCCGCGCCGATCAGCCGGAAGCTCGGCGAGCCAGGCATCAAAACGGGGATGAGCGATCGGCGGCAGGGAGCGGAGCGACATGACCATGCAAGAGGGATAGCTTGGCGGGTGAGGCAGGGCAAGACGCGGACGGGTGAGCCACTCGCTTCACTCCCAAGCTCGGTGTCATCCCCGCGAAAGCGGGGACCTCTGTTTTTGCGGAACCTGGCGAAGGAAACGGAGGTTCCCGCTTTCGCGGGAATGACATTGTGGGAGATCAGAAATCTGGGCAATGGGCGAGCGCCAGGGCCAATCGACATTTCAGGTTTTTGAAGCCAATTCGGGAGCCCCGATCCGCCTCCCTCCCCCTTGAGGGGAGGGATTGAGGGTGGGGGTGTCGTGCCATCCACCGGCATTAAGCTTGTGGGGGCCTCGACACCCCCACCCTACCCCTCCCCTCAAGGGGGAGGGGACTGCATCGTGGCTCTCCAGATGCTGAGCAAGAACCGAATGTCGAGTCTGCCTAAGCGCCCGGCAGATCAATCACCGCGCGGACGCCGGGCGCGTTGTCCTCAATCCGGAACGTGCCGCCATGCAGGCGTGTCACCGCATCGACTAGTGACAGGCCCAGGCCGGACCCTGCTTCCGAACGGCTTTTTTCCAGCCGCACGAAGCGTTCCAGCACGCGTTTGCGGTCTTCCTCGGGAATGCCGGGGCCATTGTCGGCCACCTCGATCAGCACCCGGCCGGCATCGGTGCGCAGGCCGATGGTGATGCGGCCGGTGCCCTCCCCGCTTTCGGGCTTGGCATATTTCACCGCGTTTTCGAGCAGGTTGACCATGGCCTGGCCGATCAATTCGCGATTGGCGCGCAGATGGACGGCTTCGGCAATAGCGGTTTCGATGACGATGCCCTCGTCTTCGGCCACCGGGCCATAAAGCTCGGCCACATCGGCCACCACGGCGCTGACATCGACATCGCTGAAGGCGCCGGAGGGCGCGCCGGCTTCGGCCCGGGCGATCATCAGGAGGGCATTGAAAGTCTGGATCAGGCGATCGCTCTCGGCAATGGTGGTTTCGAGCGCGGCCTGGCGCGTCTCGTCGCTGGCCCCATCGCGCAGCGCTGACTCGGCCTGATTGCGCAGGCGGGTCAGCGGCGTCTTGAGATCGTGGGCGACATTGTCGGTCACCTCCTTCAGCCCCTGCAGCAATTGCTCGATGCGGTCGAGCATGGCGTTGAGGTTGGTGGCGAGGCCATCGAACTCGTCCTGGCGCTTGGTGATCGGGATGCGCTCGGAGAGATTGCCGGACATGATCTTGGTGGAGGTGTCGCGAATGGTATCGATGCGCTTCAGGACGCGGCGCGCCGTAATGCCGCCGGCGACCAGCGAGAAGAGGATGATGCCCAGTACCCCGACCAAAAAGCTCTGCACGATAATGGCCGAATAGCCGCGCCGCTCGACAACGTCGCGCCCCACGACGAGGCGCAGGCCATTGCTCAATTCCACCGAGCGCACCAGCGCATAGCCCGTGCGCGGCGGCCGGATATCGGGCAGGCCGGAGCCGGCAAGCGGATTGAGCCGCTCATAGGGAAAGCTGTAGACGCCCGGATTGATCAGCACTTCGGCTGGCACATCGGTGATATTGCCGAGCAGATATTGCCCCGAGGCATCGCCCAGATAATAGACGCCGGGGCCGGGCTGGCGGGAAATCCGCTCCACGGCAAAGGCCAGCGACCGGATACTCTGATTGGCATCCATGCGCTGGAACAGGCGCACTTCGCGATCGATGTCATCGCTCTGCTGGCGCTGGATCTGGACGCTGGATTGCCAGCCGGTGAAGGCCAGCAGCAAGATGGCGAAAATGACGAAGATCAGGATGAACGTTGCCGTCAGCCTGACCGTCGATGTGCGCCAGAGTTGGACGAAGCGGTTCAATGGCTACTCGCGGATCATGTAGCCGGCGCCGCGCACGGTGTGCAGCAGCGGAGTGGCATGCCCCTTGTCGATCTTGGAACGCAGGCGCGACATATGCACATCGATGACATTGGTCTGGGGGTCGAAATGATAATCCCAGACATTTTCGAGCAGCATGGTGCGGGTCACCACCTTGCCGGCATTCTTCATCAGATATTCAAGCAGGCGGAATTCGCGCGGCTGGAGCAGAATGGTCTCGCCGTCGCGTTCGACCTTGCGGGAAAGCCGGTCCAGCGTCAGGCCCGCCACCTCATAGCTGGTGGCGGCTTCAGCGGGACTGGAGCGGCGCGCCAGCACCTCGATACGGGCCAGCAGTTCGGTAAAGGCATAGGGCTTGGTGAGATAATCATCGCCCCCGGCGCGGAGGCCCGTAACGCGATCATCAACCTCGCCCAGGGCGGAGAGAATGAGGACGGGCGTCTTGTCGTCTTCCGCCCGCAGGGATTCAACGATGGAGAGGCCATCCCGGCGCGGCAGCATGCGATCGACGATCAGAACGTCGTAATCCATGCCCGAGGCCATGGCATAGCCGGTCTCGCCGTCGGCGGCGTGGTGGGTGATGTGCCCGGCCTCATCCAGGGCCTGGATGAGATAGCTGGCCGCCTCGCGATCATCCTCGATGAGCAGTATCTTCACCGCGAACTCCATCCCTATAGGCAAAGGCGGCCCCGGCATGTGCCGGGGCCGGCCGGTTTAGTTGCCGAGCGGCAGGCCGATGAAGCGGGCCTCGCCATCGCGGCTGGCCTTGACCAGGGCGGTGTTGAGACCGCGGGCCTTGACCGCATCCAGCGCCGATTCAAATTCCTGAACCGAGGACACCGGCTTGTTGTCGACTTCCAGGATCGAGTCGCCAACGGCCAGCCCCTTGGAGGCAGCCTGGCTGTTCGGGTCGATATCCTGGATCAGCAGGCCACCCGAACCGTCCGAATTCGGCACCAGCGTGATGCCGACGCTCGAAGGCGTGGGAGCGACCTCGGCCGGAGGCGTGGGCGCGTTCTGCTCGTTCGCGGCGGCCTCTTCGTTGAGCTTGCCCAGCTTGACCGAAAGCTTGATCTCCTTGCCTTCGCGCCAAATGGTCAGCTCCACCGTGGAATCGGGGGCCTTGTTGGCGATGGTGCGGCTCAGGCCGAGCGCATCATCGATCGGGGTGCCGTCAACGGCGGTGATGATGTCACCGGACTTGACGCCTGCCGGAGCGGCCGGGCCATCAGCGGCCGGTTCGCGCACGATGGCGCCCTTGGCATTGGCCAGGCCGACGCCATCGGCGATGTCGCGGGTCACGTCCTGGATGGAGACGCCGAGATAGCCGCGGGTCACCGAGCCGGATTCGATCAATTGGCCGGCAATGGACTTGACCGTGGCGGCCGGGATGGCAAAGGCGATGCCGACATTGCCGCCATTGGGCGAATAGATGGCGGTATTGACGCCGACCACTTCACCCTTGGAGTTGAAGGCCGGACCACCCGAATTGCCGGTATTGACCGCAGCGTCGATCTGCAGGAAGTCGCCGTAGTTCGAGCCGCCGATATTGCGGCCGGAGGCCGAGATCACGCCGGCGGTAACCGTGCCGCCGAGGCCGAACGGATTGCCGATGGCCACGACCCAATCGCCAACGCGCGGGGGAGCTTCATCGAACTTGACGAAGGGCAGATCGGTGCCCTCGATCTTGACCACGGCGATGTCGGTGCGTTCGTCGGTGCCGACGATCTTGGCTTCCTTTTCGGTGCCGTCATCGAACACCACGGTCACCTTGGTCGCGTCGGCAACCACGTGATTATTGGTGACGATATAGCCGTCAGCCGAGATCACGAAGCCGGAACCGGCAGCCATGTAGCGGCGGGGCTGGGGCGCGTCCTGCTGGCCGCCGCCCTGGCCCTGACCGAACTGATTGAAGAAATCATGGAAGGGATGGTCGGGCGGCAGGTCGGGGAACTGGAACTGGAACTGGCCGCCACCGCGCTGCACGGTGCGCGAGGAATTATCCTGAGCCTCCACCAGAATGGAAACCACGGCGGGCTTTACCGCTTCGACGAGATCGGCAAAGCCGGCCTGGGGAACGGCGGTCGGGGGCACGACAATCTGCGCTGCCGGCTGAACCTGGGCGATGGCCGCCTGGCCGGTCAGGACATATGCGGTGCTGACGCCGCCAATGCCCACCAGCAGCGCCAGGGCAGAAGCTCCGAGCCAGCGGCGGGTATGAGAGAGAACAGTCGAGCGCATGGAAATCAATCTCCTTCGGCAAGCCCTCAGCAGCTTGTGAGGACGGTTATGGGCCAGGCGATCTTTCTAACATGTTGCGCCAACATTAAGGTTTCGCAATGTTGCTGGCGGGAATGCGGCGGGGATTTACCAAGGTTTGGTCACAGTCCCGGCCGGGCCGCGAAACGCTTAGTCCGCGAACTTGTCCCCGGCGCGGAGATCGGCCAGCACGGCCTCTTCGTCCTCGTCCATATCCGGGCTACCAGCGCTCCCGCGCCGGCGGGCGGCGATTACCAGCGTCGCCAATCCGACCACCAGCAGCAGCGGTGCGGCGACCCAGAGCAGGATTGTATGCTCGTTGAAGCGCGGGTTGAGCAGCACATATTCGCCGTAGCGGTCGACGAGGTATTGCCGCACCTGGTCGTCGCTGTCCCCGGCCACCAGCCGTTCGCGCACCAATATTCGCAGGTCGCGCGCCAGGTCGGCATCGCTGTCGTCAATGGACTGGTTCTGGCAGACGAGGCACCGCAGGCCCGCCGAAATCTCTCTGGCGCGCTGCTCCAGCGCCGCATCCGGCAGGATTTCCGCCGGGCTGAGCGCCAGGGCGGGCGCGGCAAGGCTCAAAGCCAATCCCAACAGGAAAGCGCGGAGCCAGATCATTCGGCCGGCTCCGCGGCGGGATGGCTGGCGCGCTTGGGTACGCCCACGCGCATGCGCCGGTCGGTCAGCGACAGGAAGCCGGCCCCCGCCATCAGCAGCGCCCCGAGCCAGATCAGGGTGATATAGGGCTTGTGCCAGACGCGCAGCACATGCGTATCGTCCAGGGGTTCGCCCAATTGCAGGTAGAGCTGGGAGAGGCCGTAGGTCTCGATGGCTGCCTCGGTCGTCGGCGTGCCGGTCGCGACATAGGTGCGGCGCTCGGCGACCATCGGGCGCTTGTCGCCATCGGGCCCGGTAATGGTGAAATGCCCTTCATCGGCAACGTAGTTCTGGCCGGCGACCTGGCCGAAGCTGTCGAAGGCGATGGAATAGCCTGACAGTTCCGCCGTCTCCCCGGGATTGAGCGTAGTGACCAGTTCAGTCTCCCAGGCGGTCGTTGCGACGATACCGAGTACGGTGATGCCAATTCCGAAATGGGCAATGGCGGTGGAAAAGGCCGAGCGCGGCAGGCCGGCAAGGCGCCGCCAGCTTTCCTTGAGCGGAATGCGGCCCAGCTTGCTGCGATCGACCAGTTCGGCAATGGCGCCAAAGGCCACCCAGAAGCCCAGCAGGAGCCCAAGCGGCGCCAGCGAAATGGAAATGCCGCCCAGCGCCGAAATCAGGATGGTGAGGAAAACAGCCAATGCGGCCGCGCCCATCAGCCGCTGCGCCGCCGCCGCGACGTCGGCACGCTTCCAGGCGAGGAAGGGGCCGAAGGGCAGCACGATCAGCAGCGGCGCCATCAGCGCACCGAAGGTGAGATCGAAGAAGGGTGCGCCCACCGAAATCGTCGTGCCCACCAGGGCGTCGAGCAGCAGCGGATAGAGCGTGCCAACCAGCACCGCGCCGACGGCGGTCGCCAGGAACAGGTTGTTGAGGATCAGCGCGCCTTCGCGGCTGACCGGGGCAAAGAGCCCGCCCTGGCGCAGCGAGGAGGCCCGCAGCGCGAAAAGGAAGAAGGCGCCGCCGATGACCAGAGCGAGCAGGGACAGGATGACCAGGCCGCGCGTGGGATCGCTGGCGAAGGTATGCACCGAGGTCAGGATGCCCGAACGCACGAGGAATGTGCCGAGCAGCGACAGCGAGAAGGTGATGATGGACAGAAAGATCGTCCAGATTTTCAGCGCATTGCGCTTTTCCATCACCAGCGCCGAATGCAGCAGCGCCGTGCCGGCCAGCCAGGGCATGAAGCTGGCATTTTCCACCGGGTCCCAGAACCACCAGCCGCCCCAGCCCAGCTCGTAATAGGCCCAGTAGGAGCCCATGGCGATGCCCAGAGTCAGGAAGGTCCAGCTCAGCATGGTCCAGGGCCGCACCCAGCGCGCCCAGGCCTGATCGATCCGGCCCGAGATCAGCGCGGCAATGGCGAAGGAAAAGCAGATCGAGAAGCCGACATAGCCCGCGTAAAGCAGCGGCGGGTGAATGGCGAGGCCGATATCCTGCAGGACCGGATTGAGATCGCTGCCCTCAAGCGGCGGTGGCGAGACGCGGGCAAAGGGATTGGAGGTGAAGAGCGTGAACCCGCCAAAGGCCGCGACCAGCAGACTCTGTGTCGCCAGCACCAGCGCCATGAGATCGGACGGCAAGCGCCGGCCAAAGGTCGCCACCATGGCGCCAAAAGCCACCAGGATCAGAATCCAGAGGACCATGGAGCCCTCGTGATTGCCCCAGACGCCGGAGATTTTGTAGATCAGGGGCTTGAGCGAATGCGAATTGTTGACCGCCAGCGCCAGGCTGAAATCGGAGGTAACGAAAGCCTGGATCAGCGCCGCGAAGGCCGCCGCCACCAGCACGAATTGCAGCACCGCGCCCTGGCCCAACACCAGCGCAACCCGCTGCCCGCGCCGCCAGAACATATAGCCGCCCACGGTCGAGACCGTGGCGACAGCGAAGGCGAGGATGAGGGCGAAGTGGCCGAGTTCGATGCTCATGGGCAATTGGCCTCTATATCGAGCGTGGACCTCCACCCCCTCCCTAACCCTCCCCCATCAAGGGGGAGGTGACCGCTCCACTCTTGCGGCACGATCCAGTCAAATCCACAAGGCGACACCTCCCCCTTGATGGGGGAGGCTGGGAGGGGGTGGGGCAACGCGCACGAAACCATCATTGCCCACCCTCCGGCCGCCACTCGCCCTGGGCTTTCAGCGCCTCGACGACTTCCTTGGGAATGTAATTCTCATCATGCTTGGCCAGCACATTGGTGGCGGTGAAGCCGCCCTCGGGCGTCATGCTGCCTTCGGCCACCACGCCCTGCCCTTCGCGGAACAGGTCCGGCAGGATGCCGGTATAGCGGGCGACGATATCGGTCGAGCCATCGGTGATGGTGAAACTGTTGTCCTGGCCGCTGCGGGTCCAGGTGCCGTCCTTGACCAGGCCGCCCAGGCGGATGGGATGGCCCGCCGCGACTTCGCGCGCGACGACATCGGACGGCGAATAGAAAAAGACGATCTGGTCGCGCAAAGCCACCAGCACCAGCGTGGTCGCCAGCGCCACGACCAATGCAAGCCCGGCGATCAGCGCCAGCCGCTTCTGCTTGCGCGACCAGCCCTTTTTGCGGATGGCGGCAGGCATGGTCATGGGGTCGCTCCCTTCAGAGTGAGTCCGGCGTCGAGCGCGATAGTGTCCAGTTCACCACGATCGAATGCCTTTGGATAGGCCGCGACGGCATCGTCATAGGCGGTCTGGGCCTTGGCCTTGTCACCAAGCACGAGATAGGCGCGCACCAATTGCATCCATTCCTCGACCGAGCCGCCCTGGCTGGCGAGCCGGTCGGCAAGGCCGCCAACCATCTGGGCAATCATCTCGGATTCGCCCGATGTCGGTGCAGCGGCGCCGTCATTCTGGGCCACTGCCAGCCCCTGCTGCGCGGCAGCCAGCCAGGGCTCGTCCCCCTTGGAGAGCGCCAGGGCATTCTGCCAGGCCTGGGCGGCCTGGGCATAGTCGCCAGTGCGGGTAAGCTCAGCCGCCAGATAAAGCCGGGGCAGCGGATCGGCGGGGTCGCCATCCGCCGCTTCGCGCAGCAGGCTCATGGCTTCGGCGGAACCGGCGCCATTGGCTTGCAGCAACAGCGCTTCGGCCAGGCTGGTCTGCAGCTTGGGTGTTACCCCGCTCAGCTCGATAACCTGCCGATAGGCCCTGGCGGCATCGGCAAAACGGCCCATTTCGGTATAGGCGGGGGCGATGACCGCCCAGCCGCGCACATCGCCGGGATTGGCCGCGAGCTGCTGCTCGATGCGGGCCACGGCGGTATCGAGATCGAGGGATTGGGAGGCAATGTCGGTGCGCCCGGCCAATGGCTGGCTGGGCAGATTGGGATTGCCCAATGCGGCATAGATGGCGAATGCCAGCACCACGATGCCGGCCAGTCCCGCCAATAGCGGGGTGCGGCCCAGATCGCCAGCCGCGGCGGCCTTGCCATTTTCCGCCTTGAGCCGGATGATTTCGCGCGCCAGCTCGCTCTTGGCCGCCTTGGCTTCGGCTTCGCCCAGTTTGCCGGCGGCCAGATCGGCATCGATCCCGGCCAGCACCTGGCGAAAATGGCTGTTGCTATCTGCCGATTCCGGCTCGCTCACATTGACCGTCCGTCCACCCGCCGCGTAAAAAAGTGCGGCGCAGGCTATGGCGGTAACGGCAATGGCGATAAACCAGAAAAGCATGGATCCCAAATGCTTGACGCCGCCCAGCGGCAAGAACGCGCCATCTATATGCCGAATGCGGCGAAAAGCTACCCTCACACACATGATTGAGGCGGACGCATTGCCACAGGCCCCCGCAGCGGCATGAGCGACCCCCCCATGGATTTTGCCATATTGGGCGCCACGCCGCAGGCCAGGCTGATTGCCGGGCTATTGGCCGGTGTGCATGGCAAGTCGGTGGCATTCGTGGGCGAAAGCCAATCGGGTTTCCGCCTGCCCCGGGCGCTCGATCTGTCCATTGCCCCGCTCACCAGGCCGGAAAGCTGGGCCCTGCTGCAGGCCGGCCGGCAGGACGTGCAAAAGCTCATGACCCGCATTTCCGGCCGGAAAAGCTGGACCCGGCTGGACCCTATGCTGTTTGCCGATAGCGCCGAAGGGCAGCAGGCGCTCGCCCATATCCGGCATATGGCCAGCGGTTTCGGCCTCGCTGCCGAGCGTCCGCGGCCCGATGCCATGGCGCGGGGTCGCGACGGCATTCTGTTCCGCGACGCCACGCTTATCGACCGGGCCGTGGCCGAGCCGGCGCTGGATCGCTGGATGGGACAGCAAGGGGTGCGGCTCTGTGCCCCGGAGAGCAATGTCACCATTCACGACGATGGCAGCGGAGAAATCCGGGGGGATCGGGGCAATATATCGGCCGTGCAATGCGTGCTGGCCGACGACACTGCCCTGCTGTCGCATCTGCCCGCCGAGCGCTGGCCCCACCTGCTGGTTCAGGCCCATGGAACGACCATTCTCACCGAACCCACCGGACGGATCGCCGCGCCGGTCATGCAGGAGATCGACAGCGGGCTGACCCTGTGGCAGCGCCCCGAAGGCGGGGTGGTCGCCTTTGGCCCGGGGCGGATGGACCGCGTGCTCGAGGCCGCAAATGCCTTGCTGGGCGGCGCGCGGGCCCTGCATCGCGCCGGGCAGTCGCAATATGGCATCGTCACCACGCGCGACGGCGCACCGGCCCTGGGTCGCATCGATGGCAGCGGCTGCGATGTCCTCGCGGGCTTCGGCCTGACCGGAATCTTCCTTGCCCCGGCAATTGCCCGCTGGCTGGCCGGCGTTGCGGCGCCGCAAGAGGATCACTGGTTCTCGGCCCGCCTGGTCAATCGCTCCGCCACGCCCTCGGTCGTTGCGGACTATTTTCCGGCCGTGGAGGCGTTGCCATGATCGCGCAACCCCATCGCCTGGCCGCCGGGACGCACCAATTGACCGGTCGCCTCATCGACCGCAGCAGGCCAGTGCAATTCCGGCTCGATGGCAGAATCATCGCGGCCTTTGCCGGCGACAGCGTGCTGAGTGCCGCTCTCGCGGCGGGCATCGATACGGTGGGCCTGCGGGCCAATTCGCCGATGGCGCTGAGCGCGCGCTTCGCGCCCCCGATCATCCCCGCGCGGCTGGCTGGCCAAGCCTGGCACGCATTGCCCATGCACCGGGTTCCGGCGACCAACGGCGCCGATTATCTGACCGCGGTCGATAGTGCCCAGCGCCACAATCTCATTGGCCGCCTGCTACGCCCGGCGCGCTCGCTGGGGGTACGGCTCGATGGCGGCGCGCTGGCCCAGCCCTGGCTCGATAGCCCGGTGAGCGAGGAGCAGCATTGCGATCTCCTCGTCATTGGCGGCGGCGTAGCCGGCATGGCCGCTGCGCTCGCCGGTGCCAAGGCGGGGCTATCGGTCGTGCTGGCGGAATCCTCCGCGGCCCTGGGCGGCCATTCGCGCCTCTTCGGCACGCAGGATGGAGAGGAAACGCCGGATGAGAGCATTTCCCGGCTCTCGTCCGCCATTGCCGAGGCGGGCGTCACGGTCTGGCTCAACGCCGAAGTCACGACGCTGCGGCCCGGGCTGGCGCGGGTTCATCGCATTGATGCCGCCGCCCCGGAGGGCCGCGCGGCTCTCGTACATGCCCCACGCATCGTGCTGGCAACCGGCGCCATCGAACGTCTGCCGGTTTTCCCCGGCAATCGCCTGCCTGGCATTGTGGGAGCGCTCGAGGCCTTCGAGCTGGCCGACCGCTACGGCATCTGGCCGGGCCAACAGGCCGTGATCGCCACCGCCAGCAGCGCCGCCTATCGCCTCGCCATGCTGGTTCGCGATGCGGGCATTGTGGTCACGCGCATTCTCGATGCCCGTGACCAGCCGCAATCGCGCTTCATCGAATTTGCCAAAGCCTATGGCATCACTATGGCGCCGGGCCTGGTCCCCGCCTCGGCCACCGCTTCCAAAGTCGGCGTGGCGATGACCCCGCATCTTTCGATCGGCCGGCAAACCATGCCCGAAACGCCGCTCGCCGCTGACCGGCTCATCGTCTGTGGCGGGTGGCAGCCCGATCTCACGCTCTGGCACATGGCCGGCGGGCACAGCCAATGGAATGCGGCAAGCAACCGGCTGGAGCCGGCCGGCGGACCGGAGGGCATCGCCCTGGCTGGTTCGGCAGCGGGCTATCTCAGCCGCCATGCCGCCATCGACAGCGGCGACGATGCAGTGGCTATGCTGCTGGGCCGGGACCGCAAGCCGGTGCACGAGGTCATCATCGACCCCATCCACGAAACGCCGGACGCGCCCTGCCCCATCGGCCCGGACGAGCCCGGCAATATAGCCCCCGCCATGCTCGACGCCGGCACGCGCCTCGTC
>DATMSY010000133.1:0-7919 GCA_035565135.1 Devosia sp.
TTCGGCCATGAGGGCAAAGGGCGTCGGATAGCGCACGATATGGGTTTCCACATCGGCCACAGGCAGAGCGAGCCCCGCGCGTTGCAGCAGGCCCCCGGCGTCGCGCACCTGGATCATCGGCGCCACGCGGGCGGAGGCGCCGCCGGTGACGAGGCTATCGGCGGCGAGGAAGGCCTCGCGCAATTCGGTGAGGGTGTCGCCGCCCAGGGCGGCAATGGTCAAGAGGCCATCGGGCGCCAGGATCGCGCGCAGCCGGGCGATGTAGCCGGGCACGTCGTTGACGGCCTGCAAATGCAGCAGCGAGACGATAAGGTCAAACGGGCCTTCGGGGAGGCCCGCGAGATCGTCCTCGCCGGTGAAGGCGCCCAGGCGCTGATAGGTGAAGCCGGCGCTGGCCGATTGCCCGGTAATGGGCAGGCTAGCAAGATCGGGGCCGATGATGAGGGCGCGGGAAAAGTCGCGAATCAGGGTGCCCAGGCGATCTTCGAGATCGCCCAGCACCAGATCCATGACGAAATTACTGGTGCCGGGGGCGCGGCGCGCCAGGTGGCGGGCAATCAGCGTCGTGTCGAAGATTTTGGGCGGATTGGCCATAAAGGGGATTGCCGGGGTTGGCGCACGTGGCAGGATGGCCCGTTATGGAGAGCGTCGAGGGGCTTGTCAAAACCATGCCATTGCACCGCCGGCTGGCCAAGGGCCTGCGGCGGGCCGGTGGGGTATTGCTCGATCAGCTTTATCCCCCGGTGTGCCTCGGTTGTGATACCCCGACAGGCGCGGCCGACACGCTGTGCCCCGCCTGTTTTGCGGCATTGCGGCCGATAACCGCGCCGCTTTGTCCGGTGCTGGGCCTGCCGTTTGAAGTCACGTTGGGGGCCGATGCCGTATCAGCGGAAGCGATTGCCGATCCGCCGCCCTTCGAGCGGGCGCGGGCGGCTTTGGTCTATAATGACTTGGCTGGAACCCTGGTGTCGCGCCTCAAATATGGCGACCGGCCGGAGCTGGCGCGGTTTTGTGCGCGGCTGATGGCGGGGGCGGGGCATGAATTGTGGGCCGACCGGCCGGTTCTGGTGCCGGTGCCGCTGCATCCCGCACGGTTGCGGCTGCGGCGCTATAATCAATCGGGGGAACTGGCGCGGGAGCTGGCAAGGCTCACCGGGCTCGATTGCGACATGGGGCTGGTCCGGCGCATCCGCAAGACGCGGCAGCAGGTGGGGTTGAGCGGGGATGGGCGGGCGCGGAACGTGGCCGGGGCCTTTGGCGTCGATGTCGAGCGGCTGGCCTTGCGGGCGGGGCAGAGGATCGTCCTGATCGACGATGTTTATACGACGGGCGCAACCGCCAAGGCATTGACGCGGGCGCTCAAGAAAAACGGTGCTCAATATGTCGATGTGATGAGTTTTGCACGCGTTGTGATCTCGGCGGAAATGCCCATATAATTGTTAGACACCAGCAGCTTTCGGAGAGCGCAGATGAGCAGAATCGAAATCTACACCACCCCCTCCTGTCCCTATTGCCATGCCGCCAAGGCGCTGCTGGACGACAAGGGCGTGGATTATACCGAGATCACCGTGCTCGATCCCGATCTGCGCGCTGCCATGACCGAGCGGGCGCATGGCCGCCGCACCGTGCCGCAAATCTTCATCGGAGAAACCCATGTGGGCGGCTATGACGATATGGCCGCGCTCGACCGGCAGGGCGGGCTCGATCCGCTGCTGGCGGATTAGTGCCACGACCTCGTGGTTCGACAGGCTCACCATGAGGTCTACTTCTTATTTCGCCCCACATTGAGCAGACCTCATCCTGAGCTTGTCGAAGGACGAGGTCGCGGCACCGGGACCAGAAAATATGAAAATCGCCGCCATTCAGCTGCGCTCGGGCATGGACCCGGACGCCAATCTTGCTGCGCTCGAACCCATGATCGCCGAGGCCGCGGCCGCCGGCGCGGTCTATGTGCTGACGCCGGAGGTCACCATGATCTTCGCGGAAAATCGCGACGGGCTGGCCCGGGTGGCCGCGCCCTTCGAGGGGCATGAGCAACTGGCGCGGATCGGGGCGCTGGCGCGGCAATATGGCATCCATATCCATATCGGCTCGCTGGCCGTGCCGCTCGAGGATGGGCGGTTTGCCAATCGTTCTGTGCTGTTCGGGCCCGATGGGGCAATGGTGGCGCACTATGACAAGATCCACCTGTTCGACGCCGATATTGCCGGTCTCAATGCCTATAAGGAGAGCGCCACCTATCGGGGCGGCGAAGCGGCGGTGACGGCGCCGCTGGGCGCTTTCACGCTCGGCTTCTCGATCTGTTACGACATGCGCTTTCCCCGGCTCTACAACGCCCTGGCCAAGGCCGGCGCGACGCTGATCGCGGTGCCGGCGGCCTTTACCGTGCCGACGGGCCAGGCGCATTGGGAAGTGCTGTTGCGGGCGCGGGCCATCGAGACGGGCTCCTATGTCATCGCGGCGGCCCAGGGCGGGCAGCATGAGAATGGACGGGCGACCTATGGCCATTCGATCGTGATCGACCCCTGGGGGCGGATCGTGGCGCAATTGGCCCATGACGAGCCGGGCGTGCTGGTGGCAGAAATTTCGCCCGAACTGGTCGAGGAGGTTCGCGGCCGCATTCCGGCGCTGGCCAATGCGCGCGATTTTGCGCTGCCGGGCACATTGCAGGACTGATCTTATGACTTATATCATTGAACAGACGGGCGTCGCATGGGCGCCAAGGACGGTTCTGTGATTCAATATTCCCTCAGTTGCGATAAGGGCCACCAATATGACGCGTGGTTCCGGAACGCGGCGGCTTTCGAAGAACAGCAGGCGCGCGGGATTGTAACCTGCGCCGTGTGCGGTTCGGACCAGATCGGCAAGGCGCCGATGGCACCGGCCGTCGCCCGCACCGACAATCCCAAGGTTTCGCTCAGCGCCAGCCATCCCGAGGCGGCCAAGTTCCGCGAACTGCTGCGCGCCTATCGGCAGAAGGTGATGAGCGAAGCCGATTATGTCGGCGACAAATTTGCCGAGGAAGCGCGCAAGATTCATTTCGACGAGGCCGAGGCCAGGGGCATTTACGGCGAGGCGACGCGCGAGGAAGTGATCGCCCTGGCCGAGGACGGCGTCGATTTCATGCCGCTGCCCGACCTGCCCGAAGAGCATAATTAGCGCCGTTCGGCGCTCGACATCCAAGGGCTTCACCCGTGTCTGGGCGAGGCGTTATCGACATCCCGGCAGTGCCTTTTCCGGCAGACCCCATACGGGTCTACCGAAGGCATAGCCGTCCCTTCCGGCGCCATCCTGGCGCAATCACACGGAGACTTCAAAATGACGAAACCTGACGCAGCTCTTTCGGGCAGCTTTGCCATTGGCGGCGACCTCAAGGTCAACCGGCTCGGCTTTGGCGCGATGCGCATTACCGG
Source organism: Devosia sp. (assembly GCA_035565135.1). Classification (GTDB taxonomy): domain Bacteria; phylum Pseudomonadota; class Alphaproteobacteria; order Rhizobiales; family Devosiaceae; genus Devosia. Next base: position 3,414 of record DATMSY010000133.1, read on the forward strand.
CCCCGGCATCTGGGGGCCACCCGCAGATGTCGAGGAAGCCAAAGCCGTGTTGCGGCGGTTGCCCGATCTCAATGTCGATTTCATCGATACCGCGGAAAGCTATGGCCCCTATATCAGCGAAGAGCTGATCGGGGAGGTGCTGGCGCCCTATGGCAAGGGCACGATCGTCGCCACCAAGGGCGGCCTGACCCGCACCGGCCCCAATGTGTGGCCGCAGCTGGGGCGGCCTGAATTCCTGCGCCAGGGCGCGATTTTGAGCCTGCGCCGGCTCAAGGTGGAGCGCATCGATCTCTGGCAATTGCACCGCATCGACGCCAAGGTGCCGGCGCGCGAGCAGTTCGAGACCATTGTCGAGCTGCAGAAGGAAGGCATTATCCGCCATGCCGGCCTCAGCCAGGTGAGCGTTGCCGAGATCAAGGAAGCGCAAAAGTACTTCAAGGTCACGACGGTGCAGAACCTCTACAATTTCGCCAATCGCGAAAGCGAGGATGTGCTGGACTATTGCGAGCAGCAGGGGATCGGCTTCATTCCGTGGTTCCCGCTGGCCGGTGGCGATCTGGTCGAGGGCCATGCCGAGGCCAAGGCGATCATTGCCAAGCACAATGCCTCGCCCAGCCAGATCGCGCTGGCCTGGCTGCTCAAGCGCAGCCCGGTCATGCTGCCCATTCCGGGCACCGGCAAGGTCAAGCATCTGGAAGACAATGTCGCCGCTGCCGCGATCACGCTGAGCGACGAGGATTTTGCGACGCTCGATGCCGTGGCCCGCAAGGGCTGATCGGTTCCAGGCCTCAGACTTTTCAGGGCCGGCGGCGCGATGCGTTGCCGGCCTTGTTCGTTTGGGCGTGCAAAAGCGATTGCTGCAATTTCCGGCGATTTTGGGGGATTGGGTCGGTTCGATAGGGAGGGTGGAATCCCCGCTATCGAACCTGACCAACAAGCAGTCTTGGCAGACCGCTTGAGGGCTGAGCGGGGGTCTAGCACGGTCCGGATGGGCTTGTCACCTAAATGTCGTGTTCATCCCGCTAATCGGCTTTGAACGGCACGTCGCGCTTGGCCGCCCCGCGGGTGAGACGCAACCAGAAATTGCGCAGCGGCAGGATGATGTCGCGGGCGATGAAGTCGGGAAAATTGTAGCGGGCCCGGCGCCAGAAATTGGCCCGGTCCAGGCGGTCCCGATCCAGGCGCTGACGTTCAAGATCGCTGCTGCCGACGCGGTCGGCGCGCGGCCCCAGCCGGTCTTCCTGAATGACGAGGGCGGGAACCAGCTGGCGCACGATCAGATCGCGCGAAATTGCGGCATAGGGGTCAAACAGCGCCTGGTCGGTGAGATCGAACAGCACTTCCTCGCCGGCCAGCACGCGCTCGGCGCCCTTGCGGGACATGATGTAGCCGGCAGCGGCGCCGCCGGTGCTCAGCAGGCGGAAGATGCCGAAGGAACCGATCTCGGTTTCGCTGCGGGGCAAGAGGCGCATGCGGGTCGTGTCGGTTTCGAGCCGCAGGATATCGATGGCCGGCTGCGCTTCTTCGAATTGCGCCAGCATGGCGGGCAGCGAGGGCGAGAGGATCGCGTCGTCTTCAAAGATGGCGGCGTAGAGCGATGGGGTGGCGAGAAAGGCGCGCATGGCCGCCAGATGGCTGAGGCTGCAGGCCAGTTCGCTCTCGGTCTGCCAGATATGGATAGAGGGGTCGCAATAGCGGTTCCGCTGCTGGGGCGTGATGTCGCCCGGAGTCAGCGCCTCGACCCGTTCGTGGTCGAGGCCGAGAGTGGCAAAGCGCTGTTCCATGGTAGCCCGCCGGTCGGTCCGGCGGGCCAGGTTGATATAATAGCAGCGCAAGTGGCTCAGAAATCCAGCTTGCTGACGTCGCGCACGGCGCCGGTGGCGGCCGAGGTGACGAGGGCGGCATAGGCCTTGAGCGCAGTGGTCACCTTGCGCTTGCGCGGCTGGGCCGGCTTCCAGCCCAATTTGTCCTGTTCGGCGCGGCGGGCCGCCAGCTCGGCATCGGACACCAGCACGTTGACAGTGCGATTGGGGATATCGATCTCGACCATGTCGCCTTCGCGAACCAGCCCGATCGCGCCGCCCTCGGCGGCTTCCGGCGAGGCGTGGCCGATCGAGAGCCCCGAAGTGCCGCCCGAAAAGCGCCCATCGGTCAGCAGGGCACAGGCTTTGCCCAGGCCCTTGGACTTGAGGTAGCTGGTCGGGTAGAGCATTTCCTGCATGCCCGGACCGCCCTTGGGGCCTTCATAGCGGATGACGATGACGTCGCCCGGCTTGATCTCGTTGGAGAGGATGGCCTTGACGGTCGAATCCTGGCTCTCGAAGACCCGAGCCGGGCCGGTGAATTTGAGGATGGATTCGTCCACGCCCGCCGTCTTCACGATGCAGCCGTCAAGCGCGATATTGCCCTTGAGCACGGCCAGGCCCCCATCCTTGGAGAAGGGATGCTCGGGCGAGCGGATGACGCCATTGGTGCGGTCGGTATCGAGCTCGGCCCAGCGGTTGGACTGGGAAAAGGCCTGGGTGGTGCGCACGCCGCCGGGGGCGGCCATGTAGAAATTGCGCACGCTTTCCGAATTGGTGCGGGAAATGTCCCACTTGTCGATGGCGTCGCCCATGGTGGCGGCGTGGACCGTGGGTTCCTTGCGGTTGATGAGACCCGCCCGGTCCAACTGACCCAAAATTGCAAAAATACCGCCGGCGCGGTGCACGTCTTCCATATGCACGTCCTGCTTGGCCGGCGCGACCTTGGACAGCACCGGCACCTTGCGGCTCAGCCGGTCGATATCGTCCATGGTGAAATCGACGCCGCCTTCATGGGCCGCGGCCAGGATGTGCAGCACGGTATTGGTCGAGCCGCCCATGGCGATATCGAGGCTCATGGCGTTTTCGAAGGCCTGCTTGGTGGCGATGGTGCGCGGCAGCACGCTTTCGTCGTCCTGCTCGTAATAGCGGCGGGCGAGATCGACGATCAGGTGACCGGCTTCCTGGAACAGGCGCTTGCGATCGGAATGGGTGGCCAGGGTCGAGCCATTGCCGGGCAGGCTGAGGCCGAGCGCTTCGGTCAGGCAATTCATGGAATTGGCGGTGAACATGCCCGAGCAGGAGCCGCAGGTAGGGCAGGCGGCTTCCTCGACGGCCTGCACTTCCTCGTCGCTATAATGGTCATCGGCGGCCATCACCATGGCATCGACCAGGTCGAGCGCCTGGAGCTTGCCCTTGACCAGGGCCTTGCCGGCTTCCATGGGGCCGCCGGAGACGAAGACCACGGGGATATTGAGCCGCATGGCGGCGTTGAGCATGCCGGGGGTGATCTTGTCGCAATTGGAAATGCAGACCATGGCGTCGGCGGTATGGGCGTTGACCATATATTCCACCGAGTCGGCGATGATGTCGCGACTGGGCAGGGAATAGAGCATGCCGTCGTGACCCATGGCGATGCCGTCATCGACCGCGATGGTGTTGAATTCCTTGGCGACGCCGCCGGCGGCCTCGATTTCGCGGGCAACGAGCTGGCCGAGATCCTTCAAATGGACGTGGCCGGGCACGAATTGGGTGAAGCTATTGACCACAGCGATGATGGGTTTGCCGAAATCGCCGTCCTTCATGCCCGTGGCGCGCCAGAGCCCGCGGGCGCCGGCCATGTTGCGGCCATGAGTGGTGGTGCGGGAACGATAGGCGGGCATGACAATTCCTCGGGCTTGGCGCCGGTTTGGCCGACGATGGTTGATCTTCTTTAGACCCATTCCAGGGGAGGATCAATAAAAAACCGTACCGTACCGTACGGTACGGAGGGGTTTTGATGGCGTTGGATGAGGGGTAGCGCAGGCGGAAGCGCCGCCTGGTTGCGGTTTTCGATTGGACGGACGGACCCCGAGACGGCATTCGCCTCGAAAGTGATAGTATGAGACGGATGCCGCCTCGGGGCGCCGGGACTTTATCGGACGGCGCGATCGCAAACCCCAGCGGATTGCCGTAGCGCCCCGCCCGAAATGTTTCGTCCGCTCGACCCGGAGCAGAGCGCGACCTCCACTCCCCCGGCTGGCTTCCGAACGCTCGTCGCTGCAGCGCCGCCCGTATCCCGGAAGATGGGGGGAGTATGGGGGAGGTGGAGGGGGTGGGGATAAGTTTTTGGGTTTTTGGGGCTCTGGGCGCGTTCTACGCACGGTGTCATCCCGGCGGAGGCCGGGATCCAGGCTGAAGGCCATCAGCACCATCCAGCGTGGGGAGAGAACACAGCATGGATTCCGGCCTTCGCCGGAATGACATCGTGGGTGGTTTGAGATTCGATCTTGTCACAATCGCCAGGGCGGCACCTCCCCTCAGGGAGAGGTCGGCGCGTCAGCGCCGGGTGAGGGGGGCGATGCTGCAGCATGGCGTGATGCACCAGCATGGCACCCCTCACCCAGCTCTGCCAGGTCGCGTTGCTCCCGGCGCCGCTACCCTCTCCCCTGAGGGGCGAGGGGAGGATGATAGAGCCGATGCATCGCAACCTATCTGAGGCTGG
>DATMSY010000134.1:0-15038 GCA_035565135.1 Devosia sp.
CTCCACAAGCTCTATGCCGGTGGAAAGTCCGACACCCCCACCCTCAATCCCTCCCCTCAAGGGGGAGGGAGGCCGATCGGGGCTCTCGCGCCATAGGAAAGGCTGAACATCGCGGAAAAACCTACCGGTGATGGCAGGCGACGAAACGGCCTTCGTCGCGGGGGGTCAATTGGGGATCGACGGTCTTGCACATTTCGGTGGCCAGGGGGCAGCGGGTGTGGAAGGCGCAGCCGGAGGGTTTGCGGGTGGCGCTGGGGATGTCGTCATTGGTGGCGCTGAATTGGTGGCGCTTGCGCGGGTCGTGCGAGGGCGCCGAGCGCATCAATAGCTCGGTATAGGGATGGGTTGGATTGGCGAAAATCTTGGTCTTGGGGGCGATCTCGACGATGCGGCCCAGATACATGACGGCGACGCGGTGGGAGATGTATTCCACCACGCCCAGATCGTGCGAGACAGCCAGATAGGAGACGCCCAGATCGCGCTGCAGATCACTCAGCAGGTTGAGGATTTGCGCCTGAACCGACACGTCGAGCGCCGAGACCGGCTCGTCGCAGACGATGACATCGGGGTTGAGCGCCAGGGCCCGGGCGATGCCGATGCGCTGGCGCTGACCGCCGGAGAACTGGTGGGCGAAATTGTCGGCCTGGTCGGGGCGCAGGCCGACGCGCTGCATCAGTTCGGCAACGCGGTCGGTGCGTTCGGCCTTGGTGCCGACATTGTGGATGTCGAGCGGGGCGCGGATGATGTCACGCACGCGCTGGCGCGGATTGAGCGAGGAGAACGGGTCCTGGAAGACGATCTGCATGCGGCGGCGATAGGATTTTAGCGCGGCGCGGTTGAAGCCGCGGATTTCCTTTCCGTCGAAATTGACCTGGCCGCCGGTGGGTTTGACGAGGCCCATCAGGGCCAGGCCGGTGGTGGATTTGCCGCAGCCGCTTTCGCCGACGAGGCTGAGCGTTTCGCCGCGCGCCAGGGTGAAGCTGACGCCATCGACGGCTTTGACGGCGCCGACCTGGCGCTGCAACACGCCGGCCCGGATAGGGAAATGGACTTCCAGATTGTCGACGCTGAGAAGCGGGGTGCTGTCAGGCTGCATCGTCGTGCTCCCAGCAGGCGGCCCAATGTCCGGGCCGTTTTTCTTCGAATGGCGGGCGTTCGGTGAGGCAGCGCGCCGAGGCATTGGGGCAGCGCGGGGCAAAGGCGCAGCCCTTGGGCAGGTCCCAGAGAGGAGGCACCGTGCCCGAGATATCGGCCAGGCGGTCGCCGGCTTCGCTCGAGGCGCCCGCACGGGGCACGGCGCCCATCAGGCCAATGGTGTAGGGGTGAAAGGGGCGATCGAAGAGATCGTAGATGCTGGCTTCTTCGACCTTGCGGCCGGCATACATGACGATGACCCGGTCGGCGACTTCCGAGACCACGCCCAGATCGTGGGTGATGAGGATTTGCGCGGTGCCGAGGCGCTTTTGCAGATCGGAGATCAGGCCTAGAATCTGGGCCTGAATGGTTACGTCGAGCGCGGTGGTGGGCTCGTCGGCGATGATGATCTTGGGGTCGCAGGCCAGGGCCAGGGCGATCATGGCGCGCTGGCGCATGCCGCCGGACAGCTCATGCGGGAACTGGCCGGCACGGCGTTCGGGATCGGGCATCTGGACCAGTTGCAGGGCTTCGACGGCGCGGGCGCGGGCCTGTTTGTGGCTGCATTTGCGGTGCTGGCGCACGGCTTCGGCAATCTGTTCGCCAATCTTGAGCACCGGATTGAGCGCGGTCAGCGGCTCCTGGAAGATCATGGCGATCTGCTCGCCGCGGAAATCCTCGACCTGGCGCTGGTTCATGGCGAGGAAATCCTTGCCATCGATCAGAATCTTGCCGGAAGCGACCTTGGCCGCCTCCGGCAAGAGGCGCAACAAGGCGAGGGCAGTCATCGACTTGCCGCAGCCGCTCTCCCCCACGATGCACAGGGTCTCCCCTGCCCGCACCAACAGGTTCATGTCGGAAACGACAGCGAATGATCCGTGAGCACCGCGGATCTCGATTTCGAGATCAGCGACTTGGAGAACAGGCGCTCCGGAAGCGTGTGGGAGGACACTCATCGTTGTCGTTTCCTTGCCTTGAAGCGCCGAGACGGGGCGCTCCATTTTTCGTTGATCAGTCGGTGGCGCCTTCGAGATTGCCCACCATGAAGCCGTAATCGCCTGACTGGACGAGGTTGCGCGTAAGGTGCTGCATGATCATCACGCCATTGGCGAAGGGGGTGGGGATCTCTTCGAGCACTTCAAAATTGTAGGGGCTGACGACGCGGCCGAGCAGCTGACCAGCTTTGATGACCTCGCCATTGGCGGGGCAGAGCGGCTCGAGCCAGCCGCCCTGGCTGGGGCGAATGCCGGCCAGTTCGTTGACGACGATCTGCTTGGGATTTTCCCACGGTGTGCCGGGAATGACGCCCTTGGTGCGCAGCATATTGAGCACGCCATCGACGGTGCGCTTGATATAGGGGGTCTGGTCGAGAATGCCGCCGCCCAGCTCGATCACCGAGACCGGAATATTGCGCTTGTCGAGGGTGACCGACTTGGTGGTGCCGCCGAAGACGGTGCCCTGCTTGTTCTCGACCGGGCGGTAGAGCAGCTTGGAGCCGAAGGCGCGGGAGAGCTGTTCGTCGTTCCAGATATAGACGTAATCGACGGTGGGGCGGTCGGTGCCGCTATGCAGGTCGATATGGACGTCGATGACGTTGAAATAATGCTCGGTCAGCGCATAAGCGAGCTGCTGGCTATAGGTGCCCTTGGGGCTGCCAGGAAATTGGCGATTGAGATCGACCTTGTCGATGGTGGCAAAGCGCTCATTGACCGCGAAGGCCGAAGGATTGGCGACCGGCAGCAGCAGGATGCGGCCCTTGAGCGGCGTGTCCTTGAGGATGCGGTAGAGTTCGAGGATTGCCTGCGAGCCGGTATTCTCATTGCCGTGGATCGACGCCGAAATGCCGATGGTGGGGCCATCTTCTTCGCCCACCAGCTCATGCACGAACAATACGGCATCGCTGCCATCGGCATTGGTGGTGAACTTCGGGCGAAGCTGATTGATGGACTTTACCATTCGATTATTCCTTTAGTTACTTGGCTTTGCCTTCGCCACGGGAGAGCTGGCGAGGATCGAGAATGTCCCTGAGCCCGTCGCCCAGGAGGTTGAAACCGAGCACGGTGACCATGATGGTCGCGCCCGAAATGATGGAAAGCCACGGCGCGTCACGCATGAATTTGGTGCCGTAGGAGAGCGTCCAACCCCAGGTGGGAGTGGGCGGCGGCAGGCCGAAGCCGAGGAAGCTCAGGGCGGATTCGGAGATGATGGCGGTGCCCAGGCCCAGCGAGGCGAGCACGATGATCGGGCCCAGCGCATTGGGCAGGACTTCGCGGAAGATGATGCGGGCGGGACTGGCGCCGAGGGCGCGGGCGGCCTGCACGTAGTTCTGTTCGCGCAGGACCAGGGTGGTCGAGCGGACGACGCGGGCATATTCGGTCCAGGCCACGACGATGATGGCGAAGGAGACGTTGAACACGCCCGGCCCGAGCACGGCGACGATGGCCAGGGCCAAAACGATGGCCGGGAAGCCGAGGAAGATATCGGTGATGCGCATCAGGACCTGATCGACCCAGCCGCCGAAATAGCCGGCGACGAGGCCGACCACCGTGCCGATGGCGGCAGAGCAGACCACCGAAATGATGGCGATGGTCAGCGAGATGCGGGCGCCGAAGACCATGCGCGACCACAGATCGCGGCCGAAATTGTCGGTGCCGAGGAGATGCTGTGCCGTGGGCAGGGCGAAGCGGTTGCGCATGTCCATCTGCTCGACGCCATGGGTGGCGACGTAGGGCGCGAAGATGGCGCAGAGGATGATGGTGAGGGAAATCGCTGCGCCCACCACGAGCGAGGTATTTTGAAGGGCTTTTGGCAATCGCATTGAGGTCACCCGAGGCGGATGCGCGGATCGACCGCGGCATAGAGGAGGTCGACCACCAGATTGACCAGCGCGAAGACGATGGCGAAGGTCAGCACGATGCCCTGAATCAGCGGCAGATCGCGCTGCGAAATGGCTGCGATGGTGAGCTGGCCCAGGCCTGGCCAGGCAAAGATGGATTCGGTCAGCACCGCGCCGCCGAGCAGCGCACCAAAGCGCAGGCCGATGACGCTGAGCACGGGCAGCAGCGCATTGCGCAGGGCATGGCGGACGACCACCCTGCCCTTGCGCAGGCCCTTGGCGTAAGCGGTGCGCACGAAATCCTCGCGCAGCACTTCGAGCATGGAGGCGCGCACCAGCCGCGAGATGATGGCGGCGGAGTTGGCGGCGAGGGCCAGTGCGGGAAGCGCGATGTGGCTGATCGAATCCCAGAGGACTTGCGGACGGCCGGTGAAGGCGGCGAACAGGGCTTCATGCAGTGGCACGCCGCGGCCGATGGCGGGCAGCCAGCCCAATTGCACGGCAAACAGCAGCATGAGCAGCAGGCCCAGCCAATAGACCGGCATGGAGACGCCGAGCTGGGCGAAGAGCATGGTGGCCGTATCGATGAACGAGCCCTGGCGGATCGCCGCCAGCACGCCGAGGGTGAGCCCGATCAGCGTGGCGAGGACGAGCGACACCACGGCCAGTTCGATGGTGGCACCGAGCCGGCCGGCGATGATTTCGGCCACGGGCTGGTTCTGGAAGATCGAGCGGCCCATATCGCCCTGCAGGAGCGCGGCGAAATAATCCCAGAGGCGGATATACCAGGGATCGTTGAGACCCAGGGAATTGCGCAGATTGGCGATGGCTTCGGGCGTCGCGTCCTGGCCGAGCAGGACCGCGGCGGGATCGCCGGGGATGAGCAAAAGCAGGCCGAATGTCACCACCACCATGCCGACGGCCATGGGGATGAGCAGCAGTAGCCGGCGGACTACATAGGCGATCATTTCGTCGGCTCCCTATAGGTTCGAGTAGACGGAGCGGCAGATCAGGCGATGACGACGTCGTCGATCTTGCGCGGGTAATGGGTCATGCTGTCGGGGCCTTCGGCAGTGATCAGCACGGTGTCGGCAATGCGGTAGCCGGCAAAGCCGGGCACGAAGATTGCCGGTTCGCTCGAGGTGATCATGCCGGGTTCGAGAATTGTCTCGTCGCCCGCTTCGACCCATGGCGCTTCGTGGAACATGACGCCCATGCCATGGCCGACGCGGTGGAGCAGATAGTCGGTCATGCCGCTATCGCGGATGAAGGTCAGCGCAAGATTATCGGCGGAGGCGCAGGTATGGCCGGCGATCAAGGCGGCGGTGGCCATGCGCTGGGCTTCGTAGGCTACGGCGTAGTGCTCGAGCTGGAGCTTGCTGGGCTCGCCGATGAAGAGGGTGCGTTCGCTTTCGGCGGCGCGGCCACCGACGCGGCAGCCGAGCGAGAGGATGATGCTTTCGCCGCGCTTGACCGGATTGCCGGTCGGCATGCCATGGGGGAAGGCGGAGCGGGCGCCGGAATAGACGAGGCCACTGGCGAGGCCCTGCACCAGCATGAGATCGGCATGTTCTTCATGCATGATCTTCATGGCGTGGCGGGAGACGAAGGATTCGATTTCGATCTCGCTGGGCAGCGTGCCGCCCGAGCGCATGGCCTCGGCGATGAGGCCGACGCCGGCCACCACCATTTCATCGGAAATCCGCGCCGCCTCGCGGTGCAGCACGATCTCCTCGGGATATTTGATCAGCCGCATCTGCTGGACGATATTGGCCGGCACGACCCGGCTGGCATTGGGAAAAGCCGCCTCGATCTGGCTGACGCGGGCGAGCGAAATGGCGTGGCTATAGGCGACGACGCCCTTCATGTCGGGGAAGGCGCGGCCGAGCACGTCGAAGGGCCGGTCAATGCCGGGAAATTCGAAATAGACGATGGGTTCGGCGGCGATATTCTGGTGCGCGGCGTGGCTCTCTTCGAGCTTGGGCAGCAGCAGCCAGGCGCCATCATGGCTGATGGCAAAGACCACCGGGCGCTCGGTGGTATAGTGGGAAAAGCCGGTCGTGTAGATCACGTCATCGTTGGAATCGAGCAGCAGCAGATCGATGCCCGCCGCGGCCATCCGCGTGCGGACATCGGCATGAACCTTGGCATAATAGTCGTGTCCGAGGACCTGGTGGAACGCCATCTATCGTCTCATGAACTTGGAAAAAAGCCGGCCGGCATCGGGCAGATACCGGCCGCAGTTGTCAGGAAATCAATCGGTGAAGCCGATGAGACCACGCAGATTGCCGCGCGGGGTGGCCTGCACGGTCACCGGAATGTCCTTGGAATAGAACATCTGGTAGCCCTGAGCCGAGACGATGTAATAGGGCAGATCCTGCGCGAGGATCGTGGCGGCGGCCTGGTAGTCCTTGGCGCGCTGGGCCTGATCGAGCGTCGAGCGGCCGTTCTGCAAGAGGGTATCGACTTCGGGGTTGGAATAGCCGCCCCAATTGGTCGAGCCGCCAGTGGTGAGCTGGGCGAACATCAGGCGATCGGGATCGACGATATTGAGCCAGCCGAGCAGCGCGATCTGGTGCATGCTTTTCTGGACGTAATTGGTCGAGAAGGATGGCCAATCAGAAATCTGCGCGGTCGCCTTGACGCCGGCCGATTCAAAAATGGCCTGCATATATTCGATGGTCTGGACGCGATTGGGGTCTTCGCTATGCGTTGCCAGGGTCACAGCGAGGTCCTTGCCGTCCTTGTCGAGCACGCCATCGCCATTGCTGTCGGTCCAGCCCAGTTCGTTGAAGAGGGCAACGGCGCCTTCCACGTTGAAGGTGGGCTGGGAGATGGCATCGGAATAGGCCCAGGACGAGGGCAGGATGATCGAGTGCGCGACCTGATCGACGCCCTGATAGATGTCGTTGACGATGGTGTCCTGATCCACCAGCATCGAGAACGCCTGGCGCATCTTGGGATCGGACAGCAGCGGGTCCTTGGTGTTGAAGTTGAGATAGTTCACGCCAAGGCCGGCGGTGATGACATTGCCGAAACGATCATCACCCTTGAGGCGCTCGATATCCTGCGGGGAGAGCGGGGACTGGATGACGTCGAGATCGCCGGCCTCGAAGGCCTGGGCGCGGGCCGAATTGTCGCCGATGATCTTGATGGTGACGTTTTCAATCTCGGGAGCGCCGCGCCAGTAATTGGCATTGGCTTCGAGCGCGATTTCGCTGCCGCGGTTCCACGAGACGAGCTTCATCGGACCGGCGCCGACCGGGTTGAGCGCGATATCGGTGCCGCCTTCGACCAGGGCCTTGGGCACGATGCCGACATCGAGATAGCTCAGCAGCGGCGCATAGGGGGCGCTAAGGGTGAACTTGACGGTCTGCGGATCGACGGCTTCGACAGCGCTGATCGGAGTGTAGAGGGCGCGGGCCGGGGCGTTGAAATCGGGATTGATGAGGGTGGTATAGGTGAACACCACATCATCGGCAGTCAGCGGGCTGCCGTCGGAGAATTTGAGGTCGGGCCGCAGCTTGAAGATGAAGGTCTGCGGATCGGGATTTTCCCAGCTTTCGGCCAGATCCGGCACGGGTTCCAGCGCCGGGGTAATGTGGACGAGACCGGCATAGATCAGGTCGGCGGTGCGCGAGGCGGTGGTGTCGCGAGTGAGGCGCGGATCGAGCGTGCCGGCATCGACGTCGGTGCCAACGACGAGCGTCTGGGCGTCCTGCGCCATGGCCGTGTGGATCGGCATGAAGCTCAGCGCCACGATGGCGCTGGTGGTCAAAAGAAAGCTTTTCATTCCCTGTTTTCCCTTTGCATGAAGTCTTCGGAAGCAGCGTCAGGCTGGAGCCATTCCCTCGAGGGCAGCAGCTTGCGGTTCCCGGGTGATCCGCCGCTGCCGCAATTCGGCAAGATGCGGCGCGAGCGTATTTTCCAGCGCGCCGGGATCGGGCGCGTGGCGATATTCGAAGCAGCGCACATTGGGCCGCACGAGGTCGGCAACATGGTCGGCGCCGGAGGCGTAGATCACCGCGTCGCAGCCGGCGATGATCTCGGCCAGATCGGGCGCGGACGACCAGGTGACGCGGATGTCGGACACGTGCGGGGCAAATTCACGCACGCTGGGGCGCATGATGGCGATGTATTCCTGGAAGTGGGTCACGGCGGCGACCCGGCTGCGCGGATCGAGGCCGGCCAGGTTCTGCCGCGTGCGCTGGGAGGGAATGAGCCGCAGGCCCAGCACATTGTCGGCCTCGGTCAGCGCGCGCACCTCGGCCTCGCGGTGAACGAAGGTGATGACGAGATCGGCAGCGCGGCAGGCTTCGACCTCGGCGCCGGGCTGGTGGAGGCTATCGAGCGTCACCAATTGCACAGTGTCATTGGCGGCAAGGACGGGGCGGATCTGCTCGACATAATCGCGGCCGGGCCCCTCGAAAATGCAGACGAAGACGATGGACAGGCCCACCGAGGGACGGCGCAGCTGGGCCTGGGCATTGATCATCGACACCAGTTCCATGGTGGAGACCCCCAGCGCCTCGGCGCGGCCGACAATGGCTTCGATATCGCCGCGCAGGGCATTGATCGGCTGCCGCCCATCCACCGCCTGGCGCGGATCGCGCGCAGTGAAGGCGCCAAGGCCCTGGCGCATCTCGATCAGGCCGGCATCGCGCAGCTGTTGATAGACCTGGCTGACCGTCATGGGCGCAATGCCCAGCTCGGCGGCGAGCTGGCGCACCGAGGGAAGCTTGGTGCCATAGACCATGTCGCCAAAGGCCAGCGTGTAGCTCAGTAGGCCATGCAGTTGCGTCCCCACCGGCACGGGCAGCGACTTATCAATGCTGGATGCGTCTATGGGGAACATGTGTGCTACCAGTTCAGTACACACTCAGCGTAACACCGGATTTTCTGAGCGCAATAGGGTATGGAAGTTTTTTGTACACAGTTTGCATTCGCCGCAAATCTGTGCAGAAATAATCAGCGCAAGCGCTTCACTAACCGCAAATATCCTGAAATCATACGAAAAATGCGGCCGACCGGTGCCGGTCGCCGCCAATAGGGTGTACTAATGGACTATATCAACCTCGGTCGGACCGGCCTGAAAATTTCGCGACTGGCTCTGGGTTGCATGACGTTCGGCTCACCCAATTGGGCCCCGTGGGTGCTCGATGAGGAGGCCTCGCGTCCGATTATCGAGCACGCCGTGGGGCTGGGGATAAATTTTTTCGACCTGGCGGATATGTATTCGCTGGGGGCGAGCGAGGAAGTGGTGGGCCGGGTGCTGGCGCCCCTGCCCCGCCACAAGCTGGTGCTGGCGACCAAGCTCTATAATGCGATGAGCGCTGACCCCAATGATAGAGGCTTGTCGCGCAAGCATATTTTCGAGGCGGTGGATGGGAGCCTGAAACGGCTCGGGACCGATTATATCGATCTCTATCAGCTGCATCGCTTCGACTATGACACGCCGCTGGAAGAGACGCTGGATGCCCTCAATGACGTGGTGCGGGCGGGCAAGGTGCGGTATCTGGGCGCTTCCTCGATGCATGCCTGGCAGTTCATGAAGGCGCTGGGGATGCAGCGGGCCAATGGCTGGGCGCCGTTCGTGTCGATGCAGCCGCATTACAACCTGATCTATCGCGAAGAAGAGCGCGAAATGCTGCCGCTGTGCCGGAGCGAGGGGATCGGGGTGATCCCCTGGAGTCCCCTGGCGCGCGGGCGTTTGGCGGGGCGGTCAGGAGATGCGTCAACCCGGTCGCAGACCGACAAGACGGCTGGTGCGCTCTATGATCGGTCCAAGGAACAGGACGATGCGGTGGTGGCGGCGGTGCTTCAGGTGGCGGAGCGTCATGGGCGGCCGCCAGCGCAGATTGCCTATGCCTGGGTGGCCAGCCGGCCGGGGATTTCGGCGCCAATCGTGGGGATTTCCAAGCTGCATCAGTTTGATGATGCGGTGGCGGCGCTTGAGGTGAAACTCAGCGATGAGGACGTTGCGCTGATGGAAGCGCCTTATCATCCCAAGCCTGTTGCAGGGCATCAGTGAGGACAGAAAAATGAAGCTTGGCAAGGAATTAGCCGAACTTACCGCCGGTATCGATCAGCTGTATCGCAGCACGCCGCGGAGTGATGGGTTTCTGGATCGGGAGGGGTTGATCCCGGTGGCGGTGGCGGAGGTCGAGCCGCGGCAATTGCGGGATTATGATGAGGCGAATGCCGCGCTGCTGGCTTTGCGGGGGCGGCTTGCCGGGGAAGCGGAAAGTGCGTTGCGGCGGGATTATCTGGAGGAGATGATCGACTCGCTGCTGGCGTTGGTGACGACGTTTGCGGAAAAGCCGATCTCATTTGCGGAGCGGGTGCGGCGGCAGATTCGTGTGGATACGCAATTGGTTGGCGACGATGTGCTGGATGGCTATCGCGCCATTATCCGGGAAAAGCTCGATGAAATGGGCTTTGCCGGCGGGGCGCTGGCGGATGATCTGGCGCGGTGGGAGGACAAGGTTCGGGTGCCGGTCGACCAAGTGCTGGAGACCATGCGGGCGCTGACTTTGGAGGCGCGGGAGCGCGTTACGGCGACCATGTATCCGATGGCGGATCAGTGGATGGAGCCGGTGGGGGTGAGCGCTGTGCCGTTCTCGGCCTATTGCGATTATCCGGCCCGCAAGGTGCTGATGAATCTCGATTTCCCCTATACGCGGTTTGCGCTTAAGCACTTGGCAACGCACGAGGTTTTTCCGGGGCATCTGGTGCATCTGGCGCTGCGGGAACGCTATGTGGCGGAAGGCAGGATGCCGCTCGATGCTGCGCAGGTGGTGACCTCGTCGGCCAGTAGCGCGCTGTTCGAGGGGATTGCCGACAATGGCATGTTCTTCCTCGACTGGATCGAGGGGCCGGAGGATGAATTGGGCGTGGCGCTGCAGCGGTTGCGGGGGGCTTTGCGGTGTAATGCGGCCTGGATGATGCATAGCCAGGGCAAGACGTTAGACGAGATTGTGCCGGTGATGGCTGAAGGCGGGTTCCAGGACAAGGTGACCGCCAGGTCGCGGCTGGCGTTTCTGGGGCATAACCTCAGGGCGCCGTTTGTCTATGCCTATTGGTGTGGCGATGTGGCGGTGCATGAGGTTTGGAAGAGTGTTCCAAGAGAACGCCGGGTGGAGTTCTGGGACTATCTCTATGGCAATATGCACACGCCGAAGACGTTAGCAGCCCACTGGAAATAGCGCATTGGGCCCAATTGGTCACAGAGTTGCCAGCGCGCGGTTGGTGATGGTGGGGCCATAGGCCTCCTGAATGGCGTGCTTGGTTTCGAGCGCGACGATGACGCTGTCGCAGAAATTGGTGTCGTACATATCCGAGAGGTTGTTGAGACCGCCGGGGCTGAAGACATTGATCTCCAGAATCTTGTCGCCGACGATATCGAGGCCGACGAGGAACATGCCGTCGGCGACCAGCTTGGGGCGGACGGTTTCGGCGATGGCGAGCATGGTGTCGGTGACGGTGACCGGCTCGGGGCCGCCGCCGACATGGACGTTGGAACGGATTTCGCCCTTGGCGGGGACGCGGCGGAAGGCGGCGTATTTGCCATCGCGCTGCAGGGGCAATCCGTTCATCAGGAAGAAGCGGACATCGCCCTCGGATGCCTCTGGGATAAAGTCCTGCGCGATCAAATAGCCCTCCCCGCTCACGGCTTCGAAAATCTGGTTGAGATTGGCATCCTTGGGGGAGCCGATCTTGAACACGTTCTTGCCGCCCGAACCCTGTAGCGGCTTGACGATGGCGCCCTTCTTCTGGCCGTCGATAAAGGCCCTGATTTCCTCGATGCTTTTGGAGATGAGGGTAGCAGGGCGCACCGAGGCGGGGAAATCCTGGAAGTAGAGCTTGTTCTGGGCCATGGCGAGACCTTCGGCGTCATTGAGGACGATGACGCCCCGGGCGGCGGCGAGGCGGCCGAAAATGGTGCCGATATTGGCGGCCCAGGGCCGGTCGGCGGCATCCTGGGAGGGGTCGTTGCGCAGCATCAGGACGTCGATCTCGCTGACGTCCATGGTCTGGACGCTGGTCTTGTCACCCTGCAGGTCCTTGAAGAGGGTTTCGGCCTTTTTGTAACTGGCCGATGGCAGGGTGAGAGCCCGGACCATGAGGCTGTCATCGGGCCGCAGGACGAAATCGCCGGGGGTGACATAGCAGATGTCGTGGCCCCGATTGAGGGCGGTGAGCGCCAATACTGTGGTGGTGTAATTGGGGGATTCCCCGGCAATGGAATTGACGAAAAACGCGATACGCATGGACGCTCCTAGCTGGCAATAAGATCGATGGGGGCGAGGCCGGACCGGGCCTTGGCCAGACGGTCGTCGGCGCCCTTGATGGACAGGAATTCGGGAATGAGGCGCGGAGCCTTGAGCAGGCCGCGGGTGCTGAGTTCCTGCATGACGGCGAAATGGGTGGCGGCGATCTTGCCCATCCAGAAGGGCTCGAGTGCGCCGCCGCCTTCGAGATGCTTGAGGATTTCGAGCAGGCCGCGCAGATAGATGGCGTCCTTGGCGAGGCCGCCGCCGCGATGGACCCGCAGGGCGAGGTTGAAGGCAGGCTGGGGGGCGAAGCCAAGATCCTTGGTCAGGAGACGGAAATTGTCCTGGAAGCTGGCGCCATCGAGCATGGCGGCGCAGGCCACGACCCGGGCCGCGATGAGGCGCAGCCTCGCGACGGTCATGCCGCCGGCGAGATATTCGGCGAGGACCGCCAGCCCTTCCTGGGCGCCTTCATAGCCGGCAAGACCGGAGCGGAAAAGGCGCAGGCCCTGGGCGGAGCCATTGTAATAGGTGAGCAGATGCACGCCGACCTCGTGGCTGAGCAGCGCCTCGACGCGCTGACGGGCCATGGCGGTGCTGCGCGAAATCAGCAAGCGCCCATTGGTGACCATGAGGCCGGCGGGCAGATCGTCTCGGGTTTCGATACTGGCGGTGAAGGCGTCGTATTGGCTGGCATAGGTGGCGATCATGGCCTGCGCCTTGCGCTCGACAAAGGCGTGGTCGGCGGTGTCGGTCTCGACGGTTTTGCGGCCCGTCTGTTTGGTGGTGGCGTCGAGAATGGATTGCGCCATGGCGAGCAAGGCCGGCTCGACCGAGCCATAGAGGGCGCGGCCCAATTCGACAAAGCGCCGGGTTTCGCGGGAGGCGAGCATGGAGAGCTGCAGGTCCAGCTCCTGCTGCTTTTCGCGATAGAGCAGGGTCAGCACCGGATCTTCGAAATGGTCGAGCGAGATGGAGAACAGCGCCTTTTTCTGCGTGTCGGGCGCGGTGGTGAGAGGGCGATAGAGGAAATTGGGGGCCCGGTGATAGCCGCCCTCCTTGAACTGCGCCCAGGCGGCATCGGCATTGATGGGAGTGACGGCGGGGAGGAAATCGAAGGATTGCGCCACCTCGTCCATGGCCCGATCGGCGCGGCTGACCGCATCGATGAAGACACGACGGCCAAGCGCGCGATGGCTGGGCAGCGCCAGCTTGGTGGTGGCGGAGGCGAAGCTGGCCGCCGCCTGCAGGCCGGCATCGAAGATATTGGCGACGACCCGTTCGCGCAGGGCGGGATAGAAGGTTTTGGCGCCCGGCACGCGATAGATGGGGGCGAACCGCACGGTGAGCGTGGAGAACATGGGCAACCGGCGCGCCAGGCTGGCATGGGGATCATCGGCCAGGGCATGCTTGGCAATGCGCGGCACGCGGAACTTGTTGGTGACGGCCTCGACCGAGCCGACAAAGGCCGAGAGCGCCGCCTGCGCCACGGCATCGTCGGGGGCGGAAAGGCCCAGCTCGAACGGCGGCAGATAGGGGGAATCCTTGGCCAATTGGTCGCGCGCCAATTCGCCGATATCGAGTAGCATGAAGGCGCCGAAGCGCTCCTGCATCTGCGCGCCGACCAGGCGGATGATGGTGACGGCCTGGGTGAGATTGCGCGCGACGAGATAGGCGGCATTGGCCATGGCGATATCGCGGGCGGCCGGCTGGCTGCGGCGGGCGATATGCACGCAGAGGAAAGGCATGGGCCGATCGATATGCAGCCGGCTGCCATTGTCCAGATCGAGGCGAATGGGCGTGCCGCTTTCGAGGGCGGCGGCGACCTTGTCCGCCAGGGTCGCGGGCCTGGCGCTCATCGGCCGGCCTCGAGGGCTTTTTCGAGGACGGGGATGGTAGAGGCAATGGTGGCGCGCATGGCGTCGAGCGCTTCCAGATCGGGCTCACCGGTCCATTCGTCCATGAAGAATTTCTTGAATTCGATGGCGATGGCGCAGCCGGTGAGCGGGAAATGCTCGTGGATGAAGCGGGTCTGCTCCCCCTTGCCCTCGAAGGCCACGTTTTCGCGCACATCCATGAAGCGGCCGCGAAAGCGCAGGCTGCCCAGGATTTCCATCAGGGGATCGACGATATGGACCCAGCGCTCGCGATCCATGGAGAAGGTGCCGATATTGATATCGGGGGCGTGTTGCTGGTCGGTGGGCGGCTCGTCGGGGCCGGCGCGGCGGTGATTGTAGCTATGGACATCGAGCAGGACGAAATGGCCGTGATCGGCTTCGATGCCGTCGAGGACCTGCCGCAGCATGGCATAATAGGCATCGTGCAGGCGCAGCGAGCGCGCGATCAGCGCCGGCGAGGGGCGCTCGCGCCAGGCTTGCAGGCCCCAGGATTGCTCGGGCTTGAGATAGATCGCGCCATCGCGGGCGCGATTGATATCGATCTCGAAGCGGGAGCGGTGGAAGACGATGCGATTGGGCACGTCCTGGATGGCATAGGCGGTGAAGGGGTCCTCCTCGCGCAGGCGCGCGGCATCATCGAGCGCCATGCGGGTGAGCGCTTCGGAGCGGATGTGATGGCCATTGTGGATCGCGGTGCCGATAATGGGCGAGGCGGCCCGCTCCAGCGACCACAGCGCGGTGGCGGGCGGGGAGAGGCGGACCTGGCTGGTTTCGATGACGGGTTCGATCATGGCTCCTTCCGAAGGGATGGAGCCGGCGTCTCCGCCAAAACACCGGGTCATCCTTGCTGCACGTTGCACGAGGGGACAACGTGGCGGGGGTGGTGGGGTTCCGTGG
>DATMSY010000135.1:0-18669 GCA_035565135.1 Devosia sp.
AGCGGGCCGTCGCGCCCCCTGCCCCGGCATTGGGCGGCGACCCCAGCGAGGCGCGGGCTTTGGCCGGCAGCGCCGAGACGCTGGACCAGCTCCAGGCCATTCTGGGCGCCTATGACGGCTGCGGGCTCAAATTGCGGGCGACCCAGTTGGTCTTTGCCGACGGCAATCCCGAGGCCGAGATCATGCTGATCGGGGAGGCGCCGGGCGCCGAGGAGGATCGGCAGGGCAAGCCCTTCGTCGGCAAATCCGGGCAATTGCTCGACCGCATGCTGGCGGCCATCGGCCTCGACCGCACCAAGGTCTATATCGCCAATACGGTGCCCTGGCGGCCGCCGGGCAATCGCACGCCCACGCCCGAGGAAATGGCGCTCTGCCTGCCGTTCCTCCACCGGCAAGTGGAACTTGTGGCGCCCAAAGTGGTGATGACGCTGGGCGGGCCGGCCATGCAGACGGTGTTTTCCACCACCGCCGGCATCATCAAGATGCGCGGCAAATGGAGCAATGTGAGCATCGGGCGGCATGAGGTGGAAGCCATGCCGACGCTGCATCCGGCCTATCTCCTGCGCAATCCAGCCGCCAAGCAGCAGGCCTGGCGGGATTTGCTGAGCCTGCGGATGCGGATCGAGGCATTGGGGATAGTTTAAGCGCCCTGACGCTTTTTTGCGCTCCCAATCCCGGCACGCCGCGTTATGGTCACCCTTGCGTGATTTGCAACGTTGTTCCGACCCGTAAAGCCGAAAAGCGTCATGGCCTCAGTCATTAAAATCTACGCCCTGTTTCTGGGTTCGGCCCTGCTCATGTTTGGCGGGGGGCTGCAGGGGCTCTTGCTCTCGGTGCGCGGGGCGGAGGAAAATTTCTCGCTGCTGTCGCTGGGCCTGATCGGCACCGGCTGGTCGGTGGGCTTTGTCGCCGGGTCGATCGCGGTGCCGATGATCGTGCGCAAGGTGGGCCATATCCGCGCCTTTTCGGTGATGGCGGCCATCGGCACGGTCACTATCCTGCTCAACCTGCTCTGGATCAACGATGTCGGCTGGATCGTGCTGCGCGCCCTGTCCGGCTTCTGCTTTGCCGGCGCGGCAATGATCGTCGAAAGCTGGCTCAACGAAGTGGCCGACAATCGCAGCCGCGGCACGATCTTTTCGATCTATGTGACCATCAATATGGCCGCCTCGACACTGGGGCAGATCGCCATGTCGGTAACCGGCACGGCGGGCTATCTGCCCTTCGTGCTGGGCGCCATCAGCTTTATCTGCGCCGTGCTGCCGACCGCCCTGACCTCGAGCCCGCAACCACGCCCGCTCGCCTCGGCCAAGCTCGATCTGCGGCTGCTCTACAGAACTTCGCCCGTGGCGGCGATCGCGGCCTTTTCCTGCGGCATGGCCAATGGCTCGTTCGGCACGCTGGCGCCGGTCTATGGCTATGAACAAGGGCTCGACGCCGGCGGTATCGCCTTTCTCTTCGCCGTTGCGGCCATTCTGGGCGCGATCGCGCAAATTCCCTTCGGGCGCCTTTCGGACCGGATCGACCGGCGCTGGGTGCTGATCGGGCTGGCGGGAGCGGCCTCGGTGATCGGCCTCCTGCTGGTCCTGATCAATCCCACCGCCGGCTGGCTCATGTATGTGTTTTTTGCCGCCTATGGCTTTGTCGCCAATCCGCTTTATGCCGTGGCCGTGGCCCATGCCAATGACTTCGCCAAGGATGGCGAATTTGCCCGCGTGGCCGGCGGCATGCTGCTGATTCTGGGGGTTGGCCTCGCCATCGGGCCGGCGGTTTCCTCCATGCTGATGGGCACGTTCGGGCCCGTGGCCTTGTTCATGGTGACGGCGCTGTTCCATGCCCTGCTGGCCGGCTTTGCTTATCTCCGCATGCGGATGCGCAATGCGCCCGACGCGGCCGACCGCGCTCCGTTCCAGCCCATGGGCACCGACAAGCAGGTGACGCCGGAAACCATTGTGCTCGATCCGCGAGCTGATAGTGATAGCGGCCCAACCAATGAGCCATCATCACAAGCGGAGAAAAGCGATGTTCAAGAGCGAGCGATTTGAAGACCGGGCGTTCAAGCCGCTCTCCATCGCCGTTATCGCCGTTTCCGACACGCGGACGCTCGAAACCGATACGGGCGGGGCGCTGCTCAAATCGCTGCTGGAAGCCGATGGGCATGAATGTGCCGCCCGCGTCGTCGTCCGCGACGATATCCAGCTGATCCGCCAGGCCGTGCAGGGCTTCGTCGCCGATCCCAAGATCGACGTAATCCTCACCACGGGCGGCACCGGCTTTTCCGGGCGCGACGTCACGCCCGAGGCCGTGGAGCCGCTGTTCGACAAGCGGATGGAAGGCTTTTCGGTGCTGTTCCACCAATATTCGGCAACGACCGTGGGCACCAGCTCGCTGCAATCGCGGGCAACCGGCGGGCTCATTGGCACGACATTCGTCTTCTGCCTCCCCGGCTCGCGCGGCGCCTGCCGCGACGCATGGGCAGGCATTCTGAGCCACCAGCTCGATTACCGGCACAAGCCCTGCAATTTCGTGGAGCTGATGCCGCGGCTGGATGAGCGGTAGGCCTGGGTCCAAAACTCAGGAGCTCGGGGGCCCCAATCGGTCCCCTCCCCCTTGAGGGGAGGGCTAGGGTGGGGGTGTCGTGCCCTCCACGAATTCTATTCTGGTGGAGAACCCGACACCCCCACCCTAAATCCCTCCCCTCAAGGGGGAGGGAGGTCAGCTTTCTCGCGTATGCGAAAAAGCGGGGATCCTGGCTCGCTAGGCTTAAACGCTAGCCCCCTGCCCCCGCAGCGCCACCAACCCCTCCACCCCGCACCCGCTGATCAACAACCGCTCCTTGGCATTCCCCAGCAGCTTGGCCGTCCAATCCACCATGCCGCCATCGGCCAATTGGCGCAGTTCCCCATCAGGCCAGCCGCCCAGCAGATGAAAGCAGAAGCCGGCATAATAGCCATTGGCGGCCGAGCGCTCGGCGTCCTCGATCAATTCGGCATTGTGAGCCTCGGCCAGCGCACGCAATGCTTCCAACCGCGCATCGGGATTGCCGGGACGCGGCAAGGTATAGGAAATACCCAGCCGCAGCTTAGGCCCGAAATAGCGCCGATAGGCGGTGAGCCAGGCGCCGATTTGCGCGTGCAGCGCCGCCGCCTCGAACCCCAGGCTACCGCGATCACGGCCGGCGCTGACCATGGCCGAAAGTGCAAAATGGGCCAATAGGCCCGGCTTGGCATAGGCCTGGGGCCGGACCACGCGGTGGGTAGTGGCGAGATGGACGATCTCCTGGCTTTTGGGATCGCGCTTGGCTGCCGCCCGGCGCAGCAAGGCGGCTTCGATCGCCAGGACATTGGTGGCGTCGGACACGACTTCCCCGGTGCGCACGGTGGGCACCGACCAGGATTGGCCAACCGGCGCGACCACAGCGCAGGCGCCTAGCGGGGCCATGGGCGAAAGCGTGAGGAATTGGCAATCCCCTGCGCTGGTGCTCAACACCGCATCCCATTCGGCGGCATCAGCCGGAGTGAGGCTGGCGGCGCCGAAGAAGCGGCTCTTTTCGTAGTCGGCGAGCAAATCGGCCGGGCTGCGCGCGGACGAGCGGCGGTCATAGACCTCCAGCAGCAGCGATTGCAGATCGGTGGGGCTGAGGCGGGCAGCCAGGATGTCCACTAGGTCGGGCACGCCGGATGCCGCCACGATCCGGTCGAGCAGCGCATTCATATTGTCCCCTCCCAAAAGAAAATCCCCGCCACCAGCTTGGCCGGTGGCGGGGATGTGTCAAGCCTTGGAGGCCCGCTTAGTGTCCCGGCGCGAACTCGGCCGGCATGGCGCGGGGCGCGGGCTTCTTGATGAAGAGCGCCGCCGCGACGGCTGCAAGCGAGATGATGGCGCCGCAGAGGAAGGCCGAGCGGATGCCGCCCGTGGTTGCGGCAACAAGATCGGCGCCGGCATTGGTGAGCCCGGTCGATTGCAGCGTCATGATGGCGACGAACAGCGCCGTCCCTGCCGCACCGGCAACCTGCTGGGCCGTACCAATCACCGCGCTGCCATGCGAATAGAGATTGGGCGGCAGCGAGCCCAGGCTGACGGTGAAGAGCGGCGTGAACATCAGCGCCAGGCCAATGCTGAGCAGCAGATGAGCAGCCAGCAGCAGCCAGACCGAGGTATCCTGCTGCACGAAGGTCAGGCCCCAGAGCGCAATGCTGAGCAGCACGGCGCCGGGAATGACCAGCGGCACGGGGCCATACTTGTCGAACAGCGTGCCCACGGTGGGCGCGCAGAGACCCATGACCAGGCCACCGGGCAGGAGCAGCAGGCCGGTCTGCAGGGTGGAAAGACCCAGCACGTTCTGCAAGTAGATGGGCAGCAGGATGAAGGCGCCGAACATGGCCATCATCAGGATCGCCATCATCGCCACCGAGACGGTGAACACGGGCGAGGTGAGCGTGCGCAGGTCGAGCAAGGCGCGATCCTGCTTCTGCAGCGACAGCTGACGCAGCACGAAGACGGCGATGACGGCAGCACCCACCAGCAGCGGAATCCACGGCGACACAGGCGAGGGATGATGCGCAGCTTCACCCAGACCGCTCAGGCCATAGACGAAACCGCCAAAGCCGATAGCCGACAGCACGACCGAAAGCACATCGATCGGCGCTTCCTTGGGCGTCGTGACATTGACGATGCGCTTGGCGCCCAGCGCCAATGCACCCAGGGCAATCGGCAGCACCAGGATGAACATCCAGCGCCAATCGAGCACGGAGAGGATCAATCCCGAAATGGTGGGCCCGATGGCCGGGGCCACCGAGATGACGATGGAAATATTGCCCATGGTCTTGCCGCGCGATTCCGGCGGCACCAGGGTCATCACCGTGGTCATCAGCAGAGGCATCATGATCGCCGTGCCCGACGCCTGCACGATGCGGCCGATCACCAGCACGGCAAAGCCGGGCGCGATGGCCGAGATCAGCGTGCCAGCCGAAAACAGCGACATGGCCAGGATGAAGACCGGGCGGGTATGCAGCCGCTGCAACAGGAAGCCGGTAACCGGGATCACCACGGCCATGGTCAGCATGAAGGCCGTGGTCAGCCACTGGGCCGCGCCCGCCGTGATATCCAGGTCGTGCATCAGATGTGGCAGGGCCACGCCCATGATCGTCTCATTGAGAATGACGACGAAGGCCGAAACCAGCAGCAGGGAAATCACCAGCCGATTACGGGCGGCATGGTCCTGCGGCGCGCTGGCCTGCTCCCCCGGTTCGGCGAAAGTTGGATTGTCGGTGGTCATGATCTCTCCCAAAGGCTGGATGTCGCCGGAACGACGAATGGCGGCGGCTGATTTCGACGTCACATCTAAAAAGATTGCGTGACAGTCCGTGTCAGCAGAGGCGCGAAAATAGTGAAGTGATTGCTTTAGTAAATTACCCGCACACCCGGGTCAATACTAAATCTGGCGCTTAAGCATTCCCGCGCCGAGGCCAGTTTGAGCGCGGCCGGTCCGTTTAAGCGAGCATGCCGGACCTGTCCACCGACAGGAATGCAAACCAGCCATCCCGGCAGCGGGTAGCGGGCTGGTTCTTGTTTTGTTCTCATGCAACTGCTATGTGTTAGCGCACGTTAACCCATGCGACGATTCGAGACATCGGCGCGCAAGGAGAGCATTGATGGCCCTCTATCAGGCCCCCTCTTTCGAAGCCCTGGAAAAGCTGAGCCGCAGCCGCGACGCCGACCTGGCGCGGCGCGAACTGGTCGATCCCAGCCGCAATCGCGGCCGTGGTGCGCAATCCAATCGCAGCGGCCGGTTCGAAAAGCAGGTGCGCGAAGGGTTCGATGATGGCTGGACAAGCACCGAGCCCATGCCGGCTTTCGAGACCATCGAACATCTGGAACGCGCCAAGACCATCATCACCACAAATGACAGCCCCGATATCGGCTTCGAGCGCTCGATCAATGCCTATCGCGGTTGCGAGCATGGCTGCTCCTATTGCTTCGCGCGGCCCACCCATGCCTTTCTGGGGCATTCGGCGGGCATCGAATTCGAGCGCGATATCTATGTGAAGACCAATGCGGTCGAAGCGCTGCGGGCCGAGCTGGGGAGCAAGAACTATCGGCCAAAACCCATCGCCATGGGCACCAATACCGATCCCTATCAGCTCGCCGAGCGCAAGCATAAGCTGACGCGCGGCATTCTCGAGGTGATGCTGGAGACCAGGCACCCCGTCATGATCACCACCAAATCGGCGCTGATCGTGCGCGATCTCGATATCCTGACCGATCTGGCCAAGCTCAATCTCGTCAAGGTGGCCATTTCCATGACCACCATGGATCACAAGCTCAGCCGCAAGATGGAGCCGCGCGCCTCCTCCCCGGCCCGGCGGTTGGAGGCGATCAGGCTGCTCAGCGAAGCGGGCGTGCCGGTGGCGGTGTTCGCCTCCCCGATGATCCCGGCGATCAACGATATGGAGCTGGAGCGGATTCTGGACGCTGCGGCAGCGCAGGGGGCCAAGAGCGCCTCGATGATCCTGTTGCGGCTGCCCGGCGAAGTGCGCGACATTTTCCGCGAATGGCTGTTGCGCCATTTCCCTGACCGGGTGCGCCATGTGCTGGCGCTGGTGCGCGATACGCGCGGCGGCAAGGATTATGACGCGCGCTGGGGCACCCGCATGACCGGCGAAGGCCCCTATGCCACGCTGCTGCGCCAGCGCCTCGACAAGGCTCGCGAGCGCTATGGGCTGGACGTCAAGCTGCCCGGGCTGCGCACGGACCTCTTCGTGGCGCCAAGGCTCGAAGACAAGCAGATGAGCCTGTTCTAGGCGGCGACGGACGCCACGCGGGCCTGGAGAAAATCGAGCAGGGCCGGATCGGCATAGCTGGCGGCGGACATGCTGGCGCCGGCGGCGATCAGATCGTCATGCCCCAGGCTCGTCCTTATTCCCACGGTGGCGAGGCCGGCGGCGGTGGCCGAAGCAATGCCGGTGCGGGAATCCTCGAAGGCCAGGGCATGTTCGGCGGTTGCCCCAAGCAGCCGCAGCCCTTCGAGATAGGGCAAGGGGTGCGGCTTGCCATGGGCCAGTTCCTCGCCGATGACCACGGCCCTGAAGCGATGGCGAATGCCCAGGCTATCGAGGATGAGATCGGCATTGGCGCGGGGTGCATTGGTGACCGCAGCCATGGGAAGGCCCATGGCGTCTGCACGATCCAGCAGGTCCATCAGCCCCGGCACGGCGTGAATATCGGAGCGCGCCAGATCGCGAAACGTCGCCTCCTTGCCGCGCATCACCTCCATTCCCGCCTCGGGCGACAGATGGGGGACGAAGCGGCGGGCAATGGCTTCATTGGCCAGCCCCTGCAATTCCAGCGCAAACCGGGGCTTGTCGAAATGATGCCCATAGGGCGCAAAGGTCCGGTTGAACGCCTCCAGGTGCAGCGGATCGGTATCGGCCAGGGTGCCGTCGATATCGAAGAGCAGGGCGGCGGCGGGCTTGATGAGCATCGAGGACAGGTCCGGAGAGAGGCGGGAGCGGGAAAGCACAGCAATTTACCGTTTTCGTCAATCGGGCAGACGCGCCCTGACAGCCCGCACGAAACGCCTTAGGGTTGCGCCGATTTTATGACGCGATGGAAAACCATGCCTATTGCAGCCACTCCGCTCAGTCTGGAGCAATTGCGTGACATTATCGTCGCGACCTATCCCGAGACCCGCAAGGGGCGTTTCCGCCTCATGACCCAGGGTTGGGACAGCGTTGCCGTCGATGTCGACGACAGGCTGATCTTCAAGTTTCCACGCGAGGCGCATGCCGAGGCGGCGCTGCTGATGGAGGCGCGGCTGCTGCAGGTCATCCGGCCCGCCGTCGATATGCCGGTGCCGGAGCTCACCATGCATGAGACGCCGCGCATTTTTTCGCGCCACGCCAAGCTTGCCGGCGAGCATCTGCTGACCGAGCACTATGACGCGCTGGACGCGGCCGACCGCCAGCGGTTGGCCGATAGGCTGGGGCTGTTCTATGCGCAGCTCCATGCCATCGACCCCACGCTACTGCGGGCGGCGGGCGCGGGACCTGTCGAACCCATTGCAACGGCGGAGGCGATCACGCCCACCGCCCTGCCCCTCCTGCCCGACCATCTGCGTCCCCTGGCGGAACGGACCCTGGCGGCCTGGGCCGACTTGCCGCCCGATCCCTATGGCGAAAGCTATGGCTTTTTCGACGGCCATGGCTGGAACATGGCGTTCGACCATGCCAGCGCGACCCTCAACGGCGTCTACGACTTTGCCGATTCCGGGTTCGGGCCGCTGCACCAGGAATTCATCTATTCGAGCTTCGTGTCAGCCGAGCTGACCGAGGCAATCGTCCGGCGTTACGAGGCAGAGACCGGCAAGCGGCTGGACCGGGAGCGCATTGAGCTGACCACGGGAGCCCATCGCGTGTGGGAGCTGGCGCAGGAGGCGGGAAGCCCCGAGACGCACGAGATCATGATAGCGGCCGTTGCGCATTGGGCTGCGTCCGCACGCTCCTGAACGGCGTCCAGCCCAGCGTCATGGCGGCGGCGGCAATGAGGATGGCGGCGGCGCCGAGCAATTGCCAGGCGTCGAGACGGTGGCCGAAAACGATGAAATCCACCAGAATCGCCACGACCGGATAGATGAAAGAGAGCGCCCCAATCAGCGGGGTCGGCAATTTCTGGATGGCGCCATAGAGCAGGATATAGACGAGACCCGTATGCACCACGCCGATGGCGGCCAGGCTCCCCCAGGTGGCGGCGCTGGTCGGCAGGCTTGAAAAGCCGGCAAAGGGCGCGGCCATGGCCATGCCGACGCCAACCTGGATCAGCGCGATCAGATGGGGCGGCACGCCCTTGAGTTGTTTGGTGACCAGAGCGGCAATGGCATAGAAAAATGCCGCGCCCAGCGACAGCAGGATGCCGCCCAGATAATCGCTGCCCGCCCCACCGGTCTTGCCATTGGCAATCAGCGCCACGCCGGCAAAAGCGACCAGCAGCCAGCCCAGCTTGTGAATGGTCAGCCGCTCGCCCAAAAACAGCACGCCGAAGCCCACCAATATGAAGGGCTGCGTATTGTAGACGGCGGTGGCGATGGAAATGGAGGCCAGGGGATAGGCGGCAAACAGCAGCAGCCAATTGGCGACGATGGCCACGCCACCCACGAGGGCCAGAACGAACTGGCGCGGCGTGATGATATCGCGCCGGAACAGGCCCAGCGCCGCGCAGGCGATGAGCAGCGGCACGGCGCCGAACAGGCACCGCCAGAACACGACATCGGTCACCTGCTGGCCGGAAAACACCACGAAGGCCCCGATAGTGCCCGAAATCACCATGGATGCCGTCATCTCGATCGTGCCGCGCGTGGTCGTGTTCATCGCCTGTCCCTTTTGCCCCCAGACAATAGCGGGCGGCGCCACCGCCATCCATATCACTTGAAAGGCAAAGCCGGCTTCTGCTTTATATTGTTCGGCAAAATTCCCGGATTTCCTTGGAAAGCAAAAATGATCGACGAAACCGACCGAAAGATCATCGCGACGCTGGCGACCGATGCGCGGCTCTCGATAAAGGAATTGGCGCAAAGGGTGGAATTGTCCTCGCCCAGCGTATCGGAGCGCCTCAAGCGGCTGGAAGAACGCGGGGTAATCCAGGGCTTCACGCTCGATCTCGACACCAGAATGCTGGATTATCCGCTGCAGGCCATCGTGCGGATCAAGCCGCTGCCGGGCAAGCTCCATATCGTGCAGCAGCTGATCGAGGAGATTCCACAGATCACCGAATGCGACAAGGTGACGGGGGATGATTGCTTCATCGCCCGGCTGCTCCTGCGCTCGATCGAGCAATTGGACGGGATTCTCGACCGCATTGCCGACAAGGCGGAGACCAGCACGGCAATCGTCAAAGCCCAGCCAGTCAAGCGACGCCTGCCACCCCTTTAGGGGTGGATCGAGTCTGCCTCCCGAGCCTAAGCTCATGGATCACCTGGAGATTGGACACATGGCGCTCAAACGGATGGACAATGTCGGGATCGTCGTCGACGACCTCGAAACGGCGATCGATTTTTTTGCCGAGCTTGGCCTCGAACTCGAAGGGCGGGGCATGGTGGAAGGAGAATGGGCCGGACGCGTCACCGGGCTGGGCGATCAGCGCGTCGAAATCGCCATGATGCGCACGCCGGACGGCCATAGCCGGCTCGAAATATCCCGCTTTCTCGCCCCTTCCGTCATCGCCGATCACCGCAACGCCCCGGTCAATGCCCTGGGCTATCTCCGCGTCATGTTCGCGGTGGACGATCTCGACGACACGCTAGCGCGGCTGGGCCAGCGCGGCGCGCAGCTGGCCAGCGAAGTCGTTCAATATCAAAACACCTATAAGCTCTGCTATATCCGCGGGCCCGGCGGCCTACTGATCGGGCTGGCCGAAGAACTGGGCTGATGCCCTAGGACCAATCGACATTTGGGGTTTTCTGAGAGTCGGAAAGCCCCGATCCAGTCCCCTCCCCCTTGAGGGGAGGGCTAGGGTGGGGGTTCTGCGGCCTCAATATGCTCTATGCTGATGGAGAATTCAGAACCCCCACCCTCAATCCCTCCCCTCAAGGGAGGGAGGCGAACCGTGGCTCTCCGCCTACCAGAAATCTGAATATAGATCGGCCTAATAGTCCGACACGCGCCGCGCATAGCTGGCCATGAAATCGAGCGAGGCGAGGACGCCCTGGAGGGACAGGCGGACCTTGCGGATCGGTTCGGCGGCATTGGTGAGCGGCACGCCCAGGGTTACCGTGCCGCGGATTTTCATCTGGGCGATCAGCGCGTCGCGACGGGTCTCGTCGGCCACGAACCATTGATTGGTGGTGTTGAAGCGGGTTTCCAGATCCGTCGTGAAATCGAAGGCCTGCGGCAGGGCGCCGGGAAATTCGATATGGAGGGGCCGGGTCACATCGATCTCAGCCGCGTCGGCGGCCCCGGTAAAGGCGATGTCGACATCGCCGGTCAGCCGATTGTGGATCAGCGTCAGTTTCCAGGCGGGCAGGCCCGCGCTATTGAGTTCCTGGCTGCCGGTGCTGGCAAAGCAGGAATAGCCATAATAGGTGGCGGCATCCTCATCGATCGTGTCGGGACAGGCGGCCAGCCAGTCGCGGTTATATTCGCGCCATTCGCCGGCGGCATGATGGAAGGGTTCGGCCGTGGCAGGCAGTGTCAGCAGCGCCAATGTCATAGCCGCCAGAGCGAACCGAGACTGCATCAATGCCATGCGCAATGGCTCCCATTCCCTTGCCGCTTCATGGACGCGCCAAATGATGATAGCAGCAATTCCAGCCACATCTCAGAACGTATATATTTGTTGGTAAAGGAGAAATCGTGACAGCGACGAGCAATATCAATGGCCGCGCGGTCCTCGACCTCCCCGCCCAAGGTCCCCTGCTCGGCACCGAGACCGATGCCCTCGACCTTCTGGGCCAGACCTATGGCACCGAGGCCACCATCATCGTCGTCCCGGCGGCGCGGCTCCTGCCGGAATTTTTGCAATTGCGCAGCGGCATGGCGGGCGCCTTCATCCAGAAGCTGCAGAATTATGGCTGCCGGCTGGTCGTGCTGGGCGACATCTCCGCTGCCGTGGCGGCGAGCGAGGCGCTGGCGGCCTTCGTCGTCGAAACCAATCGCGTGGGTCATCACCTTTTCGTACCCGACCGGCAGACCCTGCTCGAACGCTTGTGATTGCGCCGCACCCCGGCGATGCTGACGGCATGCTGATCGATTCGCCGCTCCAGACAATTCCCGACTATTCGCATGAGCGCGCCATGCAGGCGCGCGGGGCGCGGTTTGTCGCCGGTGTCGATGAGGCCGGGCGCGGCCCCTTGGCCGGGCCCGTCGTGGTTTCGGCCGTGGTGCTCGATCCCGCGCGCATTCCCGACGGGCTCAACGATTCCAAAAAGCTCAGCGAGGAGCAGCGCGAGGCTCTGTTCGAGCTGATCGTCGCTTCGGCCCATGTTGCCGTGGTGGTCGCCCCGCCCTCGATCATCCTGAGCCGCAATATTCGCGGCGCGACGCTCTGGGCCATGGCGCGGGCGGTCAACAGCCTCGGCGTTGCCGTCGATCGCGTGCTGGTGGATGGGCGCGACGTACCCATGGGCCTGCCCTGCGACGGCACGGCGCTGATCGGTGGGGACGGACGCAGCGTCTCGATCGCGGCCGCCTCGATCGTCGCCAAGGTCACGCGCGACCGCATGTGCGCCATCATGGACTGCGACGCCCCCGATTTCGGTTTTGCCGGGCATAAGGGCTATGGCACGCCCCAGCATTTGCGGGCGCTGACCGCCCATGGCCCGTGCCGGCACCACCGCGAGGAATTCGCGCCTGTCGCCGAAGCCAGGCTGCGGCTGGCAGTGGCAGGCTAGCCACTTTAACCCCCCGCTAACCCATTGCGAACGCTCTTTTAACCCCTCTGGCGCTACAAAGGGGGCGTTAGTATTGCGTTAGGGTTAAGTGTATGTTGCGTACCGCGCGTACGGCTCCTGTAGCCGCTGCGGAGGAGGCAAAACGCCTCCCCATCGATACCATCCTGGTGGGCGATTGCATCGACCACATGAATGCCCTGCCGGCCGGCTCGGTTGACCTTATTTTTGCGGACCCGCCCTATAACCTGCAACTGGACCAGGGTCTCACCCGCCCCGACCAGTCCAAGGTGGATGCGGTCGATGACGACTGGGACAAGTTCGAAAGCTTCGCCCATTACGACCAGTTTACCCGCGCCTGGCTCAAGGCCGCGCGCCGGGTGCTCAAGCCCGATGGCGCGCTCTGGGTCATTGGCAGCTATCACAATATTTTCCGCGTCGGGACGGCCCTGCAGGACCTCGACTATTGGATGCTGAACGACGTGATCTGGCGCAAGGCCAATCCCATGCCCAATTTCCGCGGCACGCGCTTTACCAATGCGCATGAAACGCTGATCTGGGCGGCGCGCAGCCAGAAAAGCCGGGTGACCTTCAACTACGAAGCGCTCAAGCTGGCCAATGACGATACGCAGATGCGTAGCGATTGGCTGTTCCCCATCTGCACCGGTGCCGAGCGCCTCAAGGACGCGGACGACGGCAAGGTGCATCCGACGCAAAAGCCGGAAGCCCTGCTGTTCCGCATTCTCAACGCCACGACCAAGCCGGGCGATATCGTGCTCGACCCCTTCTTCGGCACCGGCACCACGGGCGCCGTGGCCCGCAAGCTGGGCCGCCATTTCATCGGTATCGAGCGGGAAGAGACCTATATCAATGCCGCGCTGCAGCGCATTGCCTCCATCCGCCCGGGCGTATTCGAGGCGCTGCAATCGGTGACGCCCAAGCGCAAGGAGACCCGCATTCCCTTCGGCTCGCTGGTCGAGCAGGGCGTGATCGAGCCGGGCGCGCAACTTTTCGATTCGGCCCGCCGTTACTCGGCCATGGTGCGCGCAGATGGCTCGCTCATCTCGGGCACCCATCAGGGCTCCATCCACAAGGTGGGCGCTTTGGTGCAAGGCGCCGAATCCTGCAATGGCTGGACCTTCTGGCACCATGACAATGACGGCCGCTCGGTGCCGATCGACGACCTGCGTGCCGACATTCGACAAAAACTTGATTTGATTTCCGCCTGATCCCGACCTCCAATCGTCCCAGGCTCAACTGCCCGCCGCCGGTTTGCCCCGGCGGCTTTTTCTTTTTTTGCAACTTGGCCTTCTCGCCAAAACCGGGTCGCTCGGCGCCGCCAAATTTGCGACGTCCCCTCATCGCTTAGATGAGGAAATGAAAATGTCTGCACTGCACAACAAGGTCGCCATAATCACCGGCGCCACCTCCGGCATCGGCAAGGCCGCCGCCCAATTGTTCGCGCGCGAAGGCGCCAGCCTCGTGTTGTCCGGCCGGCGCCGGGAAGTGCTCGATGCCCTGGTTGCCGAGATCGAAAGCGCCGGCGGCAAGGCTTTCGCCGTGGCCGGCGACGTCAAGGACGAAGCCCATGCCAAGGCCTGCGTCGATGCCGCCATCGCCCAATTTGGCGGGCTCGATATCGCCTTCAACAATGCCGGCGGCAGCGGCGCCATGGGCTCGGTGATCGAGGTTTCCGAAGCAGGCTGGCAGGAGACGCTCGATACCAATCTCACCAGCGCCTTTCTCGGCGCCAAATATCAAATTCCCGCCATGCTGCAGCGCGGCGGTGGCTCGCTGATTTTCACCTCGACCTTTGTGGGCAGCACGGTCGGCTTTCCGGGCATGGCCGCCTATGCGGCGAGCAAGGCCGGGTTGGCCGGCCTGGCGCAGGTGCTGGCGGCCGAATTCGGGCCGCAGGGCGTTCGCGCCAATGTGTTGCTGCCGGGCGGCACCGATACGCCTGCCAATGCGGCGAATGCGCCAGGCGCCGGGCCTGAAACCAAAGCCTTTATCGAAGGCCTGCATGCCCTCAAGCGCCTGGGCAGGCCCGAGGAACTGGCGCAAGCGGCGCTGTTCCTGGCCTCGGATGCCTCGAGCTTCATGACCGGGGCCAGCATGCTGGTCGATGGCGGCGTGTCGATCACCCGGACCTGACGCCACGACCTCATCCTTCGACAGGCTCAGGATGAGGTCTACTGGGTTGGCAGCGCACTACAAGTAGACCTCATGGTGAGCTCGTCGAACCACGAGGTCGTGGCACTATTCCAGCCCCGCCGCCGCCAGCACCTTGCGGAACAGCGTGGGCAGGGCCTCACCCTTGAGCGCCTTCGGCGCGGCCCACCAGCCCTTGTCCAGCCCCGCCGGCGCGACCGCGGCCGACCAGATTTCGAGCTCAAGCCGAAAATGGGTGAAGACATGGACGACCTGCCCGCGATGACGCCAATCGCCGGAGGCGGGATAGGCGACCGCCGGCAGGTCCGCTGCCCAATCCGACGTGGGCACTTCGGTCATCTTGGCCAGCAGTCCCTTGTCGGGCCGGGTCTGCAGATAAACGTCGCCATCGGGGTCGGTCATGACAAAGGCATGGCCTTTGCGCACCGGCCGTTCGGCTTTGGCGGGTTTGAGCGGGTAGAGTGTGGGGTCGGCCGTCCTGGTCGCGATGCAGCCGGGCTGGATCGGGCAGAGCATACAGATAGCCGTGCGCGGCGCACAGATCGTCGCGCCCAGGTCCATCATGGCCTGGGCGAAGTCCCCTGCCCGCTTTGGCACCGAGGCCTGAAGCGCGGCGCGCAATTCCTCCTTGGCCTCGCGCACGGGCACCGGCAGCGCATAATAGCGGGCCAGGACGCGGTCGAGATTGCCATCGAGCACGGCGATCTCTTCGTCAAAGCAGATGGCGGCGATGGCGGCGCTGGTATAAGCGCCGACACCCGGCAGGGTCTGCAGACCAGCCGAACTGGTGGGAAACACGCCGCCATGCTGATTGACCACGGCCTGGGCGCAGGCATGCAGGTTCCTCGCGCGGGCATAATAGCCCAGCCCCGCCCATTCCTTGAGCACGGCATCGAGCGGGGCGGCGGCGAGGTCGAAGACCGTCGGCCAGAGATGGGTGAAGCGCAGGAAATAGGTTTTGACCGCGGCCACGGTGGTCTGCTGCAACATGACCTCGCTGAGCCAGACCCGGTAGGGATCGGGCGCAATGCCCCTGGCCCGATCGGCGGGGGGGACGCGCCAGGGCAGGCTCCGGGCATGGCTATCATACCAGGCAAGAACCGCGGCGGCGTCGATATTGGCGGGATTTGGCAGATGCATGGCGCAGATTTGGGCGAAGGCCGGATTTCGCGCAAGCGGCAAGTTCACCACTCGGGACTCAAACCACCCACGGTGTCATTCCGGCGAAGGCCGGAATCCATGTCCGCATGTTCGCACAACCACTGGTGTTCGTGGATGCTTCACAGCATGGATCCCGGCCTTCGCCGGGATGACACCGCATTTTCGGATGCGGCCAGAGTAAACACTGCCCCTTGTGGGGGTGATTTGGCCACCGTGCCAGTGCTAAACTCCCCCCATGAGTGAAGCGCCCAAAGCCAAAGTCAACACAGAACCCAAGCGCCGCAATCGCGCGGTGACGCTGGCCGACGCCATTACCGGCGCGCTGGATCCCGTGCTGAAAAAACGCGGCTTTGCCAGCCGCGATATCATCACCCATTGGGGCGTGATGGCACCCAAGCCCTATGACAGCGTGGCCATCCCCGACAAGCTGGCCTGGCCGCGTGGCGAGCGGAGCGCGGAGGGGGCAACGCTGTACCTGCGCTGTGCGCCGGGCCATGCCCTGGCCATCAGCCATGAGGGCCCAGCCATTGCCGCCGCAATCAACCGCTATTTCGGCTATGTGCTGGTGGGCCAGATCCGGCTCTCGGCCGAGCCGTTCAGCCCCGGTTCAGCCGACAAGGATCAAAAGCCCAGCCAACCGAGCCAGAGCGTTCAAGCAAAGGTCGGGGCCCAGGTGGCCAATGTCGAAGACGAAGATCTGAGGGAGGCGTTGCGGGCCCTGGGCCACGCGCTCTCCAGCAGATCGGAGCGAAAAGCCAGATAGTGCGTTCACCCGCTAGTGATGAATATGCCCACTTGCCGACACCTTGTGCCCGTGTAGTGTCGCGCAGACCTCAAAAGGAGCGATAAACCGTGAAATTTACCCGCCGTGACACCCTGATCCTTGCCGCCGCAGCGTCGGCGCTGAGCCTTTGCGGCGTCGCCACGGCCAGTGCCGCCGAAGGCGACATGGTTGACCAGGCCAAGCTGATGGCCCCCGCCGGCGGCATGACCGACCATGTGCAGGGCAGCGACAGCGCTCCGGTTACCGTCATCGAATATGCCTCGCCCACCTGCCCGCACTGCGCGACCTTCGCCAATACGGTCAAGCCGGACTTCGTTGCGGCCTATGTCAATACCGGCAAGGTCAAGCTGATCACCCGCCCCTTCGTGCGCAATGTGCTGGACGCGGCGGTGTTCATGCTGGCCGAGGCCGCCGGCCCGACCAATTATGACAATGTGCTGGCGACCTATTTCAAGACCCAGAACGATTGGGCCGCTTCCGAAGCCCCGCGCGACAAGATCCTCGAAATCGCCAAGCAGCTCGGCTTTACCCAGGAAACCTTCGACGCCGCCTTGACGAATCAGGCGCTGTTCACCGGGATGGAAGCCATGCGCGATCAGGCGCTCAACGAGTTTGGCCTGCAGGGCACTCCGACATTCTATGTCAATGGCAAGACGCTCACCGGTGACAAGACGCTCGAACAGCTCGCCGCTGAAATCGATCCGCTGGTGCCTGCCGATTTCGTGGCGACCGAGCCGGCTGCCGCTCCTGCCGCAGCGCCCGCTGCCGCGCCGGCCGCTCCTGCTGCAACCGACACCATGGCTCCGGCCGCCCCCGCTGCCGAGACTGCTACGCCGGTTGCCCCTGCGCAATAATTTCAGCGAACACGATCTGCACCTCCCCCTCAACGGGGGAGGTTGGGAGGGGGTGTTGAGAGCCCCGATATCCGGACCAACCGCCTCCCTCCCCAACCCCAAGCTTTTTCGCTTGCAGCGAAAAAGCAGACCCCGCAAGGGGGAGGGTGCTGCCCTGTGTTTGGGGCAAGCAGCATGAAATTCTCCCGCCTCAAACTCCATGGCTTCAAATCGTTCAGCGATGAAACCGTGCTCGTCATGGAGCCGGGGCTGACCGGCATTGTCGGGCCTAATGGCTGCGGCAAGTCCAATCTCGTCGAGGCCATGCGCTGGGTCATGGGTGAAAACTCATACAAGGCCATGCGCGCCTCGGGCATGGACGACGTGATCTTTTCCGGTTCGGGCAATCGCCCCGCCCGCAATTCGGCCGAAGTCACGCTCGTCCTCGACAATGCCGACCGCACGGCCCCGGCCGCGCTCAACACTGCCGATGTGCTCGAAGTCACCCGCCGGATCGAGCGGGAGGCCGGTTCGGTCTATCGCGTCAATGGCAAGGAAGTGCGCGCGCGTGACGTGCAATTGCTGTTTGCCGATGCCTCGACCGGCGCTCATTCCCCCGCCATGGTGCGGCAGGGCCAGATCGGCGAATTGATCGCCGCCAAGCCGACTGCACGCCGGGCCCTGCTCGAAGAAGCCGCCGGCATTTCGGGCCTCCATTCGCGCCGCCACGAGGCCGAGCTGCGCTTGCGGGCCGCCGAAGGCAATCTCGAGCGCGTCGACGATATCATCGCCCAGATCGACACCCAGCTCGAAACGCTGAAGCGCCAGGCGCGGCTGGCCAATCGCTACCGTTCCCTCTCGGGCGATATCCGCCGGGCCGAGGCGACACTGTTTCATATCCGCTGGGTTGCCGCGCGCTTTGCCGAAAAGGAAACTGAAGCGCAGCAGGCGGTGCTGATCCGCGAGCTTGCGGACGCGACCCATCTCGAATTGCAGGCGCAAAAAGCGCTGGAAGCCGCCGATGCAGCCCTCCAACCCCTGCGCGACCGCGAAGCGGTCACCGGGGCCGTGTTGCAACGCTACACAATTCTCAACGAGCAATTGGCCGAGGAAGCCCGCCGCGCCAGCAGCCGTCGCGCCGAGTTGGAAGACCGCATCCGCCAGCTCGCCGCCGACGGCGAACGCGAGCGCCTCCTGGTGGAAGAAAGCGAAGTCACGCTCGCCGCCTATGAAGAAGAGCTGGTGCAACTGGCCGAAGAGGGCGAGGCAGCACAGGCCGATTTCGATCGCGCCCGCGGCGAGGCCGAAGCCGCCAGTGCCGCCGTCAGCGCTGCCGAAAC
>DATMSY010000136.1:0-37255 GCA_035565135.1 Devosia sp.
TCCAACGGCTCCGCGCCATTGCCCACGCTCTCGGTGGAGGCGCTGCGCGTGGCGCAGGGCGCATCCACCCTGGTGGTGCTGGGCGATAGCGCCGGCATGGTCGAAAGCCTGCGGGTCGGCGATTTTACCGTACCCACGGGCCCGACCGGCGAGATGTGGCTCTATTACCGCCATCTCGACCCGGCCATCGATATTCCCGCCGCCGAGTTGCTGGGCGATGACTATGCCAGGCTCGCGCCGCTGCTGGCTGGGCACATCGTCTTTGTCGGCACCTCGGCCAGCGGCCTGCTCGATATCCGCGCCAATGCGCTGGGCGAGGCCGTGGCGGGCGTTTCCATCCATGTGCAGGCGCTGGAGCAGATTTTGACCGGCACCTTCCTCAATCGCGCCGATTGGGTTGCGGGGCTCGAAATCCTGGTCCTGGCGATCAGCGGGCTGGCCATTGTCGTCGTGCTGCTGCTGAGCGGACCGATGGTCGGGCTGCTGTTTTCCGTGGCGATCGCGGCTTTGTCGCTGGCCGGCAGCTGGTTTGCCTTCAGCCGATATGGGCTGCTGATCGATCCCAGCTTCGCCCTGTTCGGCACCGTGCTGACCTATGCCGCCATGGCCTTTTTCCAGTTCGCCGTGACCGATGCCGACAAGCGCCGCATTCGCCGCGCCTTCGCCCATTATGTCGAGCCGACCCTGCTCGATCGTCTCGATCGGGATGCCAGCTTGCTCAAGCTCGGCGGCGACCTGCGGGAATTGACCGTCATGTTCTCCGATGTGCGCAATTTCTCCGCGCTCAGCGAACGCACCGCGCCAGCCGAGGTTGTTGCCATCCTCAACCGGGTCTTTGCCGTCTTGGGCGGCGCGATTATCGGCCAGCATGGCACGATCGACAAATTCATGGGCGACGCGGTCATGGCATTCTGGAACGCCCCGGCCGCGCTCGACCGCCATCCGCTCCACGCCTGCCGGGCAGCCCTCGCCATGCGCACCGCCCTGCAACGGCTCAACGCGGAACAGCCAGAATCGATCGCCATCGGCATTGGTATCGCCACCGGCCCGGCATTGGTGGGCAATATGGGGTTTGAAACGCGCTTCGATTATTCCTGCGTCGGCGACACGGTCAATGTCGCCAGCCGTCTCGAAGGCGCCTGCAAAAGCGTGGGCTACGATATTCTCGTAACGGCTGAAACCCGTGCCGCAGCGCCCGAACTCGCCTTCCTGCCCGCAGGCGCCTTGGCCCTGCGCGGCATGAGCCAGCGCGAGGCGGTCTATCTTTTGCTGGGCGACGAGAAATTCGCCGCTGACCCGGCATTCGCCGCGCTCACGACGGCGCATGCTGAATTGCTTCATGCGCTGGGCCGGGAGGGTTCAGCCCAGGCCGAAATTGAGAACTGCACGGCCCTTGGCAGCGCCATGGACCCACGGCTCGCCGCCTTCTATGCCGCCTGCCTCACCCGCCGCGACGACTTCCTGCCCGCGGACATAGCGAAAGACCCCGGTCCTGTGCATGGGCCGGGGTCTCGACATGACGTCATTGGAGGTCACAGGGGCAAACCTGCGTAAACAACAACGCCCCGCGAGCCTTCCGGTTGCATGGGTAATTATCTGGCATTCATATAAAATATCGGCATACGCGAGTGGGCTCACCGGCTAAGATGGCTGTGACCAATCGGAGTTTATGCCATTTTCTCCAAAATCCCCCCTTGCATCAAAACCACCCTTTCCGTATGTCTCCGCGCAGTCGGGGCGTAGCGCAGCCTGGTAGCGCATTTGTCTGGGGGACAAAGGGTCGTCGGTTCAAATCCGGCCGCTCCGACCATCTTCCCTCCTCATTGCTATTCGTTCTGGTGCCTTTCGGGGTGCGATCTGATCTGGAGACAGACTGATGCCGCTTAGCCCGCGCGACATTGAACCAGCATTGTCGCTGTGGCCCGAACTGGCCGGGGGCAGGGCCAGACTGATCAATAATTCCGAGAACCAGACCTTTCTGGTCGAAACCGAGCGGCGCGGCCGCTTCACGCTGCGCATTCACCGCCCGGGTTACCAGTCGCGTCCGGCAATCGAGAGCGAACTGGCCTGGATGGCCGCGCTCCGCCGCGATACCGATGTGCCCATTCCCGAGCCTTTGCCGGGGGCCGATGGCCAACTGCTGCAATCCTTCGAGACCGATGAGGAGGAGGCGCGCCATGCCGTGCTCTTTCGCTTCGTCCATGGGTCCGAGCCCAGTCCCGACAGCAATATGGCCGATCTCTTCCTGACGCTGGGCCGCTATGCCGCGCAATTGCACCTGCATGCCATGCAATGGAAACGGCCCCCCGGCTTCGAGCGGCAGGTGTGGCAGGCGGCAACGATTCTCGATGCCGATGGCCTCTGGGGCGATTGGCGCGTCGCGCCCGGCGTCGACAAGACGATCCGCAGCATTCTCGACCGTGCCGATGCCGCGCTCTGGCGGCGCCTGGGCGAATATGGCCTGGCCGAGGACCGCTTCGGACTGATTCATGCCGATATGCGGCTGGGCAATCTCCTGGTCGATGGCCCCGGCGTCACGCTGATCGATTTCGATGATTCCGGCTTCTGCTGGTTCGTCTACGATTTCGCCGCCGCGATATCGTTCCACGAGACGCATGCAAGCGTTCCAGCCCTGCGCGCGGCATGGATCGAGGGCTACCGTTCGGTACGGCCGCTGGGCGAGGAACATGTCCAGGCCATCGATTCCATGGTGATGCTGCGCCGCATGGCGCTGCTGGCCTGGATCGGTTCGCATAACGAAACCCGGCTGGCGCAGACCCATATGCGCGGCTTTGCCGCCGGAACCGCCCAATTGGCCGAACGCTATCTGCGCGGCGCGATGTTCCTTTAGATTACCATCTGTTCGCGCGGCGCCTTGGTGCGCGGGCTGTTGCGGATGGCGGTCGATATGCCCCAGATCATGCCGGCAATCAGGAAATAGTGCCGCCAATGGTCGGTATCGATGATCGCCGATTCCCCCGCCAGCATGGCGAAGGTGCTGATCAGCGGTATCATGATCAGCCGATAGGGGGAGGGGCGGGCCAGCGCTGAAAATCCGCGCCACAGCGTCAGGATCGCCAGCATGTAATAGAAGAAGCCACCGCCCCAGCCATAGACGTGGAGCACGGCGGCATAAACGTTGTGCGGGTCCTCGGCGATCTTGAGATTGCGGAATTCTTTGGGGCCGATGCCCCAGGGGTTCTCCAGCGCCAGATCGAAAGCATAGCCCTGCCGGCCGAAGCGGCCCGTTTCGCCCTGGTCATAGGCCTGTCCGGCCGCCCGCTGTTCGAACAGCGAGGACACCGCCGGAATGCTGAGCAATCCCCCCAGCGCCACGCCGAGCATGACCAGCCCCACCAGCGACATGATCATGATGCGCACCTTGTCGCGCGCTGCCGCCTCCAGCCAGAACAGCAAGACCAGCACCATGAGCGATGACAGGGCAAAATGCCCCCAAGCCGCGCGCGAGAAGCTGACGAACACGCCGACAAACAGGATGCCGTAGATGGCGGCGGCAATCAGCGCTTTGCGGCCCTTGAACAACAATACCCGTTGCAGCGCGAACATGGCCGGCAAGACCAGGAATGGCCCATAGACATTGGGGTCCTTGAACGTGCCCTTGGCGCGGCCATAGAGCACGAAGAGGTCAGCCCCCGGAATAAGGCCGAGATAGGCCAGCACGGCGACCAGCGCCACCATGACGGCGGCGGCGGTATAGGCCGTCATGACCAGGCGCGTACGCCTTGTCGTGTCTTCGGCCAGGTAATTGGCGATGAAATAGCTGGTCAGCAGCAGGAATATGGTGACCACGGTAAAGATCAGCGCTTCATCGAGCGGGGTGATGCGCACCTGGAAGACCGCGATCAGCGCAAAGGGCGTGAAGCCGACCATGATCGCGAAAAGCCCGAAGGTGGACCGGTAAAGGCCCATGCCGGCAAAGATCGCCACCGGCAGCACGGCCAGGAAGGTCAGCTCATAGGGCGAAGGCTCGAACAGCACGAAGCCGCCGGAAAAAATCCAGAAACCGACCAGGATATCGAGCAGCCGCCCCGCCTTGGAGCGGAGGACGCTCAGGGCAAAGCTCCTGGATTGCGCCCTCAGCGTGGCGCTATCGGCCCCCACGCTGCTCAATATGCATTCTCGTTCTTGGATACGAGCGATACCGGGGTCAGCAGCACGATGTAGAGATCGAGCAGCAGCGACCAGTGCTCGATATAGTAGAGATCGTGGTTCACCCGCTGCATGATCTTGTCGACCGTGTCGGTTTCCCCGCGCCAGCCATTGACCTGCGCCCAGCCCGTCATGCCCGGCTTGACCCGGTGGCGGGCGAAATAGCCCTCGACGGCCTCGTAATAGAGCTTGTTGTCGGCCTTGGCCTGCAGGGCATGGGGGCGGGGGCCCACGATGGACAGCTCGCCCTTGAGCACATTGAACAGCTGGGGCAGCTCGTCGATCGAGGTCTTGCGGATGATCCTGCCGACCTTGGTGACGCGCGGATCGTCCTTGGTCACCAGCTTACTGGCCGACGCATCGAGCATGTCGGTGCGCATGGAGCGGAACTTATAGACCTTGATCAGCTCGTTATTGAAACCATGCCGGTTCTGCATGAAGAACACCGGCCCCTTGCTCTCGAGCTTGATGGCAATGGCGGTGATGAGCATGACTGGCGACAGCAGGATCAGCGCGAGCAGCGCCACGGCCTTGTCGAAGAGCCATTTGAACACCAGGTTCCAGTCCGAAATCGGCCGATCGGCCATGTCGAACACGGCGATATCGCCGACATAGGAATAGGCCCGGTCGGTGAATTTGAGCTTGCTCATATGCGCCGAGAGACGAATGTCGACCGGCAGCACCCAGAGCTGGGTCAGCATT
The DNA here is from genome assembly GCA_035565135.1 of Devosia sp. Classification (GTDB taxonomy): domain Bacteria; phylum Pseudomonadota; class Alphaproteobacteria; order Rhizobiales; family Devosiaceae; genus Devosia. The sequence continues at coordinate 4,873 of DATMSY010000136.1, forward strand.
TCCAGCACACGCTTTTCGGCGGACAGCGGCATGGAGACGATGACCAGGTCGATCGGCGTGCGGCGTGCGAATTCGATGAGATCGGCCACCTTGCCCAGCTTAGGCGAGCCGGCCACCTGGTCGGGCGAGCGCGCATCCACGCGGTCGTCGAACAGGCCCAGCAGGTGAATATCGTTATTGGCGCTGGCGTGAATCTGCTCGATCAGCACTTCGGCATCCTTGCCGCCGCCGACGATGACGGTGCGGCGGCGCAGCCGGCCCTGGGCGGTCCAGTGCATGATCAGGGCCCGCAGCAGCAGGCGGTAAGCGATCAACAGCACCGCGCCACCGGCAAACCAGCTGATCAGCCAGAGGCGCGAAAACAAATCCGCCGCCTTGAAGAAGAAAATGCCCACCGCCACCACGGTGACAACCAGCGTCCAACCCACCAGCACCCGGCTGATCTGGCTGAAAATGGTGCGATAGGCCGCGATGCGATGCGTGCGCCCGGCATTGAACAGCACATTGGCCAATAGGGTCGAGGCCAGGATGACCGGCACGTAAAACCCGGCCTGGCCGATTTCCACCACGGTTTCAAAGATAACATAGCCGAGCGCCGCGAGCAGCACGGCCTCCACCACCTGGGCGATGCCAACGACAACGGCGCCCGGAAGTGTCCGCTCCACCGGCGCGGCAATGATCGCCTCCGCCTGGGGCGAAAGCTGACGCTCGCCCGCCGCGCCCTGCTTGGACACATGGTCCAGCACGGCCTGTTTTGCATCGACACGATACATTCTGACGCCACCGGTATTCTAAAATCCGGTGTCATCTTCGGTTCAAGGAATGAAGACTCGGTGAAACCGGCCGACTAAGTCTTTAACAACAGCGATTGGTAGAGCGCTTCTATTTGCCCGGCCATGCTGGCGAGCGAGAATGAGCTTTCAATTCTGGCGAGCCGGACCGCCATTTCCGCGCGAGCGCTGGCCGGATCGTCGAGCATGCGCTGCATCGCCCGTTGCAGGGCAGGGGCGTCGCCCGGCGGAATGAGGCTTTCAGTCGTGCCATCGAAGATTTCGGGAATGCCGCCCACATTTGTCGCGATCACCGGCAGCTGCGCCGCCGCCGCTTCCAGCACGATATAGGGCAGGGATTCGGCCAGAGACGGCACCACAATACAGCGCCCCCGGGCAAACATGGCCCGCGCCGGCTGGGCGCCGGGCAGGGTGATCCGGTCGGTGAGGCCAAGCCGCCCGATCTGCTCGATCAGGGCGGCGCGATGCGGACCATCGCCCGCCAGGGTCAGCGTTGCCGGCTGCCCATCGGGCCGTTTGACGCCCACCAGCGCCTCGGCCAGCACGTAAATGCCCTTGAGATCGCGCAATTCGCCGACAAAGACGAAATCGCTGGCATCCGCATCGGGCGGCACCGGCACGAATTCGTCCGGCGTCAGCCCATTATGGATGATCCGCGTGGGGCAGGTGGGTTCACCGATCAGCGCCGAATAGGTCTTTTGCGCATAGGCGCTCTCGAAGACAATGGCGCCGGTCTGCCGCATGAGCAGCCGTTCGAGGCGATGAAAGATGCGGCCCGACCGGGAAGCGCGGGAGAAATGCAGCACCCCGCCATGCGGGGTATAGACGGCCGCCGCCTTGCCGCCGCCGATCTTGGCGAGCCGCGCATAAAACCCGCCCTTGGCGCCATGGCCGTGCAGCACATCCACATTGAGCGACTTGGCGAGCTTTCGCACGCCCAGCGGCGTCACCATATCGCCGCGCCCCAGCACGCGGGGCATGGCGAAGCGGTGGATGCCCAGGCTGGCATAAGGCAAGAGTGCCGTCAGCTTGCCTTCGGTCTGGGCATCATTGGCAAGGCTGTCGACCACCAGGCCAACATCATGCCCCATATCGGAGAGTGCGCGTGTGAGATCGGCAACATGCCGGAACAGGCCACCCACGGGAGCGCGCATCACCTGCAGGATGCGCAGCTTGGGTCCGGCCATCTATCGCTCCGTCAGAACCATCTTTCCTGGATGACGATGGTATCGCCCGGGAAGATCGGGAAGTCGAGCCCGACAACGCCCTTGGCCATCTCATTCCCTTGCCTACGGTAAACGACGGCCTCGTCGCGGTTTGCCGTATCGGAGAAACCGCCCGCCGTGCTGATCGCGGCCCGCACCGTCATGCCATAGACATAGGGGAACTGACCGGCATTGGTGATTTCGCCCTGGATGAAGAAGGGACGGTATTCGGCCACTTCCACCGCCACATCGGGATTGCGCATATAGCCATTGGCCAGGGCCGCCGCGAGCCTGGCGGCAGCGCCGGTCGTCGTTTGCCCTCGCACCTGCACCGGTCCCACCAGCGGGAAGGCGATGGCCCCGCTATCGCCCACGCGATAGGTGGAGCTGAGTTCGGCATCGCCATAGACGGTGACGCGCACCGCATCGCCGGTATCGAGCTGATACGGCCCCTTGGTTTCCACTAGATAGGTGGCCGGGCTCGTGGTGGCGCAACCCGCCAGGGGCGACGCAAGAGCGACGATGAGAATTGGCAGCCAGCGCATCAGAATCTCGCGCATTTTGAGGTAGCGCCAATGTCATCCGGCTATGGTTAAGAATTCCCTTAAACCGATACCGTACTATTGCGGTCTGCAAGAAGATTAACGGATTGCTTACTACGTTGCGGCCATAAACTTGGCAACAAGCGAGGGAATGCGATGGCCTATGAGTCGCCGGCTGTGCGCGATGCGCGAATAGATGTGGGGGCGGTGTTTGGCGCCGTCTTCAAGCGCTTGCCGCGGATCATTCTCGTTACGCTGCTGTTACTGGCGGCGGCCTTCGCCGTCCTGATGTTCCAGCCGCGGCTTTATGAGTCGAGTGCCTCGATCCTCGTCGAGCAGCGTGACAATGTTTACACACGCGCTTCCAACGAGGCGCCGTCCTCCAATCCGACCGATGCCAGCGTCGTTTCCAGCCAGATCGAGCTGTTGAAGTCGCGCGATACGCTGCTGCCCGTCATCGATCAGCTCGATCTGCGCTCGGTGCCCGAATTCAATGGTGCCGCCGGTGGTGGCTTTTCGCCCATGGCGCTGATCTCGCAGATGCTGGGCCGCAAGTCGGCCCCGGTCAGCGTCGATGAGACCGTGCTGAACACCCTCTACGACCGCATGACTGTCACCCAGGAGCGCGATTCGCGCATTATTTCGGTGCAGGTCCGCTCCACCGATCCGCAGCTGGCCGCCGCCATCGCCAATGCCGTCGCCAATGCCCATGTGACGCGCCGCGCCCAGCTCTCGCTCTCCGATACGGCCGAGGCCTCGACCTGGCTGCGCGACGAAATCGACAAGCTCCGCGTCCGCGTGACCGATGCCGAGCGCGCCGTCGCCGATTTCAAAGTGAACAATGATCTCTTCACCGGGGGCAACAATACCAGCCTGGTCGACCAGCAGCTCTCCACCATCGCCACACAGCTCAGCGCCGCCCAGGAGCGCAAGAATACCGCCCTGTCGCGCGCCGCCGTCATCCGCGGCCTGCTCGATCGCGGCCAACCCATCGACAGCCTCAACGATGTGCGCCAGTCGCCGGTCATCCAGCAGTTGAGCGAAGAAAAGGCCCGGCTGCAGGGCGAGAAGGCCCAGCGCTCGGCGACCTTGCTGTCCAATCACCCCACCATCCAGGCGCTCAACGCCCAGATTGCCGAGCTGAACAACCAGATCGTGCTCGAGGGCCGCCGCGTGGCCGATGCGCTGGAGGCCGAGGCCCAGGTCGAGGCTGATGTCGAAGCCTCGCTCCAGGCCGACCTGACCCGCGTCAAATCCTCCGCCTCGACCGCCACCCAGGATACCGTGACCCTCGATAGCCTGCAGCGCGAGGCCAAGGCCCAGCGCGACCTGCTCGAAGGCTATCTGCAGCGCTATAATGAAGCGGTTTCCCGCACCGACTCCAATTCCGCACTGCCCGACGTACGCGTGATCAGCGTTGCAGCGCCCGCCGTGTCGCCAGCCTCCCCGCGCACCCAGATGGTGCTGCTGGCCGTCGGCATCGTTTCGGTGGCGCTGCAAACCGGCCTCATCATCTTCTCCGAGCTGATTTCGGGCCGCGCCATTACGCCAGGCGCTCGCCCGCAGGACGAGCTTGAGGAAGTGCCGTTCTCCGAAGATGAACTCGAGCCCGACCAGCGCTGGGAAGAACCTGCAGCCGCCGAAGCAGTCAAGACCGAACCGGAAGCGGAGCGGGTTGAGCCGGCTCTGGCGATAAAGGAAGAGCCGCCCGTGTTGGCGCCAAAAGAGGAGCCGGTCGAACCGGTCCGTGCGCTCCTGGCCGAACCGCTTGATATTGCCGAGGCCAAGGCGGAAATTGCCGCCGAACCCGTAGCCGAGCCGACGATCGAGCCGGCCAAACCCGCCGCCTTGCTGCATGCCATCAGCTATAGCCAACTGGCATCCGATCTCGTGCTGGGCCGTACCCATCTGGTCATCCTGGCCGGGCACAATTCCAATGACGAATGCGAAGACCTCGCCGAGGAGCTGGTGGGCGACGCCCTCGCCAAGGGTCTCAGCGTGGCGCTGGTCGATGCCGGCAGCGGCCGCCTGTCCGAAGAGCCGGGCTTGACCGATCTCAGCATCGAGGCCGTCAGCTTTGGCGATGTCGTGCATAAATCCGCCGATAACAGCTTCGCTGAAATTCCCTGGGGGCAGGGGGATGCCATCGACCGCCGCTCCACCAAGCCGATCACCCTGATCGAAGCCCTGGGCGATATCTATGAAGTCGTCGTGATCATGACCGGGCCGGTGGGCATTGCCTCGACGCTCTCCATGTTCGGCGGGCTGGATGGCCGCATCCTGCTGGTCGCGGGCAAGGATGATGGCTTCGATGCCATCGAACAGACCCGCAATCAGCTGACATCAGCCGGATTTGGCCCGGTCGAAATCGCTGCCGCCCCCGAGCGCGTTGCCGCCTGACCGGAGACGACAATGTCCCTGAAATATACCGCCATCAGGGCCATGTTCGAGGCATTGTGGCTGTCGCGGCTACCGGGGCTGTTGCGCATGCTCTCGGCATCGCGCGGCGTCATCTTCACCCTGCATCGGGTTTTGCCCGGCGAGCCGGCGGCGTTCTCGCCCAATGCCATCCTTCAGGTGCGCCCGGATTTTCTCGACTATGTCATCGAGCGGGTGCGCGAACTGGGCATCGACATTGTCAGCCTCGACGAGGCCATCGAACGCCTCAAAGCCGCCGAAAAAGGCCGCCCCTTCGTCGTCCTCACCTTCGACGACGCCTATAAGGACAATCTGCAGCACGCTTTGCCGATCCTGCGCCGCCATGAAGCGCCCTTCACCCTCTATGTGCCGACCGCCCTGGTCGATGGCACTGGCGAAATCTGGTGGCAGGCCATCGAGGATATCATCGCCCGCCAGGATGCCATTGCCCTGAGCGAGGGCGGAGAAACCGAGTATCTCGACACCCGTGCCACCGCCGAAAAACAGCAGGCCTATGACACCCTCTACTGGCGCATGCGCAAAATGCCCGAGGCCGAGCGAGTCGAGCTGATGCGAGGCTTTGCCGCCGGCTACGGCTATGATCTCGCCCAACAATGCCGCGACCTGATCATGGATTGGCAGGAACTGCACCAACTGTCCGATGACCCGCTCTGCACCATCGGCGCCCACACCGTGCATCATTACGAACTGGCCAAGCTCGGCGCCGATCAGGCCCGTTCCGAAATGCAGCAATCGGCCGAAATCCTGCTCGCCCAATTCGGCAAGCGCCCGGCCCACATTTCCTACCCCATCGGCGGCCCCGCCTCAGCCGGCCAGCGCGAATTCGACCTGGCCCGCGAGCTTGGCTTCGTCAGCGGCGTCACCACCCGCCCCGGCGGCCTCTACGCCCACCACGCGCAAACGCTGCACGCCTTGCCGCGCATTTCGTTAAACGGCTACTTCCAAAACCGCCGCTATGTCGATGTATTCGCGACCGGAGTGGTGTTTTCGACGATGGGCAAACTGACCGGATAGAGCGGAGGCGAAAACTCCCACAGTGTCATTCCCGCGAAAGCGGGAACCTCTGTTTTCTTCCTGGCATCGATAAACGGAGGTTCCCGCTTTCGCGGGAATGACCCGGTGGTCAGGAACCTCGGCGGCTAGCCCTGCGCATCCGGCTTCGCCATCCACCGGATGATCAGCATGGACGGCAGCAGCCACCCCATCCCGGCGACGATGAAATACGGAATCAGCACCCAGCCGGGCAGGCCGGGCGGTAGCAGCAGATAGATCGCGGTGCCCAATGCGGCCCATAGGATAACCGAAACTGGCGTCAGGATTGCGCCGATCAACTTCCGGTGGCTCTGGGTCATGTGCGGCATCGATGCTCTTGCGGGATGGGTGAGGGGGGCATACCACTCCCTTGCCCCAACCGGAACCCGGGAAACTGCCGTGACTTCGACCCTTGCGCCCGCCCTCAGCCAGACCTCCTATCCGGCCGACCGTCTGCGTCCGTTGCGCATCTGGCTCTATGTCATGGCTGCCTTCGTGCTGCTGATGGTCATTGTCGGCGGCATCACGCGATTGACCGAGTCGGGGCTGTCCATCACCAGCTGGAAGCCCATTTCCGGCATTATTCCCCCGCTCAACGACGCCCAGTGGCAGGCCGAGTTTGAGGCCTACAAGCAGATCCCGCAATACCAGGTCAACAATACCTGGATGAGCGTGGAAGACTTCAAGATGATCTTCTTCTGGGAATGGTTCCATCGCCTCCTGGGCCGGTTCCTGGGCGTGCTCTTCATCGTGCCCTTCCTGGTTTTCCTCGTGCAGAAGCGCTTCACCGCGCAGCTCGCCTGGCCGCTGTTCGGCCTCTTCCTGCTCGGCGGCTTCCAGGGCGTGCTGGGCTGGTGGATGGTCTCTTCGGGCCTCACCGAACTCACCTCGGTGTCGCAATATCGCCTCGCCGCGCATCTGACGGCGGCGGCATTCCTGTTCATCGCGCTGGTCTATGTGCCGCGGAGCCTCCATCCCGGCCGTGTCGAGGGCGGCGCGCAGCCGGTGCATTTCTGGACGGCCGCACTCTTCATCGCCCTCGTCATCCTGCAGATCGCGGCAGGTGCCTTCGTGGCCGGCATCGACGCGGGCATGGGCTACAATACCTGGCCCCTGATGGATGGCGCGCTGATTCCACAGGGCCTGGGCCGCATGGACCCCCTCTGGCGCAATTTCTTTGAAAACGGCCTCACCGTGCAGTTCATCCACCGCTGCATCGCCTATGCCATCGTCATCTATCTGGGCGTGCTGGTCTGGCTGCAGGCCCGCCGGGGCGGTTTTTCCGGCGCCAATGTCTGGTTGCCGCGCCTCGCCGTCATGGTGCTGATCCAGGTTGGCCTCGGCATCGCGACCCTGTTGAGCATGGTGCAGATCGATCTGGCCGTCGCCCACCAGGGCATGGCCTTCCTGCTGGCCGGGGCCGCAACGCTCTATCTGGCCGATCTGATCCGGGCAAAACGCGCGGTATCATAATACCGCAAAGATAAGTGATTGAAATCGCTTGTCTTTATTAAGGCTCTTGACGGCATCGTGTTTCCCTCATACACGAGCCACCGAACATGCCGCTTTCTTCCTTGGATGAACGTCGGCAAGCCCGAACTCTAAGGAATTCAACGATGAGCACTTACTCGGCAAAACCGAGCGAGATCGAAAAGAAGTGGGTCCTGATCGACGCCGAAGGGCTGGTCGTGGGTCGTGTCGCTTCGATCATCGCCTCGCGCCTGCGCGGCAAGCACAAGCCGACCTTCACCCCCCACATGGACATGGGCGACAATATCATTGTCATCAATGCCGACAAGGTGAAGCTGACCGGCCGCAAGCTCGACCAGCACCGCTTCTATTGGCACACCGGCTATCCCGGCGGCATCAAGGACCGTACCGCTCGTGAACTGCTGGAAGGCCGTTTCCCTGAGCGCGTTCTGGAAAACGCCGTTCGCCGCATGATGCCTGGTGGCCCGCTGACCCGCGCCCAGCTCAAGAACCTGCGCGTCTATTCCGGCGCCGAGCATCCCCATGAAGCGCAGAACCCGGCCAAGCTGGATGTTGCTGCGATGAACTCCAAGAATGTGCGGGTGAAGTAATATGGCCGACACCATCAACTCCCTCGAAGACCTCGGCACCACCTCGGTTGCTCCGGTCGTCAACACCGCCCCCATCCACGAGCAGAAGCTGGATTCCCTCGGCCGCGCCTATGCCACCGGCAAGCGCAAGAACGCCGTCGCCCGCGTCTGGATCAAGCCGGGCAAGGGCACTGTGACCGTCAATGGTCGCGAATTCGCCACCTATTTCGCTCGTCCCGTTCTGCAGCTGATCGTCAAGCAGCCGATCGTCGCGACCGAACGCAATGACCAGTACGACGTCGTCGTCACCGTTGCTGGCGGTGGTCTCAGCGGTCAGGCCGGTGCCGTTCGTCACGGCATCTCCAAGGCTCTGAACTATTTCGAGCCCGCCCTGCGCCCGATCCTCAAGAAGGGTGGCTTCCTGACCCGCGACAGCCGCGTCGTCGAACGCAAGAAGTACGGCAAGGCCAAGGCCCGTCGTTCGTTCCAGTTCTCCAAGCGCTAGGCCTGGATTTATCGACTTGCGAAAGGGCCGGGAAACCGGCCCTTTTGTTTTGTCCGTCTGTTACGCAGTATCTGGTTTTCCGCAGCGACCTTCCCATCTAAGCCCCATGTCCAGCCTTGTCTCGCGCTTCCACCTGCTGCTGCTCACCGTCACCGTCGCCATAACCGGCGTCGGCTTCTTCCGCATTCCCGCCGATTTCGCCTATCCGGCGCATTGGTCGGGCAGCCATGCCGATTGGCTCTGGCCGCGCGACATCGCGCTGCCCGTCGCGCCACTGCTCGAAATACTGATCATCGCCGCCTTCTTTCTGCTCGGCCGCGCGCTGAGCAAAAATCACTTCGCCAAAGTCCAGCATATCCTCGACCCCGCCCTGACCCTGCTGCTTGTCGTGGTCACCGCGATCCAGCTCGGCCTATTGGTCATCAGCATCGGTTCGGATATCGATCTCGTGCGTCTCACCGGGGCAGGGCTGGGCATCGTGCTGCTGGTGCTGGGCATCGTCTTCTTCGAGGCCGAGCGGAACACCTATGCCGGCCTGCGCATGCCCTGGCCCATCGCCTCCGACCGTGCCTGGCGCCTCGTCCACCGCATAACCGGCATTGCCTGCGGCCTGGCGGGTGTGGGGCTGCTGGCCCTGGCCTGGTTCGATCTGGGCCTGGGCATTTCGATCTCGGCCTATAGCCTTGTTCTTGTGCTGCTTCCGCTCATCGCGGGTGCGACGACTTTACTGTCCCGGCATCTGCAATAACGCACAGTGATTGCCGCATTCGCCCTTTGCCCAAGAAGAATTTTCTTCCCCTTGGCAGCAAACGGAAAACGATGCGCAGAAAAAAGCACAGCACGGGCCTATCTTGTGCTTAATTTCGAGGCGGTTCGCTCAATCGGTGTGCGATTCCTCGGTGCTTCACAGGTTTGACATGTCCCCAACCACTGTTTCAGCTGCGCGCCCGGCTCGCGCACCCAAGCCGTTCTATCGCTCGTTCGGCTTCCAGGTGCTCGCCGCCATGGTCGTCGGCCTTATCCTGGGCTTCATCGCCCGCAATATGGGCCCCGATGCGGCCGGCAATGCCAATTGGCTGACCCAGACGCTGTCGACCGTCGGCTCGTCCTTCGTCTCGCTGCTGCGCGCCCTGGTGCCGGTGCTGGTCTTCACCGCCATCGTCGCCTCCATCGCCAATCTGCGTGAACTCAACAATGCCGCCAAGCTGGTCTGGCAGACCTTGCTCTGGTTCGCCATCACCGCCTTGATCGCCGTGGCCATCGGCATTGCGCTCGGCCTCATCATCCAGCCCGGCCTCAATACCGCCGTTGCCGCCGAAGCCGCCAAGGCGCCGTCCTCGACCGGTTCGTGGCTCGATTTCCTCAAGGGCCTGATCCCCTCCAACATTCTGGGCCTCACCGCCTCGACCCGCGTCACCGATGGTTCGGCCTCCACCAGCCTCAGCTTCAATGTGCTGCAGATCCTGGTGGTCTCGATCGCTGTTGGCGTCGCCGCCCTGCGCGTCGGTCCGGCTGCCGATCCGTTCCTGGCGTTCAACCGCTCCTTCCTCAAGGTCGTCCACAAGATCCTGTGGTGGGTTATCCGCCTCACTCCCATCGGCACGATCGGCCTGCTCGGCAATGCCGTTGCGGTCTATGGCTGGGACGCGCTGGCCCAGCTTGGCTGGTTCTCGGCCGCCATCTATATCGGCCTCGCGCTGGTGCTGTTCGTGGTCTATCCGATCCTGTTGCAGGCCCATGGCCTCAACCCCATCCGCTACTTCCAGGGCGCCTGGCCGGCCATTCAGCTGGCTTTCGTTTCGCGTTCCTCGATCGGCACCCTGCCGCTGACCGAACGCGTCACCGAGCAGAATTTGGGTGTTCCGCGTGAATATGCCGCCTTTGCCGTGCCGCTCGGCGCCACCACCAAGATGGATGGTTGCGCGGCGATCTACCCGGCCATCGCAGCCATTTTCGTGGCCCAGTTCTACGGCGTGCCGCTGGAATTCCAGCACTATCTGCTGATCGTCTTCGTCTCGGTGATCGGCTCCGCCGCCACTGCCGGCCTTACCGGAGCCGTGGTCATGCTCACGCTGACCCTCTCCACTTTGGGCCTGCCCCTCGAAGGCGTCGGCCTGCTGCTCGCAGTCGATCCGATTCTCGACATGGGCCGCACCGCGGTCAACGTCGCCGGCCAGGCTCTGATCCCGACCGTCGTCGCCAAGCGCGAAGGCATCCTCGACCAGGAAGCCTATGACCGCGGCGAAAGCATCGATGCGCTGGATGAAGCGGCCGTGCCGGCGCAATAAGCCGGCTCTATTGCTGAAAATACAGAAGGGAGGCGTAAGCCTCCCTTTTTGTTTGACCATCGTGCCAACGACCGCGTGGCTCGACCGCCCCGCCCACGGGTCATGCGGAGCCACCGCCCGCCCTTGCACCAATCTCCCCCCACCCACGATGCTCCCTCGGGCTCGACCCGAGGGCCATTCTCAGCCGGGTGCAAGCGACGAGAGGCCCTCGGGTCACGCCCGAGGGAAAACGGTGGATGTGAAGATTATGTGCCCACCACTCCCGCTCCCACACCCACGATGTCATTCCGGCGCAGGCCGGAATCCATGCTGAAGGCTATCCCGGCGCTGGATGCGAGTGGATGACCACGGACATGGATTCCGGCCTGCGCCGGAATGGCATCGTGGTTGATTGTGAAGCTGGGGCAGGGGGCTAGAGCGTAAACCCTACCCCACCAGCTTCAACGCCGGCTTCCTGGCCTTCTTCACCTTGGGCGTGTGCGGCAGGACATAATTGTCCATCACCCGCTCGATGATCTTGATGGCCTTGTCCGTGCCGTTCTCGGCATGCAGCTTTTCGGCGATATCGGCGGCCTTGCGGCGATAATCTTCATTGGTCGACAGATCGGCCAGCGCACCGGCCAGGATTTCCGAAGTCAGCTTGCGCAAACGTACCGGCTTGGGCCCGCAGCCCAATTCATAAACGCGGCGACCCCAATAGGGCTGGTCCACCGTCTGCGGCACCACGAAGGTCGGCCGGCCCAGATGCAAGCCCGCCGATGTCGTGCCCGCGCCGCCATGATGCACCACAGCCGAGACATATTTGAACAGCTTGTCGTGCGGCGCCTTTTCGATGGCGAAAATGCTATCCGGCAAATCCTGCGGATTGATCCCGCCCCAGCCGCGCGCTACCACGGCACGGCCGCCCCACATGCCCACGGCTTCCCTCAAGATCTTGGTATTGCGCTCGGCGCCAAAGGGCATCGAGCCGAACCCGATATAGACCGGCGCCTCGCCCTCGGAGAGGAATTTCTGGAACGCCTCGGAGGGCTGCCAGTCGGTGCGGTCCTTGAGCTGCCAATAGCCGGTGACGATAGCGCTTTTCGGCCAATCGCGCGGGCGCGGCGAAATCTCGGGGGAATAGGGGTAAAGCGTGGTCAGCGGCGTGCCGTCCGTATTACGGAAGAAGCCACCCTTCTTGCGCGAATCCAGCCCCATCAGCTCCCGGCGCAGCTTGTTGCGCGGCAGATTGTAGTAAATCTGCTGCACGGTCATGGCCGTATAGGTCAGCTTGTTGAAGGCCGGGCCGAAATCGGCGCCGTAATAGATGCAGAGCGGGAATTCGCTGGTCGAATTCAGCGGCTGCAGGGCCACCATCACCGCCGGAATATGCAGCGCCTCGGCAATATCGATGCCGAAGCTGGTATTCATGTTGAGGATCAGCATGTCCGCGCCCTGGCACATATTCCAAGCATGGCGCGCGGCGGTGTCCACGATCTGCTGGCCCTGCCGCAACAGGGAAGGACCGTTGATGAGCATGGACTGGCTCATCGCATTTTCGAATCGCTGCTGCAGCAGGAAGGCCTGGATCGAGGGGCCAAGCGTGTGGAATTCCACGCCATAGCCTTCCACCATGTCCTGGAATTCTTCCGAGGCCCCGAGCACAACCGAATAGCCGCGCTCCTTGAGCGCAATGGCCAAGGCTAGGTAGGGTTGAACGTCGCCTTGCGTGCCGATTGTAACAAGGGCAATCCGCTTCAAGATATTACCTCACATACGCCGTTCTGGTCACGAAGGTTGGCGTCCTCCGGACCATTTACAATACCCTGATGAGGATTTATGAACGGCCTTATCGATAGCTGGTTTCATTACAAAAAACGCTTCTGAAGGGCAAGACATATGCCGTCCCTGTACACATTTGCATTGGTTGGAGCCTCGCTCGCCGGCAATTTCGTGTCGGCGGCCGCCTTCGCAGCGGCGGGCGCGAACGCCCGCTAGCTCTTCCCACATGGCCCCGCCAAAGGGCCGGGAAGAGCCGAACATCACGAAAAGCGCCCCAAACGGGGCCGTTTAACCCGTTCACAACCATAATTCCGCGATAATCACGGCATCTGTTTCAGATGCGGAGCGCTTGAGGCGCGTCGCGGCCCAGATCAAGGTCCCGAGCCGGACCGCCGAGGATAACATGAGCGACGATTTCCATCGCATCCGCCGTCTGCCACCCTATGTGTTTGCCCATATCGACCCGATCAAGGCCAAGGCGCGTGCCGAAGGCGTCGATATCATCGATTTGGGCATGGGTAATCCCGATATGCCCACCCCACAGCATATTGTCGAAAAGCTGCAGGAAACCGTCAAGGACCCGCGCACCCACCGCTATTCCACCTCGCGCGGCATTCCGGGCCTGCGCAAGGCCCAGGCCAGCTATTACGGCCGCCGCTTTGGCGTGAAGCTCAATCCCGATACGCAGATCGTGGCGACCCTGGGCTCCAAGGAAGGCTTTGCCAATATGGCTTCGGCCATCACCGCGCCCGGCGACGTGGTGCTGGTGCCGAACCCGACCTACCCGATCCATTCCTTCGGCTTCATCATGTCGGGCGGCGTCGTGCGCTCCATGCCCGCTGATCCCAATGAGGATTTCATGCGCTCGCTGGATCGTGCCGTGCGGCACTCGATCCCCAAGCCGATCGCGCTGGTGCTGAACTATCCGGCCAACCCCACCGCCTATACGGCCGACCTCGATTTTTACACCGAGGTGGTCAAATATTGTAAGGCCAACGACATCTTCATCCTCTCAGATCTTGCCTATTCCGAGATCTATTTCGACGAGGACGCACCCCCGCCATCAGTCCTACAGGTGCCCGGCGCCATCGACATCACGGTGGAATTCACCTCCATGTCCAAGACCTATTCCATGCCCGGCTGGCGCGTGGGCTTTGCCGTGGGCAATGAACGGCTGATCGCGGCCCTGGCGCGCGTAAAATCCTATCTCGATTACGGCGCCTTCACCCCCATCCAGGTGGCCGCCACCGCAGCGCTCAATGGCAGCGACGACGTGATCGACGAAGTCCGCAAGATCTACAAATATCGCCGCGACGTGCTGGTCGAAAGTTTTGGCCGCTCCGGCTGGGATATCCCCGTGCCCAAGGCCACCATGTTCGCCTGGGCGCCCATCCCGGCCCAGTTCGCCCATCTCGGCTCGCTCGAATTCGCCAAGCTCCTGATCAAGGAAACCGGCGTCGGCGTGGCCCCCGGCGTCGGCTTCGGCGAATATGGCGACCAATATATCCGCCTGGCCTTCGTCGAAAACGAACAACGCATCCGCCAAGCCGCCCGCAACATCAAGAAGCTGCTGGGCTCCAAGGCCACCGGCGGCAATGTCGTGCCGCTGGCGGGGTAGCGGCGCTTTTCCCCTTTCGGGAAGTGTTCACCCAGGGGGCATGTTCGTTCCGCCGTCATTGCCCGGCTCGTCCGGGCAATCCATGCCTCCGCATCGCCGGGAGATGGATCACCCGGACGACCGCAATCTATCGGTAGGCTTAGCCCAACCACGATGTCATTCCCGCGAAAGCGGGAACCTCCGTTTGCTTTTGCAGTGTTCCAAACAGGGGTTCCCGCTTTCGCGGGAATGACATCGTGGGTATTTGTAGCGCAAGCGCACTATCCAATCGCCAAATAATACATGACACATTAAATCACCTTTTGTATGGAGAACCACCTCCAACACCTGGTGTGCCATGTTCGCTCGATCTCTCATCCTCGCCATTCCCGTCATCGCGCTGGCCCTTGCCGGGGCCGCCAGTGCCGAAGACAGCTTCCCGGTCACCATCACCACCGCCCTGGGCGACGCGGTCATTCCCGCCAAGCCGGACACGGGTCGTGGTTTGGGGCTGGTCGGCCCAGGATGTGGTGCTTGATCTGGGCATCATGCCGGTGGGCATTCCCTTCTTCCGCTATGGCGGCGGTGACGATGGCATATTGCCCTGGACCGCCGAGGCCATTGCCCGGCTCGGCGGCGAGGCCCCGGTGGTTCTGCCCGATTCCGCCGAGCCGCCGATCGAGGCCATCGCCGCGCTCCAACCCGATGTCATCATCGCGCCCTATTCGGGCCTGACGCCTGAAGAATTCGCGCTGCTCAGCAATATCGCGCCGGTCGTGGCCTATCCCGAAACGCCCTGGTTCGCCACCTGGCAGCAGGTGGTCGATCTCACCGGCAAGGCGCTGGGCCTCAGCGCCGAGGCCGAGGCGCTCAAGCAGCAGACCCAGGCCTTCATGCAGGCCGAGGCCGACAAATATCCCGCCATCAAGGGCACGGTCTTCGCCAATGTCATCAACCGTCCCGATGGCTCGGTCGCCGTGCGCATGGAGGAAGACCCGCGCGTCCGCCTGCTGGTCGATCTGGGCATGAAAGCTGCCCCGATGACCCCCGGCGGCCTCATGGTCTCCACCGGCATTTCCTATACGCTGAGCTACGAAACCTTCGACCAGATCGCCGCCGATATGCTGGTCACCTTCTTCGACAACCAGCACAATGCCGACGATTTCTTCAACCTCTCCTATATCAAGCTGGCCCCCCTGGTGCAGAAGCACGCTCTGGCCGTCATTATCGGCGAGGAAATGACCACAGCCGTAGGCGGCGCCATCACCCCGGCCTCTCTGCGCTGGGCCTTCACCGATTTCATCAAGACCGTTGGGGAAACGGCGGCGGTGGCAAAAGGGCAGTAGAGTTCTATGGCGCGCTCGCCGCCAGCGCAGCTCCCTCCATTCATCGTCATCACCCGGCTCGTCCGGGTGATCCATCTCTCAGCTCACGCGGAAGCAATGGATTGCCCGGACGAGCCGGGCAATGACGACGGAGCGAAGAAAAGCGGCGTCCCAGTTTCACCCTCCCTCACACACTCCTATTGACGGCTAGGCAATTTCCTATGCACATGGCGCCACCATGAGTGATATCGCTTCGTTCCGCCAAACCGTTGAATCCTTTATCGCCGCACGCGGCTGGACACCGACCCGCTTCGGCCGCACCGTCGCGGGCGATCCACTGTTCGTGTTCGACCTGCGCGAGGGCCGTGAGCCGCGTTCCGACACGCGGGCGCGCATCCTCAAGGCCATGCAGGATTTTGGCGATGGCGAAACGCTGCCCCCGCTGCGCGTGGGCGTGGCTGGGCTCGGCAATGTCGGCGCCACTTTGGTGCGAATCCTCCAGAAAGACGCCGCCGAGCTGACGCGAAAACTTGGCCGCCAATTGGTGGTGACTGCCGTTGCCGCGCGCTCGCGTTCCCGCGACCGCGGCATTGATATTTCTGGGCTCGACTGGTTCGATGATCCAGTGGCCCTCGCCAAATCCGACGGCATCGACCTCTTCGTCGAACTGATCGGCGGCGAAGATGGCCCAGCCTTTGCCGCCGTCAAAGCCGCCCTCGAAATCGGCCGCCCCGTGGTCACAGCCAACAAGGCATTGCTCGCCAAGCATGGCGTGGGCCTCGCCAAACTCGCCGAAGAATCCGGCGCCCAGCTCGGCTTCGAGGCCGCCGTCGCCGGTGGCATCCCGGTCATCAAGACCCTGCGCGAAGGCCTGGGCTCCGCCCGCATCGCCAAAGTCTTCGGCATCATGAACGGCACCTGCAATTACATCCTGACGCGCATGGGCAATGAGGACATTTCCTTTGCCGATTGCCTCAAGGACGCGCAGGCGCTCGGCTATGCCGAAGCCGACCCGACCTTCGACGTCGAGGGATTTGACACCGCTCACAAACTCTCAATCCTGGCCACGCTCTGCTTCGGCTACGAAATCGCGCCCGACAAAATCCGGGTGGAAGGCATTTCCAAGATCAGCCAGCACGACATCAAGGTCGCCGCCGAACTCGGCTACAAGATCAAGCTGCTCGGCATCGCCCAGCGCACCGATGATGGCATCGAGCAGCGCGTCCACCCCACTTTCGTGCCCAAGGGCTCGGCCATTGCCGGCGTCGATGGCGTGATGAATGCCGTGGCGCTCGAAACCGACCACGTTCATGAATTGCTGCTGGCCGGCCCCGGCGCCGGCGGCCCGCCTACGGCTTCGTCCGTACTGTCCGACATTCTCGACATCGCCCGCGGCACCCGCGTGCCGCCGCTCGGCGTGCCCAGCGAAGAGCTGATGCCCTATCGCGAGGCGCCCATGCGCGCCCACCAGGGCGGCTATTATATCCGCCTCAACGCCAAGGACGTGCCCGGCGCGCTCGCCGCCATCGCCACCCGCATGGGCGAGCGCGGCATTTCTATCGATTCCGTCATCCAGCGGTCGGACTTGAGCGCTAAAGCAGTCGCGCCGGATGGCTCGCCCACCCGCACCGTGGTCATGATCACGCAGCAGACTTTGGAATCAGACGTGCGCGACTCGCTTGCGCAGATCGCCGCCGACGGGTTCATAGTGGGCGAACCGCAATTGATCCGGATCGAAACGCTCTGATACCCGTTCCCGGGCAAATCGGAGGCCCGGGAGGAAGCATGAGACTGTCCAAAGCTGAGGGTGACAGAAACCCTGCGCATCTGCACCGGAGCCTGACGCTGGAATTGGTGCGCGTCACCGAGCGCGCCGCCATCGCCGCCGCCGAATGGCGCGGCAAGGGCGACGAAAAAGCCGCCGATGATGCCGCCGTGCATGCCATGAAGGCCGAACTCGATCGTGTCGCCATTTCCGGCCGCGTCGTCATCGGCGAAGGCGAAGAGCATGAATGCGACGCGCTGTTCATCGGCCAGCCGGTCGGCGCAGGGCAGGGCCCCGAGGTCGATATCGCCGTCGACCCGCTCGAAGGCGTCACCCTCTGCGCCAAGAACCAGCCCGATTCCATCGTGGTCCTGGCAATGGCCGAGCGCGGCGGCCTGCTCAACGTTGCTCGCAATGTCTATATGCACAAGATCGCCATTGGGGCCGAATATCCGCCCGGCACCGTGCATATCGATTGGTCGGCCACCGAAAACGTCCGGGCGCTCGCCAGCGCCAAGGGCGTGCCGCTCAGCGAAGTCACCGCCATCGTGCTCGACCGGCCCCGCCATGCCGGGCTGATCGAGGAACTGCGCACCACGGGCGTCGCGGTCAAGCTGATCAGCGATGGCGACATTGCCGGCGTCATCCATGCGGTCAATACCGAGGATACCGGCATCGATATCTATCTCGGCTCCGGCGGCGCCCCCGAGGGCGTGCTGGCCGCCGCGGCGCTCCGCTGCATTGGCGGGCAGATGCAGGGCAAGCTTATCCTCGATAGCCCCGCCAAACGCGAGCGCGCGCACGCCATGGGCATCACCGATCCCAACCGCATCTACGACGTGACCGAACTCGCCGCCGGCGACGTCCTGGTCGCCGCCACCGGCGTCACCGACGGCACCCTGCTCGAAGGCGTCCGCCTGCGCCGCGACTCGGTCGAAACCAACACCATCGTCATGCGCAGCTGGAGCCAGACCGTCCGCTGGATCAAGGCGCAGCACGCGCGCTGAGGCTGCTTGACGGCGCTGGCCATTAGGCAGAGGCTTCGTTTCGCGGCTATGGTGGGCTCCGACCATGACAAATTCGGACTTTTCCGGCCCTGTGCGGCAGGACAGCGACCGCTTTGGGCGACCGGTGACCTTTCTCAACGGCCGTTTCGATATAAAGCTGGCCACCGGCGACACCGGCGGCGGTCTGTTCATCATTGATACATTACGCGCCGCCTGTGGCGGCCCGCCACTGCATTATCATCATGAGCAGGATGAATGGTTCCTGGTGCAGCAAGGGCGTTTTCGGTTCCGCATCGGCGACGGCCTGCACGAGCTCGGCCCCGGGGACTCGATCTTTGGGCCTCGCCGCGTGCCGCACGCTTTTATTAACCTGACGGCGCCTGCGCGGCTGCTCATCGCCTTCCAGCCGGCTGGACAGATGGAAGCGTTCTTCGCCAAAAGCCTGCTCGATCCGCGCTCGGAAGAGTTCCGTGCCTTGAGCCGCGAGCACGGCATGGAAGTGGTTGGCCCGCCGCTATCGATCTAGGCCGGGACACAAGGCCCACACTTCCCCCTCGACCGCTTCCCTTAAATCGCCTACCTCTCGCCCATGCTCGAAGCGCCACGCCCTTTTCTTGACGTCAGCCGTTCGGTCACCGGCCGCGCCTGGACGGATCGTCTCGATGGCAATGCCACGCGCATGGCCACCGCCATCGCCCAGCGCAGCGGCATTTCGGAGATCCTGGCCCGCATTATCGCCGCTCGCGAGGTGACGCTGGAGGATGCAGAAAAGCATCTCGATCCCACCATTCGCGGCCTGATGCCCGATCCATCCACGCTCACCGCGATGGATGCCCTGGCCGATCGCCTCGCCAAGGCCATTGCCGATAACGAAACCATCGCCCTATTCGGCGATTACGACGTGGACGGCGCCTGTTCCTGCGCCCTGATGGCCCGCTACCTCAACCATTTCGGCATCAATCCGCAGGTCCACATCCCCGACCGCATCTTCGAAGGCTACGGCCCCAATAGCGCGGCCATGGACAAGCTGATCGATGGCGGCGCCAGCCTCATCATCACACTCGATTGCGGCACCACCAGCGACGCCCCCATCGCCCACGCCCGCGCCCGCGGCGCCGATGTGCTGGTCATCGACCACCATTTGTCCGATCACGACCTGCCCAACGCCACTGCGCTGGTCAATCCCAACCGGCCCGACGACATTTCGGGCCTGGGCTATCTCTGCGCCGCCGGCGTGACCTTCATGGTGCTGGTCGCCGTCAACCGCGCGCTGCGTCTGCGCGGCGACACCGGCTTGCCCGACCTGCTCAAGCTGCTTGATCTCGTCGCCCTCGCCACAATCTGCGACGTGGTGCCTCTGGTCGGCCTCAACCGCGCTTTCGTGGTGCGCGGCCTCGAAGTCGCCCGCCGCGGCGACAACAAGGGCATTGCCGCACTGGCTCTTGCCGCTCGCGTCAGCGGCCCGCTCAATCCCTACCACCTGGGCTTCCTCGTCGGCCCGCGCATCAATGCCGGCGGCCGCATCGGCAATGCCGCCATGGGCACCGAATTGCTGACGGTCGATGACGAACATCACGCGCTCGCCCTCGCCGCGCGCCTCGACGAACTCAATTCCGAGCGGCAGCGCATCGAGATCGAAGCTGTCGAAGAAGCCGCCGCAGTCGCCGAAATGGAGATTGGCAGCGGGGAGGGGCCGCCGGTACTGGTCCTCGCCTCCGCCAATTGGCACCCCGGCGTGGTCGGCCTCATCGCCGCGCGCCTGCGCGAGCGCTTCGAGCGCCCCACCTTCGCCATTGCCCTGCAACCCGATGGCACCGGCACCGGCTCGGGCCGCTCCATGCCCGGCGTCGATCTGGGCCGCGCCGTCATCGAGGCGGTGGAAACCGGGCTCATCGCCAAGGGCGGCGGCCACGCCATGGCGGCCGGCGTCACCATCAAGCCCGGCCAGCTCGGCCCCTTCCGCTCCTTCCTCGCCCAGGCGCTCTCGCCCGATGTCACCGCCGCCCGCGCCATGACCGCGCTCAAGATCGACGCGGCCCTGACCGCGCGCGGCGCCAGTGTCGATCTCATTCACGATATCGAGCGGGCCGGTCCCTATGGCTCGGGCAACCCCAATCCGGTCTTTGCCTTCCCCGCCCACAAGGCCAAATTCCCCCAGATCGTGGGCAAGGGCGGCCATGTCAGCTTCACCCTGACCTCGGGCGACGGCGCCCGCCTCAAGGCCATCGCCTTCCGCGCGGCCAATACCGCCATTGGCGATGCCCTGCTGCGCGAATCCGACACCGCCTTCCACTTCGCCGGTGGACTTTCCATCGACCACTACCAGGGCCGCGAACAGGTCCAGTTTCGCCTGACCGACATCGCCCGCCCCAAGGGCTGACGGCCGGATTCCCAGCGTTCCCAGCCCTTTGGCGCGCCTCGCCCCGCCCATAAGCGGTTGAAACTGCTGCTTGCATATCCATTTATGACAGCTAAAGTAGCCATGGGCATGCACCTGGGAAGCACTGGTTTTATAGCTCAAGGACATGCCGTCGACGCTTGAATTCGGGCGACAGCTCAGCAGCCGCCGCCAATGCTTTGCGATATTTGGACCAGCGGCTCGATGACCAAAACAGCAGTTGAAAAGAGCGGTCCCGGCACCACGCCGTGGACCAATTTTGTATCCTGGATTGTGGAGCGCATCGGCGTCGCGCTGATCGGGCGCCCGCGCCACGGCGCAGTCACTGTCATCTTTCCCAATGGCCGCACCCGCACGGTCGGCAATCCGGCAACGGGCGAGCATGCCGTGCTGCGGCTCAACAATTTCAAGGTCCTCTCCGAGGCCATGCAGCGCGGCACGGTGGGTTTTGCCGCCGCCTATATGCGCGGCGATATCGAGGTCGATGACCTCACGCCCCTGTTCCGCTTCTTCCTGCAGAACCGGGACATGTTCGAAAGCGCCAATCCCGGCTTTTTCCGCCGCGCCGCGGGCGATCTCCACTATCACCTCTCGCGCCGCAATACGCTCGAAGGCTCCAAGAAGAACATTGCCGAGCATTACGACCTGGGCAACGATTTCTACGGCATGTGGCTCGACCCCTCGATGACCTATTCATCGGCGGTCTTCACCTCCGGCGATCAGAGTCTCGAGGAAGCCCAGCTCGCCAAATACCATCGCGTCGCCGACATGGCCGGCATCACCGAGGGCTCCTCGGTGCTCGAAATCGGCTGCGGTTGGGGTGGCTTTGCCGAAACCGTCGCCCGCGACTACAAGGCCAATCTGCGCGGCATCACCCTGTCGGCCGAACAGCTCAAATACGGCCAGGAACGCCTCTCCCGCCAGGGACTCGACAATCTCGCGAGCCTGGTTTTCGAGGATTATCGCCACACCGAAGGCCAGTTCGACCATATCGGCTCCATCGAAATGATCGAGGCTGTGGGCGAGGACAATTGGCCCAGCTATTTCCAGACCGTACATGACCGGCTCAAGCCGGGCGGCACCGCCGCCATCCAGGCCATCACCATCAACGAAGCCGATTTCGACGGCTACCGCTCCGGCCCCGATTTCATCCAGCGCTACATCTTCCCCGGCGGCATGCTGCTGACCAAGACGGTGATGCGCGAATTCGGCGACAAGGTCGGCCTCGTGCTCGAAAATGTCGAGAATTTCCGCCTCTCCTACGCCAAGACCCTGAAACTCTGGCGCGAGCGGTTCCTCGAACGCTGGCCCATGATCGCCCCCCTCGGCTACGACGAGGAATTCAAGCGCAAATGGGTCTATTACCTCAGCTATTGCGAAGCCGGCTTCACCGAAGGCTCTATCGACGTCGGCATCTACCAATATCGCCGGCCGGCTTGATTGCTATGCAACCTCAAACATGACTTGACCTCTCATGTTTGCGCCCGTTAGGTAGCCCCGTTTCGCCTCAAGCGACGGAGCTGCCGATCATGATCAGAACTTTCTCACGCCTTGCGCTGTCGGCGCTGTTCGTGTCCCTGTCCGCCGCTGCCTTTGCCGCCGGCTGGACCTATACGGACGGCTCGGGCAAGACCGTGACGCTCGATGCTCCGCCTGCGCGCATCATCGCCAGCCAGGACGCGGCGGCCGGCCTCATTCCGCTCGGCATTCGCCCGGTCGGCATCTACGCCGATAGCCCCGTTGCCGATGCCAAGGCGCTCCAGGGCCTCGATCTCACCGGCATCACCATTATCGGCGAGGCTTGGGGCGAGGTTGATATCGAAAAGGCCGCCGCGCTCGAGCCCGATCTGATCGTCGCCGAATATTGGCCTGTTTCCGGCGAATGGAGCGGGGGCAACAAGCTCACTGGCCCCGACAGCCCCTTCAGCAGCCTTGCCCCGATGACCGGCGTCACCGTGGGCGATTCCATCATCGCCGTCGTCGAGGAATATGAAGAGCTGGCCCAAAGCCTCGGCGCCGATCTCGCCAAGCCGGAAATCGCCGCCGAAAAAGCCCGCTTCGAAACCGCGCGCGACGCCTTCAGCGCCGCCGTTGCCGAAAAGCCCGGCCTCACCGCCATGGCGGTTTTTGCCGGCAATGACGCGCTCTATGTCGCAACGCCTGTGGGCAGTTCCGAACTCTCCGATTTCCGCGCCTGGGGCCTCGATATCATCGTGCCCGATGCCGTCGACCAGCATGGCTATTTCGAAAACATCAGCTGGGAAAATGCCGACAAATACCAGCCTGACCTGCTCATGCTCGATAACCGCACCAATACGCAGCTGCAGATCGCCCAGGCCCAGCCGACCTGGACACTGATGAAGGCCGCCGCTGCCGGCGCCGTCACCGAATGGCCGGCCTATTGGCTGCGCAATTATGGTGCCTATGCCGGCGCCCTCGACAAGCTGACCACCGCCATCAAGGCCACCGACGCCAGCCTTTCGGAGTAAGCGATGCACGCCGCGCTCAAGTCCATATTCGCCGTCACCCTTGCCGCCACGCCTGTCGCCGCCCAGGCCGAGTCCTGGACCTATACCGATGGCGCAGGCGAGACGATCACGCTCGATGCAGTGCCCAAGCGCATCATCGCCACCGAGGATTCTGCTGCGGCCCTCATTCCCCTCGGCATTCGGCCGGTGGGCATCATTGCCAGCAGCCTGCCCGAAGCGTCCAAGGCGCTGCAGGGGCTTGATCTGACCGGCATCGTAATGGTCGGCACGGCCTATAACGAAATCGACATCGAAAAGGCCGCCATGCTGCAGCCCGATCTGGTGATTTCCGAATATTGGCCGGGCGACCACGAATGGAGCGGTGGCCCTGCGGTAACCGGGCCGGGCAGCCAGTTGCGTGCTCTGGCTCCAGTTGCCGGGCCAGCCCAGCTCGACAGCGTCGTCGGCCTGATCGAAGAATATGAAGCGCTGGCAACCAGCTTCGGCGCCGATCTGTCGACGCCGGACATTGTTGCGGCCAAAGCCAATTTCGAGCGCGCTCGGGATGCGTTTTCCGCTGCCGCGAAAGCCAAGCCAAACCTCACTGCGCTCGCCGTCTGGCCCGGCGATGATGGGCTTTGGGTAGCCGCGCCCGAGGGAGCAGCCGAACTCATGGATATGAAGCGCTGGGGCCTGGGCTTCCTCAAAACCGAGCTGAATGCCGATAGCGGCTACTGGGAAACGGTGAGTTGGGAGCGTTCCGACAAATACCAGCCCGACATCATCCTGATCGACGATCGCAATCCGGCCAATCGCGCCAATGCCGAAGCCAAACCCACCTGGACCGCCATGAAAGCCGCCGCCGCTGGCGCCATTGGCGAATGGCCCGCCTATTGGCTGCGCAATTACACGGCCTATGCCGGCGAGCTCGACAAGCTCACCGCCGTAATTTCGGCCGCCGATGAGAACCTGACCAGCCAGCAATGACCATCGCCGCCCCGACATTCGACGCCCGCCGGAGCGCGCCCCTCTTGCTCGGGCTGGTCGGTCTGGTCGCCATCGTGCTGTCCATCGCCTTCCTGTCGATCACAGTGGGCGCGCGCCCGGTCAGCCTCGATACCGTCTGGGCTGCACTGACCGCTTACAATCCCGACTCCACCGATCACCGCATCATCTGGGAATTGCGGCTGCCGCGCACTGTGGTCGGCCTATTGGTCGGGGCCGCGCTGGGGCTGGCAGGTGCCGTGTTGCAAGGCGCCACCCGCAATCCACTGGCCGATCCGTCCATCCTGGGCATCCATGCCGGGGCTGCTTTGTTCGTCGTGCTCGGCGTCGCGATCCTGGGCATCAGCCAACTCAGCATCTATGTCTGGCTGGCCTTTGCCGGAGCAGGGGCGGCCATGCTGGCCGTCTATGCCATTGCCTCGATCGGGCGCGAAGGCGCCACGCCCATTAAGCTGGCGCTGGCCGGTTCAGCCATGACTGCCGCTTTGCAATCGATCGTCAGCGCCATTCTCCTCACCAGCCCCCGCACGCTCGATGAAGTCCGCTTCTGGCAGGTGGGCTCGCTGGCTGGTCGCAGCATGGATGTGGTCGTGCAGGTCGCGCCCTTCCTCGCCATCGGCATTGTGCTGGCACTTGCCTCGGGCCGCATGCTCGATGGCCTCTCCATGGGCGAGGATGTCGCTCGCGCCCTGGGCCAGAATGTGCGCCGCTCCCGCGCCATTGCCGGCCTCGCCGCCGTCATCCTCGCCGGCGCGTCTACCGCCGCCGCAGGTCCCATCGCCTTTGTCGGCCTCACCGTGCCCCATGTAGCGCGCGCCATAACCGGCCCGAATTATCGCTGGATATTGCCCTATTCCATGCTGCTGGCCCCCATCCTGCTGCTGGGCGCCGATGTGCTGGGTCGCATCATCGCCCCGCCCGGCGAAGTGCAGGTGGGCATCGTCACCGCCTTCCTCGGCGCACCCTTCTTCATCGCGCTGGTGCGCCGCCGCAAGCTGGCTTCGCTATGACCCTGGCTCTTGATCACACAGCCATTGTCCGATCCATCCGCGGCCGCCTCGCCCTGCGCCGCCGCAGCATCACGCTCGGTCTGGCCCTGGCTCTGGCGCTGACCTTCGCGCTGGCGCTCTATCTCGGCGATTACCCCGTCGCGCCCGGCGACGTCTTGCGCTCGCTCTTTTCCCCGCTGACCGGCGAGGTCAACAAGGGCGTCGATTTCATCGTGCTCAATGTGCGCGTGCCCCGGGCCGTGCTCGCCGTCCTCACCGGCATCTCCTTCGCGCTGTCTGGAATCATTTTCCAAACATTGCTGCGTAACCCCTTGGCCAGCCCTGATATTATCGGCATCTCCCACGGCGCCAGCGCCTCGGCCGTGTTCTGCATCATCGTCTTCGGCATGTCCGGCCTCTGGGTCTCCTTCGGCGCCTTTGCCGGCGCCATCCTGACGGCCCTCGCCATCTATGGCCTCGCCTGGCGCAATGGTGTCACCGCCTATCGCGTCGTGCTGATCGGCATCGGCATGGCCGCCATCATGAGCGCGGTCATGTCCTATCTCTTCACCCGCGCCCGGCTCTTTGAGGTGCAGCAGGCCCTGGCCTGGCTGATCGGCAGCCTCAATGCCGCCAACGCCGCCGATATCTACCCGCTCGCTTTGGCGCTCCTCGTGCTGATCCCGCTGACCATCGCCCTGGTCCGCACGCTCGACGCCATGCAGCTGGGCGACGACACCGCCACCGCGCTCGGCGCCCGCGTCGAATTCTCCCGCCTGGGCCTGATCCTTGCCGCCGTCGGCTACGCCGCCTTTGCCACCGCCGCCGTTGGCCCGGTCAGTTTCGTCGCCTTCGTCGCCGGCCCGATCGCCCGCCGCCTGCTCAATGGCGCCGGCAATGGCTTTCTGCAGGCCGCGCTCGTCGGCGCGCTGGTCATGCTCGGTTCCGATATGGTGGCGCAGCATGCGCTGCCATCCATTCAATTGCCCGTGGGCGTCGTCACCGGCGTTTTCGGCGCGCTCTTCCTGCTCTGGCTGCTGACGGCATCCAATCGGGCAGGGCGGGTCAACTAGGGGAGGGCAGTCATGTCCGCCAATCACCAGCTTATCGCCGCCGGCATGGACCTGGGCTATGGCGACCGCCAGGTCGTCGCCGATTTCAACCTGACCATTCCGCCTGGCAAGCTCACCGTCATCGTCGGCGCCAATGCCTGCGGCAAATCCACCGTGCTGCGCGGCATGGCCCGGCTGCTCGCGCCCACGCGCGGCGCGGTCTACCTCGATGGCAAGCCCATCCACACCATGCCCACGCGCGAAGTGGCGACCGTGCTCGGCGTGCTGCCGCAATCCCCCATCGCCCCCGACGCCATCGTCGTTGCCGACCTCGTCGGTCGCGGCCGCTATCCCCATCAGGGCTGGTTCCGCCGCTGGACCCCCGAAGATGACGCCGCCGTCGCCGAAGCCCTGCGCGCCACCGACACGCTCGAACTGGCCGATCGCCCCGTCGACGAACTCTCGGGCGGCCAGCGCCAGCGCGTCTGGATCGCCATGGCCCTGGCCCAGCAGACCGATCTCCTGCTGCTCGACGAGCCCACCACTTTCCTCGACATCAACCACCAGGTCGAAGTCCTCGACCTCTTGACCGATCTGGTCCGCAACAATGGTCGCACAATCGTCGTCGTCCTGCACGACCTCAACCTGGCCTGCCGCTATGCCGACCACATCGTCGCCATGAAAGCCGGGCGCCTGGTTGCCGAGGGCCGCCCTTCCGACGTCATGACCGAAGCCATCGTCGCCGATGTCTTCGGCATGGCCTCCCGCGTGGTCATCGACCCCATCTCCGACACCCCCATGATCGTCCCCATCGGCCGCCACCACATCGGGGCAGGGGCGCTGGCATAAGGCGAACTAAAGCGCCCCAGCCTGTCGGGCAATGGCCAGGCCCGTCACCAGCAGCACGGCGCAAAGGGCGATAAAGCCCAGCGCGATGGTCAAGGCCGCGGTCAGATGCGCGCGGCCGGAAGCCATGGCGCCGTCCCGCATCAGCCAGCCCGCCTCGGTGCGTACATACCAGGCCAGGCCCAGCACCAGCATGGCGATGCCGGCAAGAACCGCAGCCGGATTGCCGTGCTGGCCAATGGTCAGCGCCAGGTCCACGGTGAGAATGAACGGCGCCGCCGCATAGCATTGGCTGTAAAAGGCCGGCTTCAGCGTCTGCCGCGTTAACCGCCCACCCCGCCGCCGCACATCGCGCAGCGCCAGCACCAGCGGGATAAGGCTGAAGGCTATGGCCCTGAAAAACAGCAGATTGCGCTCATCCGCGAACACATCCGGCAGCACGACGCTCGATTGCACGCCAAATTGCAGCCCGACGATATGCGCGATGAACAGCGTCAGCAGCAGGAAAATCGGCGGGCTGAGCGCATCGTCATACCGCTCCGCATCGCTATCGCCGAGTTCGGTCCCGGCATAGATCATCATCGGCACCGGCCGCCGGACACAGCGCCACAGTGTCAGTGGATAGAACAATATCCAGGTGACCAGTTCGTAGAGCAATTCCTCCACGGACTTGAGAAGGCGCATGAAATCCAAGCCGATCCCCCATCGCTGCTGCGCTTAGCTATGCGATGGCCATGGCCTTGAGACAACAGGAAAGACACTGCCCGCAAAACAGGCGTCATTCGATTCAAATCGGGGCGCGGCCCTTGAGAACCCGGAAACCAGATACCGGCACCTTATCCGTGCGGCTACCAAGTAAAGAGGCCGCCATGATCAAGCATACTCTCCCCGATCCCCGCTATGAATGCGTCCGCGACCACCTCGAGCAGGCGCTTGCCATTGCGCCCAAGGTCATGGATGCCGCGCCCCTGCGCGCCCATATCGAAATCGCCGTAGAGGCCGCTATCGAGCTGGCCTATCGCCCCGGCCCCGATGACGGCACGCTGCCGCTTTTCGACGAGGACCGCGTCCTCCGCGGCTAGCCCCACGCCCCTTCACCTCAATTGATTTTGCCGAAAAGCGCGCGGCGGCAATATTTTACTTGATCGTGAAACATAAGTATTTCCAACATGGACTATTACTGCAAGTATCGTCCAAACAATCATTGAGGGAGGAACAAAGCCGGCGCCGATATATTGGCGTAATTTTCCGCCTCTGCGATGCCGCAACCGGCATCCCTTTGGCGCTGAAGCTCGTGCGTGATACCGCGCCGCCTGTAGTCCGGCGTGGAACAACCAGTGTTCCTACGGGCGCCTTGCTGTCCGTTCGGCGCAACTCTTCAGCGAGGTTCAAATGTCCCTGAGATCTGGACGTCTGGAATATGTAGAGACCATTCGCGGTCTTGCCTGCCTGCTGCTGGTCGCCTTTCACGTCACCGGCGCCGACGTCACCGACGGGCTGGGCCTCGATCAATGGCATCCGCTGCGCATCGTCAATGACGCGCTCGACAATTCGCGCATGCCCATCTTTTCCTTCATTTCGGGCTTCGTGCTCAGTGCGGTCATCGTCAGCCTCAGCCAATGGCAGGGCGCCCTGACCAGCAAGATCAAGCGCCTGCTGCTGCCCATGGCCACCGCGAGCGTCATCTTTTACGCCTTGCGGGCTGTGGCGGGCTATGAGCAGCCGCCCTTCCTTTCCATCTTCTTCGTGCAATACGCCCATTTCTGGTTTCTGCAGGCCACCTTCGTGCTCACCGCGCTGCTCCTCACCCTGAGCTTCCTGCTCAAGGGGCGCAGCGACGTGGCTGCCATGATCCTCATGGTCTGCTTCATACCAGTCTTCATCTTCGCCCCGCGCTGGGACCCCAATATCATGTCCATGTATCAGGGCTGCTACCTGGCGCCGTTCTTCTATGCCGGCCATCTTTTCGCCTATTACCTGCGCCGCCGGGCGCAGCAGGGGGAGGGGGACCCGCCAACCTGGCTGACAACGGCTTTTGGCCTGGTGCTGGTCCTGCTCCTGGCCCTCAATGTCGCGCTTCTTCTTGGGTTCATGCAGGTGGCCCGTCCAGTGGAACACGTCCACCAGATAGTCCTTGGCTTATCCACGGCACTATTCCTGTTCCTGCTCAAGCCGCGCTCCAGGATATTGCTGTTCTTCGGCCCCTATACCTATGCCATCTTCCTCTACCACGTGACCTTCACCGGAACGACGCGGGAAGTGATCCAGAAAGTCTGGCCCGCCATCCCCCCCGAACTGATCTTCCTCCCCGCCTTCCTCATGGGCGTCTTCGGCCCCATCCTGGTGGAAAAACTGGCGCTCAAAAACGATCTGACCGCGCTCTTCATGCTCGGCATCGACCTCAAATCCCAACGCCGCAAAGCCGCCCGCCGCGCCAACGAGGAAGCCCAAGCCGGAACCGGCAACTGGCTCCCACCCTCCGGAGAAAAAATCACAGGTCTCAGCGGGCCGTAGGCGGCTTGGCTTTCCACTTTGCGCACGTGCCCCATTCATCGTCATCACCCGGCCATCCTCAGCACGCGCGGTGGCAATGGATTGCCCAGACAAGCCAGGCGGGCCTCACCTCTCCCTTGGGGGAGAGGTCGGCCCGTTTGGGCCGGGTGAGGGGGCCTTCGCCTGACTGTTGGGACATACTACGCCCCCCAGAAGGCGTCTTCCTGCGCGGTGTCCGAGGAGAACAACCAGACTTCGACAATCTTGCCATCCACGATCCGCAGCAGATCGATACCCGCCTGGGACATCTCGGCGCCCGGCCGGCTCCCGGCAAATTCGATCTCGATCGTTACCAGGTCGCCATTTGCCATGTAGCGGCTTGCTTTGGTGATGGCGAAAGTGCCGCCCGAAATTTCCATCATGCCGCCCAGCAATGCGCCAACTTCCGCCAGGCTGTGCTTGACTCCGGAGAAGCGGTTGCGCCCCGGTTGGTGCCACGTCACATCCGGCGAAAAGAGGGTGCCAAGCACCGTTTGGTCGCCCGTCTGGACAGCTTTGATATAGGCCTTGGCTACGTCGATATTGGTCATGTCGCATCCTGCTTCGAAATTGGACGGCAGGCCGGAATGGCGTGGCCGTCATTTGCTTCCAAATGATAATTAGGCGCTATCACGCTGCAAAACCCGGTGATTTCGGGTCATTTTCTGATAGATATCGGACATTTTGAAATAGCCTCGCCAGGAGGGCACGTGAGGGAAGCAGACGAAAGAGCCGGCATCGTTGCGCTGGAATATCGGCCGTCCGGGCGCCGGCTTGATGTGGAGATTTTCCGCTTCTCCGATTTGCGGCAGCGAATACCGGCTGCGCAGCTCCTTGTCACGCAGCGCTACACCTTCCACACCTTGGTATGCGTGACCGATGGGGCGCCGATCCAGATGGTCGATTTTGAACCGGTCGCCTGCACCGCGGGCACCATTCTCGTGCTGCGTCCGGGGCAGGTGCATAGTTTCGGGCAATATGAGGACTGGGACGGCTGGATGGTTCTGTTCCGCTCCGAGTTTCTGCCGAGCACTGCTGGAAATGTGACCGAGCTGACACCCGCATTCTGCCTCGACCGGCTTCCCGCGCATCTGTCCTTGTCCGGCAGCGACTTTGCCGCGGTGGAGAATGCTGCGGCCGGCATGGCGCAGGATTTTGGCGGCGGGGTGGCGCCTGCGCTGCTGCATCCGCTACTGCGCCATCAGGTTTCCGCACTACTGCTGCGGCTGACGATTTTTCACCACCAATCCGCGCCCGAGACCGTGCACAGCCGCAACCTGGAGCGCTTCACCAGGTTTCGCGCATTACTCGACCAGAACTATTCCGCCTGGCATCAGGTAAGCGCCTATGCCCAGGCTCTGGGCTGCACGGAAAAAAGCCTTGGCCGCGCCGCGCTGGAGGTGGCAGGGCGAGGCGCAAAGGAGGTCATTGCCGGCCGGATCGTCCTGGAAGCGAAGCGCCTGCTTGCTCACACCGACCGGCCGGTCAATCTCATTGCCGAGGGCCTGGGGTTTCCGGAACCCACCAATTTCTCGAAATTCTTCCGCCGCGAAACAGGAACTGCACCCGGCGATTTCCGTCGCCGCTACGAACAGCGATAATGTCAGGCAATACGGGCGCATCCGCCCTTACCTGGCCGCCGGTCTCTGCGACCACATGAAGGCGAGCCTTGCCATGACGACGATGATCACCGGCAGCAAAAGCGTCATGGCTGTATCCAGAATCGTCCCGCGCACTTCGATTCCATTCCGCCGCGGCAGATCGCCGATAGCGTCGGATATTTCATTGATCGATTGCAGGGCCAGCACGGCAAGCAAAGGCCACCAGCTGCGCAACGGCGCCCGGAATATCAGCACGCAGAGGAAATAGACCAGCAGCCCCAGCAGCACATGCAATGCCGCATCGGGAATGCCCGTCGCGGCGCGAATAACGTCTTTGACGGCCTCGATCATCGACAAGTCGCTCCAAAAGGGACGTCGCCTATTCTAGCGCATGAGGCGCAACACAGGGAGACGAGTGGGTCGTTTTACTCATTGTTCTGCCCGCGGCAATTGTTTAGCGCGCGGTGCGGCCCGAATTGACAGCGATGATCCGAGGCGATTTGTTGACCTTATTGCCTTGGGGGACATCATGATCAAGTCTATTGCGGTCCTGTTTGCGTTTGCGCTGACAGCGACGCCCAGCTTCGCGGCTACCTACACTTTGAAAATCACGAATACCGGCAACGGTGAAATTAGCAAGATTTGGGTGAAGGGCGGGATCGTTGAGGGGAAGCCGTGCTCGCCGCACGAATCTCTTTGCGTCAAGACGATCACTCTGCCTGACGACGTCTGCCGCACCGACCTAGTCGTGACGGCATATGGGAGGGGACGGGCGCGCACTTACGTCAATTGGTGTGGTAGCGGCGGCGTCGTAGAGATGTCTGTGCATTAGCCACAAAACTGCATGTCGAGCTTGCCTTGGCATACAGCCCAGCTGCCGCGGCAGTTCCAGCGCGTTTGTAGCAATCATACAGATCTGGAAGGGGGAACCGGAGACCGGAATTTCGCTGGTACGCCCAAGGGGAATCGAACCCCTGTTCCCGCCGTGAGAGGGCGGTGTCCTGACCGCTAGACGATGGGCGCGGAGCAAGGATCTCAGTGTTAGCTACTTGGCCAAACTTCAGCAAGAAGAATGGTACGCCCTAGGGGAATCGAACCCCTCTCTCCACCGTGAAAGGGTGGCGTCCTGACCGATAGACGAAGGGCGCCTAAGCGCTGGGTTCGTATAGTTGGGC
>DATMSY010000137.1:0-36371 GCA_035565135.1 Devosia sp.
TCGAGGGAGAACGAATCCACGGCGCGCGTCGTGCTGAACACCTTGGAGACATCGGAAATATTGAGAACGGACATGAGACTTCCTAGCCGCCGAAACCGCGGGCAAACGATCCCGAATTGACCACGCGGCGCGCGAACAGCAGGGCAATGAAACTGGGCACCCAGAGCAAAACCGAGAGCACGGCGCCATATTGGATGACCGGCTGGTTGTTGATGAACGAAATCATCAGCACCGGCAGCGTGCGCACTTGGGGCGCCCCGATCAGCCAGGCGCCCTCGGTTTCGTAGAAAGTGCCGACGAAGGAGAGCAGAATGGCCGCCGCAATGGTCGGCCCGGCCTGGGGCAGGGTGATCGACCAGAAGACGCGGAACGGCGAAGCCCCGACATCGCGGGCCGCTTCCTCCATGCGCCGGTCAACCGCCTGGAAGGCAGCCACCGGAATCCAGATCATGAACAGCAGCGTGCCCACGAGCTGGATCAACACCACGCCCCAGAATGTGCCGATAAGGTTGAGCTGCAGGAAAATGCCGGCAATGGCGACCAGTAGCCCGAATTTGGGGAAGGCATGCCCGGCCAGGAACGAGAAGAAGAGAATGTTCCGCCCCGGAAAATCCATTCTGGCAAAGGCATAGGCGGCCGGCAGGCAGATCAATGCCGAGAGGAACGTCACCGTCGCCGCCAGCGACAGGCTCATGGTGATCGAGCTCCACACATCGGCGCGCGCCAGTGTCTGGTTCCAGAACTTGAGGCCGAATTCCTGCGGAATGACTGAGGGATAACGCCAGACATTGGTGAATGCCCAGGTGCCCACCACAATCAGTGGAACGACGATGACGATGGTCAGGACAACGGCAAGAAATATGCCGGTCCAGTCTATTTTGGGTCGTACGAGAGCAGCGGCCATCAGGGCGTCCTGTTCTTGGCGACGGAGCGCACATAAAAGAGCCCGAACACGATGCAGAACCCGAAGGTGACTACGGCCTGCGTGATCGCATTGGTCGGATCGAACAGCTCGCGGAACGTGCGCTGCATGAACGGCCCCATCATTTCCGGCGCCGCCGGCCCCAGCACATAGGGCAGGGTGAAGGCCGAAAAGATGCCGAGAACGGCGAATGAAATGGCCACCAGAATGGAATTGGAAATGCGCGGCAGGATAATGTGCCAGAGCAGCGCAAAGCGCCCCGCGCCCACATCCCGCGCGGCTTCGATGGACTGATTGGACACATTGCCCAGCCCCGACAGCAGGATCAGCACGGTCAGCGGGATATTGTCCCAGACGAGGCCGATCACCGGCCCCCATGGCGTCAGATAAGGCGTGCGGATTTTGGGCAGGCCAACCGCATTGAGCAACAGATCGACAGTGCCATTGGGCCCCAGCACGCGGATAAAGGCGAAGCTCAGGATGATCGAGGGCACGAACATCGGGAAAATGGCGAGGCCCTGCACATAGGCGGCCGCGCGGCTGTCGGAAAAGCGCAGATAGAGCGCGATCGGCAGGCACACCACCAGCAGCAATATGGCGCAGACCATGGTGGTCCACAGCGTCAGCGACAGGTTGGAAAGGCTATAGGGATCGCTGAAGAAGAAGCGGTAAGTCTCCACCGAAAAAGCAGTGCCTTCGGGCGTTTTCACCCAAAGCGTGGTGATGACGGCGGAAATGATCGGCCAGATCACCAGCCAGATCACCATCAACACGGGAATGGCGACGAGCAAGAGGCCAATTGGCCTCTTGCGACTTGGTTCCACGGCCGCGATCGGGCCGGACGTGACCGCTGTCACGAATTGGGATCCACATTGGGAGCCACGGCGCGATACCAGCCATCATTGACGGCCTTTTCCCAATCGCCACCCGGGAAAACCGGGATCGAGGTCGGGATGATATCCTTGAACTTCTCGCGCAGATCGGCCGCGACATAATCCCAGGACACGCCGGGGAAGCCGCCCAGTTCGGTCAGCACGGCCGACTGGATTTCCTCGCTGAGCACGAAGTCGGCCAGCTTGAGCGCGGCTTCCTTGTTCACGCCATTGCTGAGCACGGCGATCTTGGTGAAGCCGCCCGGCAGGCCGAGATCGGAGAGCTGGACCAGCCCGGTGGTTTCTGGCAGCACGCCCTGGGCGATGGCCGACAGCGCCTGGTCCGACCAGGTCGGGATCATGGTCACGGCCGACTGGCCGAGCAGCTGCAGCGACTGCGTATTGCCCGAGGTATAGGCGCCGCCATCGAACAGGGACGGAGCCAGGTCCTTGAGAATGTCCCAGGCGGGGTTCAGCGTTTCGTCGCCGAATGCCTGGGTATAATTGTCGACGGTGAACTTGCTCGGGTCCTTGCCGTTGGCTTCGAGGATCGCGCGGCGCACGAAGTTGCCGCCCGAACCGCCCTTGTTGGGACGATTGTAGATGAACTGGCCAGGGTTCGCCTTGATCCAGGCGACCAGGTCAGGCCAGGTCTTGGGCACATTGGCCGGGTCGAGCTTGGTGGTGTCGTAAGCCAGCAGCACCTGCGAACCGCGATAGGGCAGGTTGGTCGGCGTATCGAAAGCCAGCGGATTAATCTTGGAATAATTGCTGAGGCCGGCCTTTTCGAAATCGACATAAAGGCCCTTGGCAATGCCATCGACCGTTACGCGGGTGTCGAAGCCCTCGAAGATATCGGCTTGCGGATCAGCCCCGGTGGCCATGGCGGCCAGGGCGCGGTCGCCGATCGCTGCGACGCCGGCGCCATCGCCGCCATCGACCAGGTTCAGCGTCAAGCCGGCATTGGCCGCCTCGAATTTCGGCTTCACCACATTGGTCCAGAAGTCGAGCACGTTCTGGTCCGAGCTGGTGTACCAGTCGATAGTGCCCTCGGCACCAAACGAGATACGGGGCAGCATAAGGGCGCCGGCAGCAGTACCGGCAGCGAGCATGAAATCACGCCGTTTCATTGTTGTCTCCCAAAGTCCGTTTTCGAACGGATGTTCCACTCGACGGTTTGTTCCGCCCGCAGATTTCATCGGTCTTGTGCCAATGCTGGAAGCAAGACTAACTATTCATTGCGAGCGTGTGCAAGTGGAAACCCGCTACCGGACACAAAGTCACGGCGATCGCGTTGTAATCATAGATTTGCGACGGTCTTGTAACAGCGCCTTTTCCGGGGCGATTCAGTGGATGGCCCCGGCCGTGACCCGCTACCAAATTCGGCTGCACGCGTGATCGATTCTCCGTGCAAAACCCTCGCCTGCTCCGCCCGGCCGCCTTCCGCCCGCTATCGAACAGGATTTTCGGCCCCCGTCATGATGAAACGAACGTTCCGAAATCCATTGGCGTCCCGCCCGGCGGCGATTTGTGTTGCCCCGGCCCCTGCAGGGCGTATCATCCCCGCGCGGCACCATGGAGAAAAGCCATGCCAACGAGTGTCAAGGAATTGATGGCCGCCGCCAATGCGGTCGTCCCGAAAATCTCGCCCGAGGAGGCCCGCAAATTGATCGCCGAGCGCAATGCTCTGGTCATCGATGTGCGCGACGGGCCGGAAGTCACCGCCAGCGGCAAGGTGCCCGGTGCAATCAACATCTCGCGTGGCATGCTGGATTTCCGTGCCGACGCCGACACGCCCTATCACAATGCCGAATTGACCAAGGACCGCCCCATCATCGTCTACTGCGCCTCCGGCGGCCGCTCCGCCCTTAGCGGCAAGCTGCTCAAGGACATGGGCTATCCTGAAGTGTTCAACCTGGGCGGGTTCAAGGACTGGACCGAGGCCGGCGGGGCCGTGGAGAAGGTCTAGGGCTCATCGAAGGAACGGGCGGAGAGGTGAATCCTCTCCGCCTTTGTTGCCCGGTTAGGCGGATGCTCCACGATATTTTGCGAGCTTAGTGCGGGCATTCTCGTTTCGAGCGAGGTCTGCCAATTCTGCCGGAACGACGCGCCGCCCGACAGGCCACAACGATATGCCGGCGAGTTTGAACGATTGCAGACCGAATGGAATGCCTATCAGTGTGAGGCAGCACAAAACGCCGGCCAAAAGATAGGCAAAGAACAGCACGATGCCGAAGGTGCAAGCCCAGACTACGTTGACGATGAAGCCTACCGTGCCGGTCACTGCCGTCGTTGCACTTAGTCCTTTGCCGTCTAGCTCCCGAATATGAACCACGTCCTTGCCGAAGGGCCATGCGGATAGCTGAGCCATCTGTAGCGCCGCGATGGTAAGTGGAATGCCGACAATCGATATGGCGAATACGGCTGCTCCGGCGAGCCAGAGAAGCGCGGTGTACCACCCGCCCAAGACAAACCAGATTACGTTTCCTGCAAATCTCATATTTTCCCCCAAGCGTCATTCTTGACGCCCCATTTTTCTATTCACAATTTTGAATTTTTAAAATTGGAATTTTTGGCTAACTACCGAGAGTTATTCGCCGATTGACCCTTTGGACTGGTTGGGGCTGGGCGACAGCGCTGCGACCTCTTCCTTCGACGAACCCATAGAGCATCCCGCCGCCATCATCCTGTCACATGCCTGCGACGCCCACAGGCTATCACCGCTCCCAGCGTGTCGGAGGATGTGATGACGGAAAGCGCCACGGCCCATCAGTTGAAGGACGCCTGCGAGCAATTGCTGAGCGATGCGCAGAACCCGGACGATGTCACGGTGCGGCGTATTACCGAACTGGCGCGGACCAATATCGGCGCGGTGAACTACCATTTCGGCAGTCTCGAGCGGCTGATCTTTTCGGTGGGCGAGCGGGTCTATCTGCGGCTCAATGCGGAGCGGCTGACGCTGCTGGCCCAGGCCGTGGCGCGCAATCACCCTCAGCCCGCCGATGCCGCCTCGCTGATCGCCGCATTAGTCGGCCCCTCGATCCGCTGGAGCCTCGATCCGAAATCGAGCTATCGCGTACTCAAGCATATGACCACGATTGCCCAGGCCAGCCACCACCCCGAAATCTTCAATCCGATTGTCGAGGACGTGGAGCATCACCGGACCTTCATCCCGCATTTCCGGCTGGTTGCGCCCTGGCTGAGCGATGTCGACATCGGGTTCCGCATCAGTTGCATACTGGGTGTACGCTCGCAGATCATCCGTAACCGGCACCGTACCGAAATGTTGACCGATCACGCCATCGATCTGGGCTCCGCCGAAATCGTGCTGCAG
Organism: Devosia sp.; assembly: GCA_035565135.1. Classification (GTDB taxonomy): domain Bacteria; phylum Pseudomonadota; class Alphaproteobacteria; order Rhizobiales; family Devosiaceae; genus Devosia. The sequence continues at coordinate 5,129 of DATMSY010000137.1, forward strand.
CAAGTGGTGGCCGCCACAGCGCCCATGTTCACCGCCCCGCCGCAGCCCTATCCAAACGGCGTTTCAATTCCGTCACGGCATTGAGACGCCGCCGCGCTAGCTGCTGCTCCCACCTGAAGCGGAGCACAGCACATGGCCGGCGAGACCACCTTCATTCACCTGACCGATCTGCATATCGGCAACCCCAGCGTTACCGATCCGCATTTGTTCAGCGACACCTCGGCGACACTGCGGACCATTCTCGATCTGGTCGAAGCGGTCTCGCCCCGCCCGAGCTTCATCGTCGCCAGCGGCGATCTGACCAATCAGGGCGATACTGATAGCTACCGCCAGCTCAAGGCGCTGATGGCGGCCACCTCGCTGCCGGTCATCTATGCGCTGGGCAATCACGATACCCGCGAGGGCTTCTATCGCGGCATGCTGGAGCGCGAGACCGATCTGGGCGCCGCCTTCGACCACCAGCAGGTCATCGATGGCGTCCATGTCATCACGCTCGATACCAGCACGCCCGGCCAGATCGGCGGCACGATCGAACCCGAACAATTCGCCTGGCTCGCAGAGGCTCTGGATAGCCATCCCGACCTGCCCAAGCTGATCGTCGCCCATCATCCTCCGGCCCTCGGCGACGAGCCCGATTGGGCGCATTGGCGCACTGTGGAATTCTCGCAGTCCCAGCGCCTGGCCGAAATGCTCAGGGGCCGCAATGTGCTGGGCATTCTCAGCGGTCACATCCATCACGACCGCCTCTCGGTATGGCATGGCATTCCGGTCATCGTTGGCATGGGCCAGCATGCCGCCACCGATATCCTGCAGGCCGAAGTGCTGCGCATGGTCAATGGCGCCTCTTTCGGCATCGGCACCGTCCGCCGCTCGGGCCTTACCATGGCATTGGTGCCGCTGCCCTCCGACCGCGCCGAACTCAATCGCTATTCGCTGCAAATGCTGCGCGACCGCCAGGAAGCGGCGCTCGCCGCGGCCGGCTGACCCTTTCTCTCCCAGAGGACTATTCGATGCTCAGACGACACATTCTCAAGCTGCTCGCCGCCACCGGCCTCAGCTTCACCGCACTTTCGGGCCTGGCCTTCGCACAGATGGCCGCTGGGGTCGACGCGCCCGTCACCATCACGTTCTACAACTACAACCTCGCCACGGCGAGCGCCGGCGCTGATGCAACCCGGGAACTGATCGCCGAATTCGAGGCGGCCAATCCCACTATCAAGATCGAGCCGATCGGCGTGCCGTCCAACGAAATCATCACGCGACTGCAGGCCGACATGGCCGCCGGCCAGCAGCCCGACGTGGCGCAACTGGTGTTCCGCGACCTGATCTATATCGCCAGCGATCTCGGCGCCAATGCGCTCGAGGACATGGCAGGGCAGGAGGGCTATGCCGCCCTGACCGACGGCATGATCCCGCGCGGGCTCGATCTCGGCAAGGTCGGCGACAAGACCTATGGTCTTGCCTACACCTTCTCGACCCCGATCCTCTATTACAATGCCGACCTCTTCCGCGCTGCCGGACTCGACCCCGATCAGCCGCCGCGCACCTGGGCCGAGGTCAAGACTGCCGCCGACGCCATCGTCGCCAATACTGATGCCGAAGGGTTCTTCCCCGGCGCCTATGGCCCGGCCGACGGCACCTTCGTCTATCAGGCCATCCTCATGTCCAATGGCGGTAAGGTGCGCGATGGCAATACGCTGACCTTTGCCAATCCCGATGGCATTGCTGCGGTGCAGATGCTGCGCGACATGGTCGATAGCGGCGGTCATGGCCGGCTCGATCCCGCCAATCCCAGCGACAGCATGGCGAGCGGTACGCTGGGCATGTTCCTCTATACCAGCGCCCTGCAGAACACGCTCTCCAAGGCCGCCGAAGGCAAATGGGACCTGCGCGTCGCGCCCATGCCCGCCTTTGGCGACAAGCCGACCGCGCCGACCAATTCGGGCAGTGCGCTCTTCACCTTCTCCAAGGACCCGGCCAAGCAGCGGGCCTCCTACGAGCTGATGAAGTTCCTGACCTCCAAGCATGGCTACACCATCATCACCAGCAAGATCGGCTATCTGCCGCTCCGCCTCGATATCGTCGATGACCCGGAATTTCTGGGCCCCTGGACCGAGGCTCACCCGCTGATCCGCCCCAACCTCGAACAGCTCGATCGCCTCACGCCCAATGTCGCTTTCCCCGGCCCGAATTATCGCCAGGCCGAAAGCATGATGAAGGACGCCGTTAGCGAAGCCGTCTTCGGGGACGGGGACGTCACCCAGGTGCTGACCGCCGCCCAGCAAACGGCCCAGACCCTGATGCCGCAGGACTGATGCAAAAATCGGGGCGCTACGGCGCCCCGCACTTTTCCAAAACCGATGAGTCTCCCAATGTCGATTGCCTTCGACCGCCACATGCCGCTTGCCGACACCCACAATATCCGCGACCTGGGCGGCTATGCCCGCGCCAATGGCGGCAGCACGCAATGGCGGCGGATATTGCGCGGCGATTCGCTCTCCCACCTGCGCGACGCCGGCCGCGAACATCTGCTGGGGCAGGGGCTGTCCACGGTCATCGACCTGCGCGGCCCGCACGAAACCGCCGGCGAACCCAATCCGTTCCAGGATCACGACAGCGTCGATTATCGCAACATCGCCCTGTTCGACACCCTCGCTCCCATCGCCGCCGCCGACGCGGCCTTCGACATGGCTGCACGCTATCGCGATGCACTCGACCATTGCGGCGCCCGGCTGGCCGAAGTGCTGCGAATCATAGCCACCGCGCCGCAGGGCGTCGTCCTGGTCCATTGCACCGCCGGCAAGGACCGCACCGGCATCGTCTCCGCCATGCTGCTGCTCCTCTCCGGGGTGAGCGAAGCGGACGTCGCCGAAGACTACGCCCTCACTGCCACTTTGGCCGATCCGCTTCTCGCGCGCTTGCGGCTGGTGGCGCAGGCGAGGGGGCTCGACGACGCCCATATCGACCGCGTGCTCGCAAGCGACGCAGCCACAATGCTGGACATGCTGGATCATCTGCGCACCCGGCACGGCGGCATCGCGGCCTATAGCGCCGCGATCGGCCTCCCGCACGCCGCCATCGACAAGCTGGTCAGCCGGCTATGCGACTAGCCATGCACCGCAATCGCGTCCCAGCACATCGCGGCAATCCCCTGCCGTTCCGCTTCGGTAAGCGGGGCAGGGTCGGTTCGGCGGCGTTTGAGCGTATTGCGGATGGCGCCGCGCACGAAGCTGGCCATCAGCGAAACCTGCCCCTCGCGCACGCTGCCCTCGCGTTGACCGGCTTCCAGCATGGCGGAGGAATGGTCGACAAACGGGCCGAAGATCGCGCCGGCTTCGTTGATGGTGATCAGCGGATTATTGTCGAGATATTCGAACAGCCGCGCCCGCAGCGGATCCTCCCAGATGAAGTCGATATAGTCGGCGATGTAGCGGCGGATGCGGTCCCGTTGCGAGATGCCAGGATGATCGGCCACCAGCCGCCCCGTCATCGCCTCGGCCACCCGTCCATAGATTCCGCGGACCAGATCTTCCTTGGATTTGAAATAGTTATACAGCGAGCCGGTCGCGACCCCGGCCTCCTCGGCAATGGCCGACATGGAGCATTGCAGACCGTTCTGCACGATCAGCTTGGAGGCCGCTTGAAGAATGCGCTCGCGCTTGTCGGGACTAACATCCATAAACTGAATGAACCTTCATTCACCTGTCATGCTGCGAGGCTACCCATGCCCTCGTTCTCACGCAAGAGCCAATCGGCAGCTTCAGCCGATAGCCCGTGAACGCATCATTCGAACCGGCCATCGCTAGGGCCGGTCTGCAACAGGAAGGCGCCGCAAATGTCCGAACACCTCACCTTCGTCCACCTCACCGATCTGCATATCGGCAACCCAGAAGTGCAGGATGATCACCTCTATTCCGACACCGCCACCACGCTGACCAAGATCCTGGCCGAGGTGAAGACGCTGGTGCCCCAGCCCCGCTTCATTGTCGCCAGCGGCGACCTGACCAATCGCGGCGACGCCGGCAGCTATGAACAGCTCAAGCGCATCATTGCCGAGTCGGGCCTCGACATGCCCATCCTCTATGCCCTGGGCAATCATGACCGCCGCGACGGTTTCTATCCCGTCATGCTCGGCCAGACCGAAAATGTCGACGTCCCCTATGACCATTCCCGGGTCATCGACGGCATCCATGTCATCGTGCTGGATTCCAGCGTCCCCGGCAAAGTCGGCGGCCATTTCGAACCCGGCCAGCTCGATTGGCTCAAGTCCGAACTCGACCAGCACGGCGAGCTACCCAAGCTCCTCGTCATGCACCACGCCCCCGCGCTCGACACCGACCGCCCGGACATGGAATGGGAATCCCTCACCATCGCCGATACCGAAGCCCTGCGCGACGCCGTCGACGGCTATGACGTGATCGGCATCCTCTCCGGCCACATCCATTTCGACCGCGTCTCCAACTGGTACGGCATTCCGGTCGTGGTCGGCATCGGTCAGCACGCCGCCACCGACGTGCTCTGGCTGCATGAAGGTCTGCGCATGCTTTCCGGCGCCTCCTTCGCCATCGGCACGCTGCGCCCCTCAGGCCTCACCATCACCTTTGCGCCGCAAGCCTCCGAGCGTCGCGAACTGCACAGCTTCACCTTCGCTGGCATGGCCGAAATGCTCAAGAAATACGAAGCCAGCGCGCCCGTCGCGGCAGAATGAACCGAAAGCCGATGCAGATGAACCGCAAGACCTTTCTCGCCCGCGCGCTGGCTTTGCTGGCCGCCGGCCTCTCGCTGCCCGCTCTGGCCCAGTCGATCCCGGCGACGGTTGACGAACCAGTGACCATCACCTTCTACAATTACAACCTCGCCACCGCCGGCATTGGTGGCGACGCCACGCGCAAGATGATCGCCGAATTCATGGCGGCCAATCCCAACATCACGGTGGAAGGTATTCCCTATTCCAGCGCCGATGCTAGCCGCATCCAGGCTGACCTGGCTGCCGGCATGCCGGTCGATCTGGTGCAGACCGTGTTCAGCGATCTCGACTTCGCCGTCACCAATTTCGGCGCCCAGGCGCTGGAAGACCTGGTGCCGGCCGACGAACTCGCCGCCCATTTCGAGGGCATGTCACCCAATGGCCTCAAGCTGGGCGTGCTCAACGGCAAGACCTATGGCTTGGCCTATACCTTCTCGACGCCGGTCCTGTTCTACAATGCCGACCTGTTCCGCGCCGCCGGGCTCGATCCCGACCAGCCGCCCAAGACCTGGGAGGCCGTGAAGGCCGCAGCCCTCGCCATCCAGGAAAAAACCGACGCAGCCGGCTTTGCCGCCGGCATTACCGGCCCGACCGCCGCCGATTGGCTGTTCCAGGGCGTCGTGCGCTCCAATGGCGGCGAGGTGATCTCGCGCGATCGCACCACGCTCAAATTCGCCGAACCCGAGGCGGTCGAAGCCGTCGCTATGCTGCGTGACCTGGCCGATGCCGGCGTCTACGAAAACGCCGATATCAACGGCGCGCTTGAAGGCATGGCTGCGGGCAATATCGGCATGTACCTGCAGACCAGCGCCATCCAGGGCTCGCTCGTCGCCGGCGCCAAAGACCATTACGAGCTGCGCGCCTCCACCATGCCCAGCTTCGGCGACAAGCCGGTGCGGCCCAACAATTCGGGCAGCGCCCTGACCATCCACACCACCGATCCGCTCAAGCAGCGGGCGGCCTGGGAGCTGATGAAGTTCCTGACCTCGGAGCACCGCTACACCATCATCACCTCCGAAATCGGCTACCTGCCGCTGCGGCCTGCCATCGTCAACGATCCGAAATATCTGGGCGAATGGATCAAGGAACACCCGCTGGTACAGCCCAATCTCGACCAGCTCGCCGTGCTCGAACCCTGGGACCCGATGCCCGGTCCCAACTACCGCCAGATCGTCAAGACCATGATGGACGCAGTCGAAATGGCCGTGTTCGGCGGGGGTGATCCCACCGAGACGCTGAAATCGGCGCAGGACACCGCGCAGAGCTTCATGCCGTAGCGCACGCAGTCTCACCTCGCCCCTCCGGGGAGAGGTCGGCGCGTAGCGCCGGGTGAGGGGGCGATGCCTCAGCAATGTGTGGATTGCCGGCATCGCCCCCTCACCCTAGCCCTCTCCCCGGAGGGGCGAGGGGACGAAAGAACACCCCGTGCAGTGGCGCGGTGCTCTCCTCCCTTCAAGGGGAGGAGGTGAAGAACGAACGTCAACGAGAGGTCAGCATGACCGACACAATGCTATCCCCCCGCCGCGTCACCGCGCCTCGCAAGCGCTCGGGCCTTTGGCGCATATCGCCCTGGCTCTACCTGGCCCCGGCCGTCATCACGCTGATCATCTGGATCTATTGGCCGCTGGTCGATGCGCTGCGGCTGAGCTTTTACCAGTGGAACATGCTGCCCAATTCGCCGCGCACCTTTGTCGGTTGGGACAATTACACCAAGATTTTCGCCCTGCCCAAATTCTGGCTGGCGCTGCGCAACACCGCCATCTATGTCGCCGGGCTCCTGCCGATTGCCGTGCTGATCCCGCTGGCCATCGCCATCTATACCCACGACCTGCCGGCCCGCTGGCGCAATATCTACCGCGCCATCATCTTCGTGCCGATGATCATCGCCCCCGTCGTGGCCGCCGCCGTCTGGCGCTGGCTGCTCGATCCGGGCTACGGCATGGTCAACCTGGTCATCAAGTGGTTCGGCTTTGATCCGGTCAAATTCCTCAGCGATCCCAAGGTCGCCATTTGGACCATCATCGTCATTACTGGCTGGAAGCTGATCGGCTTTTCGACGCTGATCTTGTCGGCGGCCAATGCCAATATCAATCCCTCGCTGATTGAGGCCGCCCGCATGGATGGCGCCAGCAAATGGGAAGTCATCCGCGATATCCGCCTGCCCATGCTCAGCTCCTCCGTGCTGTTCCTGGTGATGATGACCATCCTGCTCGGCGCGCAATGGAGCTTCACCTATATCAATGTGCTCACCGGCGGCGGTCCGCTCGGCGCCACCACCAATATCTATTTCCTGCTGTGGGATTTCGGCTTTTCCAGCATGTCGGTGGGCTGGAGTTCGGCATCCGCCGTCATCCTGTTCCTCGGCTTCGGTGCCATCGCTTTCTTCCTGTTCCGCCTTATCGACAGGTATTCCTTCCATGACAATTGATGCCGTTTCGCGCCCCCTGACGGCCGCCAAGCCGCGGCTGCGCCGCACCGCCCGGACCCGCTCGCGCCTCGATGGCGCAGTGGGACACCTGGTCATGGTCGTGCTGTCGATCTTCTGCCTCTTCCCCGTCTATTGGATGGTCGTCACCTCGCTGCGGCCCGCCAATGCCATCTTCGAAACCAGCCTCTGGCCATCCTCGATCTCCCTCGACAATTACGCCTATGCGCTCAACGCCATCCCCATCGTCCATATGCTGGGCAATACGCTGCTGATCTCGGCCGTGGTGACGGTCATCCAGCTCTTTACCGGGCTGCTCGCCGCCTACGCCTTTGCCCGCTGGCGCTTCCGTTTCGATACGCTGGTCTATTCGCTGGTGGCGCTGACCTGGCTGGTGCCCTTCCAGGTGGTGATGATCCCCAATTATCTCCTCGTGGCCCAAATGGGCCTGCTCGACAGCATCACCGCGCTCATCCTGCCGCATTTCGCCTCCGCTCTCGCCATCCTGCTGCTGGCCCAATCCATGCGCAGCTTCCCCAAGGAGGTTATTGAGGCGGCCCGCATGGATGGCGCGCGCAGCTGGCGCATCCTCTGGGAAGTCATGATGCCCAATCTGCGCGGCACCATCGCTTCGCTGGCTATCCTCATCTTCATTTCTACCTGGAACGAATATTTCTGGCCGCTGCTCCTCTCCCGCACGCCGGAAAACAGCGTCATCCAGATCGGTATCCAGATGTTCATGACCGCCGAGGGCACCCAATGGGGCCCGCTCATGGCGGCCTCCACAATGGCCAGCCTGCCGATCCTGCTCATCTACATCGTCCTGCAACGGCAGGTCATCCAGTCCTTCATGAAATCGGGAATTCGCTGATGCAAACCCAGTTCACGCGCCACCTGCCGGTCAGGGGCACCTATAATATCCGCGACCTGGGCGGCTATCTCACCGCCGATGGCGAAACGCGTTGGCGCCGTATCCTGCGCGCCGATGGCCTGCATCGCCTCGATGCCGACGGCATGGCGGAACTCGTCGGCGAGGGGGTGACCACTGTCATCGATCTGCGCCACCCAGGCGAACTGGCAAGCCATCCCAATCCATTCGGCGGCAATCCCGCCGTCCGCTACCACAATGTCTCGCTGTTCGATCAACTGGCGCCGGATAGAGGGCAGGGCGGCGATGTGCTGTTCGAACTCTATAAGCTGGCCCTGGCCAAGCGGCAGGACGCCATCCGCGATGTGCTGACCATCATTGCCGACGCGCCCGAAGGCGTGGTGCTGTTCCACTGCACCGCCGGCAAGGATCGCACCGGCATCGTCGCAGCATTGCTGCTGGCGCTCGCCGGCGTCGAGGCCGCGCTGATCGTCGAGGATTATGCTCAGACCGCCGCAATGATCGCCCCCATGGTCGAGGAAATCATCGCCGATGCCGCCGCGCGCGGCGCCGATGTCGAAGCATTCCGCCCGCTGCTGGCCTCCGAGCCGTCCACCATGGTGGCGACCATCGCCCATATCGTGGATGGCCACGGCTCAGTGCGCACCTATCTGGAAAATATCGGTCTGGACGAGGCAACCGTCGCCCGCCTCAAGAACCGCCTCGCGGGAGAAGCATAATGGGTGAACTTGCCCTTTCCGCCCTCAAGAAAACCTATGAAGGCAAGCAGGTGCTGCACGGCATCGATGTTGAGATCGCCGATGGTCAATTCGTGGTCATTGTCGGCCCGTCCGGCTGCGGCAAGTCCACGCTGCTCCGCATGATCGCCGGGCTCGAGGACATCACCGAAGGCACTATCGCCATCGATGGCATCGTCATGAACGAGATCGATCCGGCCGATCGCGGCTGCGCCATGGTGTTCCAGAATTATGCGCTTTATCCCCACATGACGGTGCGCCAGAACATGGCCTATCCACTCCGCATCGCCGGCCTGCCGCAGGCCGAGCGCGACCGCAAGGTCGAAGAGGCCGCTGCCATCCTCAGCCTCACCGATTATCTCGACCGCCGCCCCGCCCAGCTCTCCGGCGGCCAGCGCCAGCGCGTCGCCATGGGCCGCGCCATCGTGCGCGAACCTTCGGTCTTCCTCTTCGATGAACCGCTGTCCAACCTCGATGCCACCCTGCGCGTGCAGATGCGCATCGAGATCAAGCGGCTGCACAAGCGGCTCAAGGCCACCTCGATCTTCGTCACCCACGACCAGGTCGAGGCCATGACCCTGGCCGACCTGCTGATCGTCATGAATGGCGGCCGCGTCGAGCAAGTCGGCACACCCGCCGCGGTCTACCGCAATCCCGCTTCCACCTTCGTCGCCGGTTTCATGGGCGCCCCAGCGATGAATTTGATGCCGGCCTCGGTCGGCCCCAACGGCGCAATTGCCCTCGACATTGCCCCGCAACTGCCCCTGCTGGAGGCCGAACTGGCCGCCGGCACGCTGGTCACCCTCGGCATCCGCCCCGAAGCCATCGGCATCTCGTTCGAGTCCGCCCGCGGCCTGCCCGCAACGGTGGATCTCGTCGAAGAACTGGGCGGCTCACGCGTCGCCTATTGCGCGGTAAAATCGCTCGAACTGGCCGTCGTCCTGCCCCCCGGCGACGAAAGCTACGAAGGCCGCCAGGTCTTCCTCGACTTCGGCAAAGCCTGGCACCTCTTCGACCGGCTCACAGGCAAGCGGATCGAAGTTGCGACGAAAGAAGCACGCAATGTGGGGCAGGGGCGGTTGGTGGAGGCGTGAGACAAATCGGCATTCGGACTTGCTGATTGATAGAGAGCCCCGATGACGTCCCCTCCCCCTTGAGGGGAGGGCTAGGGTGGGGGTGTCGTAGCCTCTACGAACTCTATGCCGTGGGATAGCACGACACCCCCACCCTCAATCCCTCCCCTCAAGGGGGAGGGAGGCGCATCGTGGCTCCTGAATATGACTTCAAAACCTGAATGTTGATTTCAGGCTCAATCCCACCCCGACAGCATGGCCGCCTCAACATATTCAAGATGCCCGCTCATCGCCGCACGCGCTGCCTTGGCATCCCCATCGATGATCGCGCGGACAATCTTCTCATGATCGTCCAGAATATGCTCGCGCACCTCGGCGATACCGGCCAGATGCTGGTGGAACGCCGCGTCGACTTCTTCGCCGCGCGAGGTCCATAACCCATCGAGGATTTCCCGCAGCACGCTATTGGCGCAGGCATCGGCAATGGTCATGTGCAGGGCCCGGTCGCTCTCCGATGACCATTGGTCCGCCGCCGTTTCCGCGCGCATCGTCTCGATCACCCGCAACAGGCGCGCCTTGCCGTCTTCCCCGATATTCTGGGCGGCCAGGGCCCCCATTTCCGGCTCGATCAGCCGGCGGGCCCGCATGATTTCGAGCGGGGAATGGTTGAGCTCGGGCAGGGTGTCGCCATGTTCGCGCTGCCCCCGCACAAAGGCGCCGACGCCGACGCGCACCTCGACCAGCCCCGCAACTTCCAGCGCGATCAGCGCCTCGCGCACCGTCGGCCGGGAGACGCCCAGGCTGATGGCAAGGTCGCGCTCGGAGGGCAATTGCTGGCCCGGTATGGCGGCGCCCGAAACGATCTGCTCGCGAATCTGGTCGGCGATCTGGACATAAAGTTTCCGGTTGGAAACGACCTGCAGTTTCATGCTTTCCCCAAAAATTCCGCCGCCCGCCGCACCGGCACGGTGTTGGAACTGCCTCTTCTTAGCGGGCCGATCCACAATTGTCCACACTGGTATGACCACTTGACAGCCTGGCGGATTTACCATTAGCTCCGACCACTGCGACCCGTCTGTGGAGGAAGGGCCGACGCGTTGCGGCCGACCGGGCCGCGGAGGAATTGCCTGCCCATCACACCGCCTGACCGGTCTCCGCTGGAGAGCGGGGTGGTTTGTTGCGGCCAAGTCAGCGGAATTTAGGGAAGAGATTATGAACGAGCAGATTGCGGTGAAGGATTTGGTCCTGGCTCAGGACAAGAAGGACTGGTTCGTTGCGGACCGCTTCGGAATGTTCATCCATTGGGGGCTCTATGCCCTTGGCGCGCGCCACGAATGGCTCAAGAACCGCGAGGAAATCACCACCGCCGACTACCAGAAATACTTCGATAATTTCGATCCCGACCTCTACGACCCCAAGGAATGGGCCCGCCGGGCGCGCGAAGCCGGCATGAAATATGTCGTGCTCACCACCAAGCACCACGAAGGCTTCTGCCTCTGGGACAGCAAGGTCACCGACTACAAGGCCCCCAACACCCCTGCCGGCCGGGATCTGCTCAAACCCTTCGTCGACGCCTTCCGGGCCGAAGGCCTCAAGATCGGTTTCTACTATTCGCTGATCGACTGGCACCACAAGGATTTCGGGGTGGATGTCCATCACCCCCAGCGCAATGCCGAAGATGCGGCAGCGATGAATGTGGGCCGCAACATCTCCAATTACGCCGCCTATATGCGCGACCAGGTCCGCGAACTGCTCACCGGCTACGGCAAGATCGACATCATCTGGTTCGATTTCAGCTATCCCAACCGCACCTATCGCAACCTGCCCGGCAAGGGCCGCCACGATTGGCAAAGCGACGAACTGCTCGCAATGGTGCGCCAGCTCCAGCCCGATATCATCGTCAACAACCGGCTCGATCTGATCGGGGAAGAGGGCTATCTGCCCGATATCACCACCCCCGAGCAGTACACGCCCCGCACCGCCCCCAGGATCAACGGCCAGGCCGTCACCTGGGAAGCCTGTCACACCTTCAGCGGCTCCTGGGGCTATTATCGCGACGAGGAAACCTGGAAAAGTCCCGAGCAGCTGATCAAGCTGCTGGTCGACACCGTCGCGCTCGGCGGCAACCTCCTGATGAATGTCGGCCCCACTGGCCGCGGCACTTTCGACAGCCGCGCCAATGATGCCCTGGCCGTCTATGGCGAATGGATGCGGCTCAATTCGCGCGCCATTTACGGCGCCGGCCCCAGCACATTCCAGGCGCCCAAGGATTGCCGCCTGACGCAGAAGGGCAACCGCCTCTACCTGCACATCTACAGCTGGCCGTTCCGCCACATCCACATCGATGGCCTCGGCGACAAGCTCAAATATGCCCAGTTCCTGCACGACGCCAGCGAAGTGCGCTGGCTGACGCCCGAGCCGAGCGTGGACAGCAATGTCGGCGTCGCCGTACCGCAAGGCTCGATCACGCTCGAACTGCCGGTCAAGCAGCCCAATGTCACCGTGCCGGTGATCGAACTGATCCTGAACGACTGACATCACGCCAAGGATGGCCCGGCGCTGGAGGGATGCCGGGTCATTCGCACCTGAACAGGGATAGAGGAGGAAAATCCCATGAAGACACTGAAACATCTGGCCGCCATCGCCCTGATGAGCACCAGCCTCGTTGCATCCGCCTTTGCGCAGGATCAGGTGAACCTGACCTGGCAGATGTGGGGCAGCAACGAGAACGACATCGCCGCCTGGCAGCACCTGGCCGACATGGTCACCGAGGTTCACCCCGAGATCAAGGTGACCATGCAGACGGCCGCCTGGAACGATTACTGGACCAAGCTGCCGGTGCTCGCCGCATCGGGCCAGCTGGGCGATATCGTCGCCATGCAATCGCTGCGGATGCCCAATTTCTATTCCATCCTCGAGCCGCTCAATGCCCGCATCGCGGCTGACAGTTTCGATATCGGCGCCTTCGACAGCTCGATTATCGGCGGCATGTCCGCCAATGACGAAGTCTATGGGCTCCCCTATGACGTCGGCCCCTGGATGATGTTCTACAACAAGGACATGTTCGATGCCGCCGGCGTCGAATATCCCAAGCCCGGCTGGACCTTCGACGACTATGTCACCACCGCCAAGGCCCTGACCAAGGATGGCAATTACGGCGCCGGCATCACCCCGCAGAACTATTCCCTGTTCACCGCCGCGCTCGGCGCCAGCTACATCAATGCCGATGGCCAGCTCGACCTGACCAATGCCGATGCGGTCGCCGCCGCAGCCAAAATGATCGATCTGGTCGTCACCGATAAGGCTGCCCCCGTGGTCGCCTCCGGTGCCGATCCCGGCGCCTTCATTTCCGGCCGCTTCGACGCCGGCAATATCGGCATGTATGTCGATGGTCCCTGGGCCATGATCGGCAAGATCGACACCGTTAAGTTCAAGATCGGCCTGGCCCCGCTGCCCCGCGGCACGGGTGACCTGGCGGCCGTCACGGCCGGTTCGGGCTTCGGCATTTCCGCCTCAAGCCAGAACAAGGAAGCTGCCTGGAAGGCGATCCAGGTGCTGACCAGCCCCGAAGCGCTGACCTACCTCGCCTCGCAGGGCCGTGCTCTGCCAGCCCGCACCGCCCAGCAGGGCACCTGGTATGACGTGGCCGCGGCCGACGTATCCGGCGCGCGCGAAGCGCTCGAATATTCCCTGGCCCATTCGGCGACCTACAAGATCACCAGCAACTGGAACGCGGTGGAAAATCTGTTCAACCAGTATTTCCCGCTGGCCTTTGCCGGCAGCGCCACGGCCGAGCAGACCATGCAGAGCATCCAGAGCCTGGCCGCCAGCCAGTAAGCGAACCTCCCTGTGGCGGCGGGCCCTCGGGTCCGCCGTCCGCAAGAGCTACCGCGAGGACCAATGGCCGATATCGTTTCGACCCAAGCCAAAGCCACCCCGCGCCCCCGGCGCCGGAGCAAGATTTCCGCCTATGAGACGCGCACCGCGTTTCTCTTCCTGCTGCCCAGCCTGCTCGGTTTCCTGGCCTTCATGCTGATCCCGATCATCGCGTCTTTCGGCCTCAGCTTCACCAATTGGCAATTGCTGGCCCCGCCGCAATTTGTGGGCTTTTCCAACTATATCCGCCTGCTGACCACCGACCCGGCCTTCTTCACCGTGTTAGGCAACACGCTGTTCTTCACCGTCGAATATCTGGTGCTCAACATCGTCATTTCGCTGACCCTGGCGGTATGGATTTCAAGCCTCAAGCGCGGCCAACGCTGGTTCCGGGTGATCTTCTTCATCCCCACCTTCACGCCCACCATTGCGGTATCCATCGTCTGGCTGCTGATCTTCACGCCCGGCGGCGTGATGGACTACGTGTTCCAGACCCTGGCGCTTCACATCCCCAATCTGTTGCTCGACGGCAAATTGGCCATGCAGGCGGTGATCATCGTCACCCTCTGGGCCAGCGTGGGCTACAATATGGTCCTGTTCAATGCCGCGCTCGATCTGGTGCCGCAGAGCTATCTCGAAGCCGCCAAGATCGATGGTGCCTCCGCCTGGGACCGGTTCTGGAAAATCCGCCTGCCGCTGATTTCCCCCACCGTCTTCTTCGGCACGGTGATGACGGCGATCACCTCGCTGCAGGTCTTCGACCAGATCTATGTGATCACCCGCGGCGGCCCCGGCTCATCCACGGCAACGCTCGGCTTTGCCATCTACACCAATGGTTTCCAGAACTATCAGATGGGTTTTGCCTCATCCCTGGCCTGGGTCATGTTCGTCATGATCATGGCGCTCACCGGCTTCCAGTTCTGGCTGCAGCGCAAATGGGTGCACTATGACAGCTAGAATCCGCACGCCGCGTAAGCCGCCGCATCAAACCCGCACGCTGGTGCTCGACACCATCAGCCATGCCGGACTGACGCTGGTCGCGCTGCTCTTCCTCTTTCCATTCTTCTGGATGGTCTCCAATGCCGTGCGCGGCAATAATGAAGTGCTGGCCGTGCCGCCGCGCTTCCTCCCCACCGAATATCAATGGGGCAATTTCGCCGAAGCCTGGCTGCGCCTGCCATTCGGCAAGTTCTTCCTCAATAGCTTCATCGTTGCCGGCAGCGTGACGGTCATCACCGTCATCGTCTCTTCGCTCGCCGCCTATGCCTTTGCCCGGCTGAAATTTCCGGGGCGCGAAAGCATCTTGGTGGCCTATCTCGGCACGCTGATGATCCCCCAGGTCATGCTGGTCATCCCGCTCTTCCTGATCGTCAGTCGCCTGGGCCTGATCAATACCTACCAGGGCATGATCCTGCCCATGGCGTTCAGCTCCTTCGGCGCCTTCCTCTTGCGGCAATTCTTCCTCTCCATTCCCAAGGAGCTGGAAGAGGCGGCGTTGATCGATGGGGCCTCGCGCCTGCGCATATTGGTCTCGATCATCATCCCGCTCTCGCTGCCGGCCATTGGCCTGCTCTCGCTGTTCACCTTTATCGGCCAGTGGAACAATTTCCTGTGGCCGCTGATCGTGGTCAACGGCATGGATCACGCGACCCTGCCGCTGGGCCTCACCATGTTCCAGACCCAGCAGGGCACGTCCTGGAACTACATCATGGCGGGCGCCACGCTCTCGATGATCCCCGGCATCTTCCTCGCCATCATTCTCCAGCAGCTCATCTACAAAGGCATCACCGTCGGCTCCGGATTCGGCGGCCGCTGATACCAATGCAAAGGAAACCAGACACATGGCCAGTGTAGATCTCATCGATGTGGTCAAATTCTATGGCTCGCTCGAAATCCTGCATGGCATCGATCTGAGCGTTGCCGATGGCGAATTCGTCGTGCTCGTCGGCCCCTCGGGCTGCGGGAAATCGACCCTGTTGCGCATGATTGCCGGGCTCGAAACCATCTCCGATGGCGATATCCGCATTGGCAGCACTGTGGTCAACGACCTCCAGCCCAAGGAGCGCGATATCGCCATGGTGTTCCAGAATTATGCGCTCTATCCGCATATGAAGGTGCGCGACAACATGGCCTTCTCGCTCAAGCTGTCGAAACGCAGCCGCGACGAGATCGAGGCAACCATCCAGCGCGCCGCCGACATCCTCGACCTCGGCCATCTCCTCGACCGTTACCCCCGCGAACTCTCGGGCGGCCAGCGCCAGCGCGTCGCCATGGGCCGCGCCATCGTCCGCGACCCCGCTGTGTTCCTCTTCGATGAACCCCTGTCCAATCTCGATGCCAAGCTGCGCGTCGCCATGCGCGGGGAGATCAAGGCGCTGCACCAGCGCCTTAAGGCCACCACCATCTACGTGACCCACGACCAGATCGAAGCCATGACCATGGCCGACCGCATCGTCGTCATGCGCGACGGCTATGTCGAACAGGTCGGCAGCCCGCTCGACCTCTACGACACCCCCGCCAATGTCTTCGTCGCCGGCTTCATCGGCTCACCGGCCATGAATCTGATCCACGGCACGGTGACAGGGCAGGGCGTCACCACATCAGGCGGCACGATCTGGCCACTGCCGCCCGGCGCCAAGGTGGAGCAGGGGCAGGAGGTCATCATCGGCCTGCGGCCCGAGCATCTGGCAGTGACGGACCAGGGGCTCGACGCCACCGTCACCCTGGTCGAGCCGACCGGTTCGGAAACCCATATCGTCTTCGATATCGGTGGCGAGTCGGTAACCGCTGCGTTACGAGAACGCATCCCCGCCGCCCCGGGATCACGGCTGAACCTGTCGCCGGTGCTGAACAATATGCACCTGTTCGACAAGGCCAGCGGCAAGCGGATCGCATCCTGACCTCCCTCAGTTTTTGAAACCATGACCAAGATCACCTCGCTTTCCACCCACGATCTGCGCTTCCCCACCTCGGCCTCGCTCGACGGCTCGGACGCGATGAACCCCGACCCCGACTATTCCGCCGCCTATGTCGTGCTCGGCACCGACGGCCCGCACGAAGGCCACGGTCTGACCTTCACCATCGGTCGCGGCAATGAGGTCGTCGTGGCCGCGATTCTGGCGCTGGAAAGCCGCGTGCTCGGTCTCGAGCTGGATTGGATCGCCGAAAATCCCGGCCGCTTCTGGCGTCACATCACCGGCGACAGCCAGCTCCGCTGGATCGGCCCCGACAAGGGCGCCATGCATCTGGCAACCGGCGCCGTGGTCAACGCCGTCTGGGATCTCTGGGGCAAGGCCGTGGGCAAGCCGGTCTGGCAACTCGTCGCCGAAATGACGCCCGAGCAGCTCGTCTCCATCATCGACTTCCGCTACCTCACCGACGCCATCACGCCCGAGGAAGCCCTGGCCATCTTCCGCAAGGCCGAAGCCGGCAAGGCCGCCCGCATCGCCACCCTCCGCGCCGAGGGCTACCAGTGCTACACCACCAGCGCCGGCTGGCTGGGCTATTCCAACGAAAAGCTGACCCGCCTCGCCACCGAGGCCGTTGAGCAGGGCTTCCGCCACATCAAGATGAAGGTCGGCCGCGATCTCGACGACGATATAAGACGCCTCGAAATCGTCCGCTCCATCATGGGCCCCGACCGCCTATTGATGATCGACGCCAATCAGGTCTGGGAGGTCAACCAGGCCATCGACTGGGTCAAGGCGCTCTCCCGCTTCAACCCCTACTTCATCGAGGAGCCGACCAGCCCCGACGACGTCTCCGGCCACAAAGCCATCCGCAACGCCATCGCGCCGGTAAAGGTCGCGACCGGCGAAATGTGCCAGAACCGCATCCTCTTCAAGCAATTCATCAAGGACGGCGCCATCGACATCGTCCAGATCGACGCCTGCCGCATTGGCGGTCTCAACGAGGTGCTCTCCGTCCTGCTCATGGCCGCCAAATACGGCCTCCCCGTCTGGCCCCATGCCGGCGGCGTCGGCCTCTGCGAATATGTCCAGCACCTCAGCATGATCGACTATCTCGTCGTCTCCGGCACCAAGGAAGGCCGAGTGATCGAATATGTCGACCACCTGCACGAGCATTTCATCGACCCCTGCGTGATCGAAAACGCCGCCTACATGCCCCCTGTACGTCCCGGCTTTTCCATCGAGATGAAACCGCAGTCGATCCGCGAAAACACCTTCAATCCCTGAGCTCGATCAAGGCCGGCGCGTGGTCGCTGGCATGCTCCGCCCCGCGCACCTCGCGATCCACCCCCGCATCCACCAGCTTGCGAACTAGCGGCTTGCTCAGCAGCAGATGATCGAGCCGCAACCCGGCATTGCGAGGCCAGCGGTTCCGCATATAGTCCCAGAACGTATAGACCGTCTCGTCCGGATGCACCTTGCGAATGGCATCCGTCCAACCCTGCTCGAGCAGCCGCGCAAACAGCGCCCGGCTTTCCGGCTGCACCAGCGCATTGTCGCGATAGGACGTCGTCTCATAAATATCCCGCGGCTCGGGCACGATATTGTAATCCCCCGCCAGCACCACCGGCAGCCCCGTAGCAAACAGCGCCTCGGCGTGCACCAGCAACCGCTCCGTCCAGGCCAGCTTATAGGCAAACTTCGGCCCCGGCTGCGGATTGCCATTGGGCGCATAGAGCGAGGTCACGATCACCCCATTGACCGCCGCCTCGATATAGCGCGCCTGCTTGTCGTCCTCATTGCCCGGCAATCCCGTCCGCGTCAGCACCGGCTCGACGCCCCGCGCCAGGATAGCCACGCCGTTCCAGCTAGCTTCACCCTGCCAAACCGAGCCATACCCCGCATCGGCCAGCGCCCCCGCCGGAAACTGCCGCTCGCTGGCCTTCAACTCCTGCAGGCACACCACATCTGGCGCGGCATCCGCCAGCCAATCCATCAGATTGGCCAGCCGCGTATTGATGCCGTTGATATTGTAGGTGGCGATTTTCAGGGCGCGATCCGCCCGATCCAGGCCTCGATCGTCTCGACCATGCTGTTCATATGGTCAGCCGCCGAAAACCCCGACACCGCCTTGCGTGGCTTGAGATCATGGTCGCCATCCTCAAGGAATTTCACCTCGATCGAAGCCGGCAGCCCATACGTCGCCACCTCGTCCGGTCCCCCAAACGGGTCGCGCGTCCCCTGAACGATCAGCGCCGGCGCCTGCAGATCAATGAGATGTTTCGTCCGCAACTGATCCGGCTTGGCCGGCGGATGGAACGGATAGCCGAGGCAAACCAGCCCGGCGATCCGCTTGGCTGCAAACAGCGGATCGGCCACCATGCTCGCAACTCGCCCGCCCATGGATTTGCCGCCGATGATCAGCGGCCCATTGGTCGGCCCCAGATCGTCCACGGCGGCGATAAACTCGGGCATCACCTTCTCAGCCCGCGGCGGCGGCTTGCTGCCCGCATCAGTCCGCCGGCCGGCCATATAGCCGAATTCAAACCGCACAACCCGCAGCCCCTTTTCCGCCAACAGCCCAGCCGCCTTCGTCATCCACGGCGAATCCATCGCCGCCCCCGCGCCATGCGCTAGAAGCAGCGTCACGCGGGCATCTTCCGGCCCGTCAAAGAGAAAATCCGTCGCCATTCAGCCCGCCGATTTCCGAAAATGTTGATCCGCCACCGCTATCCCCGCCCGGGCGCGCTTGGCCCAATCCGAAGTGGCATCGAGTTCAAGATAGCGCCGCCAATAATCCCGCGCCGCCGCCAGATCGTCCGTATCATAGGCAATGGCCGCCAGATTATAGACCGCATCGGCATAGCTGGGATCGAGCTCCACCGCCCTCGCCAGATGCTGGCGGGCGGATTTGAGCCTGCCCATGTCCCGCAACAGGCCACCATAATTGAACCATGCCTCCACAAAGCCGGGATCGCGCTTCAGCGCCGTCGCATAGGCCAACGCAGCCTCTTCCGATTGGTTCAGCGCCCGCAGGCAATTGCCCAGATTGAAGGCCGCCGTCGCATCGCTGGGGTCGATGGAAGAGCAATGCGCATAAAGCGTTGCCGCCTCTGCCAAAAGCCCCGCAGCCTCCGCCGTTTCCGCCAGGCCAAAATAATCCTCCGCCTCATCCTCTCCCTCGGGCAGGGCAAGCAGGCGCTGCCCATCCAGCTCGGCAAAGGAATGCGCATCAAGGCTGACGATCTTCTCGGTACCCGCCGAGTGCAGCGTCAGCGCCGTCAGCGAACCAACCGGCCCGATCTGGTGCACAGACCGCGCCACCGCACTCCAAGCCGCGCCAGTCGCGAGTAGGCCCGCATATTTCTTCGCCAGAATGACATCGCGAAACGAGAACGGCTCGGCGTGATGCTCGAAGGCATCAAACAGCGCCAGCATATCGAAAACCGGCCCGGCTAGTCCCGATTGATCCAGCACCGCTTGCCTGGTCATATTGGCGGCCGCAACCGGGGGCAGGGACCCCAGCAGACGCAAAAACCCGTTCTCGCTGAGAACCTTGGCGGCCACAGGCACAGCCTGCACCCGACGCTCGATCTCCACCTCATCCTGCCGCGCCAGCAATGTCCGGCCGAAAACCACCGTCGTCGTCGCACGTGTCACGTTACGATGCAGCCGCCCGCCATGGCTTTCGACGCGTCTGGCGGCAAGGCGCAGCGGAAAGGCCTGCAGCGCGCCGATGATGCCGAAGCTTTCTCCACTCAACTGCATCGGCATTTGGTTTCCCGCAAGATCGAGAGCCGCAATCTAATTCCCTCCCCCTTGTGGGGAGGGTGGGGGTGCTGCGGCCAGGGATAGCTGTAAACTCACAACACCCACCGCGTCATTCCGGCGAAGGCCGGAATCCATGTCCGCATCCACCCACAACCACCGGCATACCCGGATAGTTCACAGCATGGATCCCGGCCTTCGCCGGGATGACACCGCGTTTTTGGATACGTCTGGAGCGGGACGGCAGCCCCTCCCCTAAGCCTTCTTCTTCGCCCCCGCCTTCGGCGCCGCAGCCTTGGACGCTTCCAGCGCCGCCTTCAGCGAAGCCTTGACCGGGGATTCCTTCGGCGCCGCCTTGGGCTTGCTCTTGGCCGCCGGCTTGGCCTCCCCAAGGCTCGCCTTGAGCGCATCCATCAGGTTGATCACATTGCCCCGCTCGGGCGCCGCCGCAATGATCGGATTGTGGCCCTTGAGCTTTTCGCGGATCATGGCCATCAGCGCCTGCTCATAGCGATCCTCATAATCCTTGGGATTGAAGCTCGTCACCTTCTGCTCGATCAGCTTCTGCGCCAGGTCGAGCATTTCCGGGTCCGGCTTGCCCACCGGAATATTGTCGAAATATTCGGCCGTCCCGCGCACTTCATTGGGATTGCGCAGCGTCGTCACGAACATCCCGGTTTCCCGCGCGCCAATTGTCACCACCCGCTCGCGGCTGGTCAGCACCAGCCGGGCAATGGCCACCTTGCCGCTTTTGCGCAGCGCCTCGCGCAACACCACGAAGGTTTCCTCGGCCATGGCCCCGTCAGGGGCGAGATAATAGGGCGTGTCCTGATAGAGCACGTCCACCTCGCCGGCATCGACAAAGGCCTCGATATTCATCGTGTGGTTGGATTCGATCCGCACCGCATCGAGGTCCGCATCGTCGATGATGATATATTGCTTGGGCTCATATTCGTAGCCGCGCACGAGATCGGAGCGCTCGACAAGGCCCAATTCGGGGTCCACCGCCTTCATATTGATGCGGTTATGCGTGTCCTTGTGCAGCTGGTTGAAGCTGATGCGCTCCGAGGCGCTGGTTGCCGGAAACAGCTTTACCTGGCAGCTCACCAGGCTCAGCCGCAACTGGCCCTTCCAACTTGCTCTCGCGGCCATTTTCGCCTCCTACGCGCGAACTACTTTCCCACCACAAGAAATCATGCGGGCAAATCCCGTGCGGACTCGTTAATTTCGGCCCAGGGGTCGCCCGACGTGGTTAATAGACCCTGAAGCGAAGAATAATTGAGGTCAACCGGAGAGTCGATGGACTCCAGATCGCGCCAATCAATTGGCGTCGATGCTGGCAGATGCGGCTTGGCCCGCAGCGAATAGGCGGCCACAGCTGTCGCGCTGCGCGCATTGCGGTAGAAATCGATGAAAATCCGGCCCTTGCGGTTCTCGGCGCCCATCTGGGTGACGAACGTGTCCCGGCCCGTGGCAGCCAGCCGGCTGGCAATGGCGGAACTCGCCTGATGCACCTGTTTCCAGCCCAGCTTCTGCACGATCGGCACCACGATATGCACGCCCCGCCCGCCCGACGTCTTGACGAAGGGCACCAGCCCCATGCCCTCGAGCTCTCCCCGCAGATGCACCGCGGCATTGACCACGTCGCGCCATTCCACGCCCTCGCCGGGGTCGAGGTCGAAAATCACCCGGTCGGGCTTGTCCAGATGGCGCTCATGCGTGCCCCACACATGGAATTCGACCACGCCGAATTGCGCCAGCGCCAGATAGCCCCTGGCGTCCTCGACCGAGATATAGGTCCGCGTCTCCTCGTCCGAATTCTTGGTCTCGAACACCTTTATCGTCGGCGGCATGCCGGTAAAGGCGTGGCGCTGGAAGAAGCAATCCTTGGTGCTGCCGCTGGGGCAACGGAACAGCGAGACCGGCCGGTTGAACAGATGCGGCAGCATGTAATCGCCCACCGCAGCATAGTAGACGGCGATATCGAGCTTGGTCGGGCCCGATCTGCCGAACAGCCGCCGTGTGGGATTGGTCACCCATATGCCGGCCAGGTCGGCATCGGAGATAATGCGCTTGCGCGGTTGCGTCGCGGGCGTGGTCAGCTCCACCTCGCGCAGCCCCTTGAATACCGAATGGCGCAGCAGGCCGTCAGTCGTGATCGCGGCATATTGAATGCGGGCCGTGAGAGTAGGGCGCACAGGCAGCACATCGGGCGGCGCGCCCTCCAGCTTGTCGGCAATCCGCATGGGCTCAAGCCGTTTGAGCAGCGCGCGCATCGTACTCGCGTCAAAGCCCGTCCCGACCTTGCCACGATAGTGCAATTCGCCATCGACCCATTCGGCCAGGCCCAGCGCCCCAATGCCGCCCGCATCCTCGGAATCGGTATAGCCGGCTATCACGAAGTCACCGCTCTTGGGCGCCTTGATCTTCAGCCAGCTTGCGGCCCGCCCGCCCAGATAATGGCTATTGCGGCGTTTGGAGACGATGCCTTCAAGGCCCTTTTCCGAAGCCAGGTCATAGAGCGGCCTGCCATCGCCTTCCATATGGTCGCTGTAATGCAGTGCGGAGCGGGCGCTGATATGCCCGGCGAGCAGTTGCGCCAGCAGCGCCTTGCGCTTGCCGAGCTCGACACCGCGCAGGTCCCAGCCATCGAGATAAAGCAGGTCGAAGGCATAAAAGACCAGTTTGTGACTGGCCCCTTCCGACAGCGCATCCTGCAACTTGCCGAAGCGGCTGATCCCCTCATTGTCCAGGACGACGATTTCGCCATCGATGATCGCCTGCTTGCAGTCCAGCGCTGCAAAGGCCTTGGGCAGATCGCCATAGCGCCGGGTCCAGTCGAGCCCGCCGCGGGTGATCAGCCGTGTCTTGCCATCCTCGACGAATGCCAGGGTGCGATAGCCATCGAACTTGATCTCATGCAGCCAATCCTTGGCATCTTTCGGCGGCGCCTCGGCCGCCGTCGCCAATTGCAGGTCGATCTTGTCCGGCATCGGCGCCTTGATCGTCCCGGCCGCTTTGCCCGGCACGGGCTTGACCCGTTTGACCGGGGCAGGGGGCGCCACCAGCTCCTCGATGCGCCTACCGCTTTTCACGCTCTCCGGACGTGCCGTCAGGATATCGACCTCGGTGTCCATGGCCGGGTCGCGCTCCTTGAACAGCAACCAATTATCCCGACCCTTGTCCTCCGGCTTGCCCTTGAGCCGCGTCAGCATCCAGCCGCCATTGAGCTTCTCGCCCGCCAGGCGGAATTTGAAAGCGCCCTTTTTCAGATCGGTATGGGGATCGCCCATCGGCGCCCAGACACCTCTATCCCAGACGATCATCGGCCCCCCGCCATATTCCCCCTCGGGGATCACCCCTTCGAAGTCGATATAGTCGAGCGGATGGTCCTCGGTCGCCGCCGCCAGCCGCTTGTCGGCCGGGTTCAGCGACGGCCCCTTGGGTACCGCCCAGCTCTTGAGCACGCCATCGAGCTCGAGCCGCAGATCGTAATGGTCGGAACTGGCCGAGTGCTTGTGCACGACGAAGCGATTGCCCGTCTCCCCGACCGTGCCGACCGGCTCCGTAGTCTTGGAGAAATCGCGTTTGCGCCGATAGGTCTGGAGTTTTTCGCTGCCCATATGGAAAAGCTACACGCGAGCGGCCCAAATGCCAGCTCAATGTTAACAGTCTGCTAGCATTCGTTCACCAAACAAGCCCTTGACGTGAATCACGCGCAAGAACACAACATGTAGTGTGTCGTGGTCACGCGGGTCGCAAGGACGTGTGATAATAGGGAAGCTGGTGCGAATTTCGGTTCCAGTCCAGCGCTGCCCCCGCAACTGTGAAAGCGTGCCTCAGCACGCCAGCCAGATACCTGCCACGACAGGTTAGAAACGTCCACGGGCGGGGTGTCCCGGTTGGTCGCCAGCGGAGCTTTGGCCTGTCGGCCTATGCCTGTTTGCGCCCCTTCGCCCCCGCCATCCATCAAGGACTATGGGGGTCCAATGTCACAGACTGAAACGCTTCTTCGCTCCGAAACCCTTGTTCCGCCTACACTTTCCGCACTCGGTCACATCAAGGCCGAGCCCGGCTATTCGCTCATCAAGCGCAATGGCGGCACCGTTCCCTTCGACCAATCCAAGATCGCCGTGGCCCTGACCAAAGCCTTCCTCGCCGTCGAAGGCAACAAAGCCGCCGCCTCCCGCCGCGTCCACGAAATCGTCGAAGCCCTCACCGCCGAAGTCGTCACCGCCCTGACCCGCCGCGCCAAAGATGGTCGCGTCTTCCACATCGAAGACGTCCAGGACCAGGTCGAACTGGCCCTCATGCGCGGCGAACACCAGAAAGCCGCCCGCGCCTATGTGCTCTATCGCGAGGAGCACGCAAGGGCCCGCGGCGCTTCCCAGGCAGCCGAACCAGTCACCACCACGTTACGCATGAAGCTGGCCGACGGCACCCTCGCACCCTTGGACGAAGCCCGATTGGCAACGGTAATTGCCGAGGCCTGCCAAGGGCTTGAGGGCACGGCGTCCGCGACCATTCTGGAAGAAGCCCGCCGCAACCTCTACGACGGCATCTCGCTCGACGAGCTGGCTTTAGCGCCGATCCTGGCCGCCCGCACACTGGTCGAAACCGAGCCGAATTACGCCTATGTCTCGGCCCGCCTGCTGCTCGACAAGCTCCGGCGCGAGGCCCTGAGCTACGTCTCCGGCCTTGCCGAACAGGCGACCCAGGCCGATATGGCGACACGCTACGCCGAATATTTTCCCGACTATCTGAGCAAGGGCATCGCCGCCGAACTGATCGACCCCGAGCTGGCCCGCTTCGACCTCAAGCGCATCGCCGCCGCCATCAAGCCGGAGCGTGACGCCCAGTTCCAGTATCTGGGGCTGCAGACGCTCTACGACCGCTACTTTTTGCACGTCCAGCGCAATGTATTCGAGCTGCCGCAGGCCTTTTTCATGCGCGTTGCCATGGGCTTGGCCCTACGCGAGATCGACCGCGAAGCCCGCGCCATCGAGTTCTATGACCTGCTGTCCAGCTTTGATTTCATGGCCTCGACGCCGACCCTGTTCAATTCCGGCACGCTCCGCCCGCAGCTCTCCTCCTGCTTCCTGACCACCGTGGCCGACGACCTCGACGGCATCTTCAAGGCGGTAAAGGACAATGCCCTGCTCGCCAAATATTCCGGCGGCCTGGGCAATGACTGGACGCCGGTTCGGGGCCTGGGCGCCCATATCAAGGGCACCAATGGCGAGAGCCAGGGCGTCGTGCCCTTCCTCAAGGTTGCCAATGACACGGCAATCGCGGTCAATCAGGGCGGCAAGCGCAAGGGTGCTGTCTGCGCCTATCTCGAAACCTGGCATGTCGACATCGAAGAATTCCTCGATCTGCGCAAAAACACCGGCGACGACCGCCGCCGCACCCATGACATGAACACCGCCAATTGGGTGCCGGACTTGTTCATGGAGCGGGTAGAGCAGGGGGCCGACTGGACCCTCTTCTCGCCCGACGAAACGCCCGACCTGCACGATCTCTATGGCCCCGCCTTCAAGACCGCTTACGAGGCCTACGAAGCCAAGGCCGCTGCTGGCGGGCTCAAAGTCTTCCGCACGGTCAAGGCGCTCGATCTGTGGCGCAAGATGCTGACCATGCTGTTCGAGACCGGGCACCCCTGGATCACCTTCAAAGACCCCAGCAATATCCGCTCGCCGCAAGGCCATGTTGGCGTGGTGCATTCGTCCAATCTGTGCACCGAAATCACGCTCAATACGAGCAAGGACGAGGTGGCGGTCTGCAACCTTGGCTCGATCAATCTGCTCGCCCATATCGGAGCAAACGGCCTCGATCTCGTCCGGCTCAAGCGCACTGTCGATATTGCCATGCGCATGCTCGACAATGTGGTCGACATCAATTTCTACACTATCCCCGAGGCGCGGAAATCCAATCTGCGGCATCGCCCAGTGGGGCTGGGCCTGATGGGTTTTGCCGACGCGCTGCAGGCGCAGGGTATTGCCTATGCCTCTGACGCAGCTGTGGAGTTCGCCGACAGGTCGATGGAAGCCATCAGCTATTTCGCCATTTCGGCCTCGACCGATCTGGCAGAAGAGCGCGGCGCCTATGCCAGCTTCCAGGGTTCGCTATGGAGCCAGGGTATCCTGCCCATCGACAGCCTCGAACTGCTGGCCAAGACGCGCAGCGAGATCAATATCGACCGCAGCCAGCGGCTCGATTGGGAGACGCTGCGGGCTCGGGTCAAGACTGTGGGCATGCGCAATTCCAACACCATGGCTATTGCCCCGACTGCCACCATTTCCAACATTTGCGGTGTCAGCCAGTCGATCGAACCGGGCTATCAGAACCTCTATGTGAAATCGAATATGTCCGGCGATTTCACCGTGGTGAATGCCCAACTGGTCCGTGACCTCAAGGCGCGTGGCCTATGGGACGAGGTGATGATCTCCGACCTCAAATATTTCGACGGTTCGGCCGGCCAGATCGACCGCGTGCCCGACGATATCAAGGCGGTCTACGCAACCGCCTTCGAGATGGATACGAGCTGGCTGATCGCTGCCGCCTCGCGCCGGCAGAAATGGATCGACCAAGCGCAGTCGCTCAATCTCTACCTGGCCAATCCCTCGGGCAAGGCGCTTGACGCGCTTTATCGCTCGGCTTGGAAGGCGGGGCTCAAGACCACTTATTATCTGCGCTCACGTTCGGCCACCCATGTCGAAAAATCGACGCTCAAAGGCACGGATGGCAAGCTTAATGCGGTGGCGGTGAGTGCGCCGATTGCGGCGGCTCCGGTTGTTGAAGCGGCGCCGGTGCGGACGGCTTTGGTGATGCCGGCGCTCGATGGCCCGGCCTGCCTGATCGACGATCCCGACTGCGAAGCCTGCCAGTAACAAGATACCCCTCATCCGGCCTTCGGCCACCTTCTCCCACAAGGGGGAGAAGGGATGGAGTCGAGAGCTTTGGGACTTGGCCTTCTCCCCTCGCGGGAGAAGGTGCCCAACGGGCGGATGAGGGGCTTCTGAAATTCAAAGGAATCCAAAAATGTCTCTCGAATGGTCCTCCGACTCCACCAAAACCGCGCCTATCCCCACTACCGAAGCTCGCATCGACCCAACCGGCGGCCGCGTTTCGGTTGACGACAAGGCGATGATCAATTGCCGTGCCGACGTGAACCAGCTGCTGCCGCTCAAATACAAATGGGCCTGGGAAAAGTACCTCAATGGCTGCAACAACCACTGGATGCCCACCGAGGTCTCCATGCAGGCTGATATCGCCCTATGGAAGTCCAGGGATGGCCTGACCGACGATGAACGCCACACGCTCAAGCGCAATCTGGGTTTCTTTGCCGCGTCGGAAAGCCTGGTTGCCAACAATATCGTCTTGGCTATCTATCGGCACCTGACTAATCCCGAATGCCGCCAATATCTGCTGCGGCAGGCCTTCGAGGAGGCTGTGCATACCCACACGTTCCAATACATCGTGGAAAGCCTCGGGCTCGACGAGGGCGAGCTGTTCAATATGTATCGCGAAGTGCCCTCGATCACCGACAAGGCGGCCTGGGCGCTGAACTTCACCCAGCATCTGGACGATCCCGATTTCACCACCGGCACGGCCGAGAGCGACCGCGCTTTCGTGCGCGATCTGGTGGCCTTCTACGTGATCTTTGAGGGCATGTGGTTCTATACCGGTTTCGCGCAAATCCTCTCGCTGGGCCGGCGCAACAAGATGGTCGGTATTGCCGAGCAGTACCAATACATCCTGCGGGACGAGTCCATTCATCTCAATTTCGGCATCGACGTGATCAACCAGATCAAGGCCGAAAATCCCCATGTCTGGATCAAGGAGTTCCAGGAGGAGGTCCGCGGCATGATCAAGAAGGCCGCCGAGCTGGAGGCCGCCTATGGCCGCGATACCATGCCGCGCGGTTTCCTCGGCCTCAATGCGGCGCTATGCGAGCAATATATGCACTTCATCGCCAACCGCCGCTGCGCGCAACTGGGCCTGGCGCCGGTTTTTGCCGAGACGGAAAATCCATTCCCCTGGATGAGCGAGGCGATGGATCTGAAGAAGGAGAAAAACTTCTTCGAAACCCGCGTCATCGAATATCAGAATGGCGGCGCGCTGAGCTGGGATTGATCCTGGGGCTCAGCTCTGGCGCGCCACCAGCAGGTTGAAATTGGGGTCGCCGAATTTGCCGAATAGCTGCATCCACATCGGCACCAGGTCTTCCATGGCGCGGCAGGCTTTGAGGTCGCCCAGGTCGAGGATGGAGCGCCAGCCAAAGCTGCGGAGCAGCGCCTCGACCTCGGCTCGGGCGTCGGCATCATTGCCGGCGACGAATACGGTGTGATCGGCGCCCAGGCTGGCGGGATCGACCATGAGGTGGGCGCTGACGCTGTTCAGCGTCTTGACGAGCCTGGCGGCTGGAAATGCCGCCTGGAGCGCCTCGCCGAGCGGGGTGGCGACCGGGCCCTGGACGATGGCTTCGTAATTGCCGATATCGACGAGGATCTTGCCGTCGAGAGCGCATCCGGTGAGCAGCGGGATGGCATGTTCGCCCGGCAGGGCATTGACGATCCACTCGCCATGCTCGGCCGCGTCCCGATGACTGGCGACGCGAATGCCTGTTTCCGCGCTTATGCGCAGGGCCTTGTCGCTACCCGGCGATCGCGAGCCGAAAACGACCTCGTGCCCCAGGGCGTGCAACTTGCCGCCGACCGCGGTGCCGACTTCTCCGGTTCCCATTACGCCTATTTTCATCGCTGATCTCCCTTTTGCTTGAGGGCAGGGTGGGCGCGATGGCGGCAAGACGCAAGGGGCGGCGGCTAGAGTTCGATCGGTTCCTGGGTGAGGGCGACGCCAAACCGCTGCTGCACGGACTGTTTGATCGTCGAGGCGAGTTTGCGGATGTCCGCATAGGTCGCCCCGCCCTGGTTCACGATGATCAGGGCGTGATCCCTGTGAACGGCGGCTCCGCCTTCCTGATGTCCCTTGAGGCCACAGGCATCGATGAGCCAGGCGGCCGAGAGTTTTACTCTGCCGTCAGGCTGTGGGTAGCGCGGGGCGCCCGCGATCGTGTCAGCAACGTCCGGTTGGACGACGGGGTTGTGAAAAAATGAGCCCGCATTGCCCAGCACATGCCAGTCGGGCAGCTTCGACCGCCGGATGGCCAGCACGCGCTCCATGATGGTGGCGGCATCGACATCGGGCGGCAGCTTGTCCAGCCCGGCATAGGTCAGCACCGGCGTCCAATCCTGCGGCAGGGCGAGGGTAACATCGAGAACGATGAAACGCCCGCCGGCCTGCTTGAAGAGGCTCTGCCGATACGAAAACTGGCACTCATCCCGATCAAAGCGCCGCTCCCGGCGATCGACGCTGTCCCAGGCGGTCAGCGCGTGAAACCGGTCGGCCAGTTCCAGGCCATAGGCGCCGATATTCTGTATGGGCGCCGCGCCGACAGTGCCCGGTATGCCCGCCAGGTTTTCCAGGCCCCCGATGCCGTGCGACACGGTCCAGCCGACGAATTCCGACCAATCTTCGCCCGCCTGGGCCGTCACCAGTATTTTTCCATCGGGCCCGCGGCTGATGTCCCGGCCTTTGGTGGCCATTATGCCGATAACGGCCGCCAATTCGTCCCGCAGCACCAGATTGCTGCCGCCGCCGATGAAGTGAGCCGGCAGGTCGCTCGATCTGGCAAAACGCGCCACCTCCTCAACCAGCCCGCGCTCGGCAATCACGGCCCCATATTGGGCATGGGAGGCCAGCCCCATCGTGTTGAATGCGGTGAGATCGAAGTGTTGCGTCAGCTGCATGGTTTCGAACGATGCCTTCGGAGAGTCGTGGCGCGGTTTAGCATGATTTGGCGAATAACAGGTACGCTGGAGGTCTGAGACTCGGCTACACCAAGCTCAAACACATCTGAACCCCCACGCGCTTGATGGCCGAGACCGATCTTTATCTTCCCCTCAAGGCGTTCATGGAGGGCGCCGGTTACGCCGTCAAAGGCGAGATCAACGATTGTGATCTCGTTGGCGTCAAGGAGGGCGAGCCGCCAGTCGTCGTTGTTTGCGAGATGAAGCTGGCCTTCAATCTCGAACTGGTCATGCAGGGCGTCAAGCGGGCGGCATTTTGCGACGAAGTCTGGCTGGCGGCGCGGGCGTCCAAGACCGGAAAAGGCCGGGAGCATGATGCCCGGTTTCGCAATCTGTGCCGGCGCCTGGGTTTTGGCCTCGTGACCGTTTCGGCCGCCGGCGTGGTCGAAGTCATCGTTGCGCCTTTTGCTGTAACGCCTCGCCGGGATGCCAAAAGGCGGTCCCGCTTGCTCGATGAACACCGGCGCCGGGTGGGCGATCCGCAGAAGGGCGGGGGACGCGGCAAGCCGATCATGACCGCATACCGCCAGGACTGCATTCTCTGCGCGACATCCCTGCTGACCGGCCCGCAAAGCCCCAGGCAGTTGAAGACGCTGGTCGCGAGAGCGCCGACAATCCTGAGAAGCAACGTCTATGGCTGGTTCGTGCGGGAGAGCAGGGGCATCTATGGCCTCACCGAACTCGGCAGGGCCGCGGTGACGCCGCCGCAGGATTGAGCGGCCGTTCGCTCGTTTGCTATGCCAGGCCAGCCGAAAACGCCGCCCGGCCCGAAGGCGTCGCGGGTTTACGGTAACGGGCGGCCATTGGGCCTTCCGAAACAGATAGAACGGACCAATGGCCGCCCGTTACGATCCGCTTTTGTGCAAGGTCCGGTTCAGGCGGTACCATTCTTGCAGGTCCGGCTGCCGAGTTTCCAACCCCACTGGACAGGCGCCCCCATCCCACGG
>DATMSY010000138.1:0-6733 GCA_035565135.1 Devosia sp.
GAGCCAAAGGCCGCCCGTCACGATCCGCTTTTGTGCAAGGTCCGGTTCAGGCGGTACCATTCTTGCAGGTCCGGCTGCCGAGTTTCCAACCCCACTGGAGAAGCGCCCCTCTCCCACGGCCACCCCGCCCGGCTTTGCGTAGGAGCCGGTGACTGGCGGGATGAGGGTATGATGGCACGGGGTGAAGGGGGCGGGGATAAGTTGGATAGTTTTTTGGCGCTTTCGCCACCCCACCCTGCCCTCCCCATCATGGAGAGGGTGAGTGTGGTGTGCAGACCCATCAAACATCGTGGGTGGGAATGGGTTTGGACGAACGAGCGATCCCCCAAAGCAACGCTATCTTTATGCCTCTGCGCATAACTGCTAGAGGAACCGGAAACCGGAGACACCGCCGATGCGCACCGCAAAGATTGCCCGCAAGACCAACGAGACCGAGATTGCTGTCTCGATCAATCTCGATGGCACCGGCGCGCATAGCATGGCGACCGGTATCGGCTTTTTCGATCACATGCTCGACCAGCTTTCCCGTCATTCGCTGATCGACATGGATGTCTCCTGCAAGGGCGATCTGCACATCGATTTCCACCACACGGCGGAGGATGTGGGCATTGCCATTGGCGAGGCTATTCGTCAGGCCCTGGGCGACAAGAAGGGTATTCGCCGCTATGCCTCCTGCGACCTGCCCATGGATGGCACGCTGACCCGCGCGGCGCTCGATGTGTCGGGGCGGCCGTTCCTGGTGTTCCGCGCTGAGTTCAGCCGCGACAAGGTGGGGGAGATGGATACCGAACTCTTCCGCGAGTTCTTCCAGGCCTTTGCCATGAATGCCGGCATTACCCTCCATATCGAAAATTTCTACACCGACAATAACCACCATCTGGCCGAGTCGATGTTCAAGGCTGTGGCGCGGGCGCTGCGGGAAGCGGTGGAGATCGATCCGCGTGCCGCCGATCGCGTGCCGAGCACCAAGGGTGTGCTGTAGGAATAGTTCGAAAGCCCCAATCGGCCTCCCTCCCCCTTGAGGGGAGGGATTGAGGGTGGGGGTGTCGGAGCATCCACTCGCATTGAATTTGGGGAGGTCACGACACCCCCACCCCCGCTTTTCGCTAGCGAAAAGCTGAGCCCTCCCCTCAAGGGGGAGGGGATTGCATCGCGGCTCTCATGCTGTCAGCACACTTTTACCGTGCCACGTTTTGCTCTAAAGGCACGCTTAATCCCCGTCACAACGGCATCGGAGCCGCCATGACCCTCTTCGCCATTTTCGATGCCAAGCCCGGTAAGTCCTTTGCCCCGGTGGCGATCCCGGAAAAATTCTCCTGGTTTGCCGCGCTGCTGCCGCCGGTCTTTGCGCTGGTGCATGGGCTCTGGCTCGAGCTGATCGGCTTTGTCGTGGCGCTGGTGGCTTTGAGCTTTGCCGCGCCCTGGCTGGGGCCGGATGCGACGATCTGGCTCTATATTCTTTTTGCCGTGGCCATCGGCTTTGCCGCGCCGGGCCTGCGCCGGCACAAGCTGGCGTCGGGCGGCTGGAGCCATCGCGGGGATCGCGTGGCCGCCGATGCCGATCTCGCGCGGCTTGCTGCGCTGGAGAGCCGGCCATGAGTCTCGTCACCATTATCGATTACGGCGCGGGCAATCTGCACTCGGCCGCCAAGGCGTTCGAGCGGGTGGCGGGGGGGCTGGATGACCGGCCGGTGATTGAAGTCACCTCCGACCCCGACCGCGTGCGGCAGGCTGATCGCATCATGCTGCCCGGCGTCGGCGCCTTTGCCGAATGCAAGGCGGGGCTCGATGCCGTGCCGGGCATGGTCGAGGTGTTGCAGGAAAAGGTGATTGCCGGTGGCACCCCGTTTCTCGGCGTCTGTGTCGGCATGCAATTGCTGGCCAGCGAGGGTCGCGAAAA
Organism: Devosia sp.; assembly: GCA_035565135.1. Taxonomy (GTDB): domain Bacteria; phylum Pseudomonadota; class Alphaproteobacteria; order Rhizobiales; family Devosiaceae; genus Devosia. The sequence continues at coordinate 1,901 of DATMSY010000138.1, forward strand.
AGTCGTGACGCCAGGCCTGGGCTGGATTGCCGGCGCGGTCGAAAAGCTCACGCCGTCCGATCCCAGCCTCAAGATTCCGCATATGGGTTGGAACACTATCGACGTATTGCGGCCCCATGCTTTGCTCGCCGGCATTCCCACCGGGCCTGATGGGCTGCACGCCTATTTCGTGCATTCCTATCATTTGGTGACGGATGCTGCCGAGACGTTGATCGCCACCGCCGATTATGGCGGGCCAGTCACCGCCTGCGTCGCGCGGGACAATATTTTCGGCACCCAGTTCCACCCGGAAAAAAGCCAGGCGCTGGGCCTCAGACTGATCGAGAACTTTTTGCGGTGGGCGCCATGATCCTCTTTCCAGCCATTGACCTCAAGGATGGGCAATGCGTGCGCCTCAAGCTGGGCGACATGAACCAGGCCACCGTGTTCAATGACGATCCGGCGGCGCAGGCCAAGAGCTTTGAGGATCAGGGGTTTCAATATCTGCACGTCGTCGATCTCAACGGCGCCTTTGCCGGCGCGAGCGTCAACGGCGGGGCGGTGGAGGCCATTCTCAAAGGCGTAAAATTCCCGGTCCAGCTGGGCGGCGGTATTCGCAATCTCGGGCATATCGAAAGCTGGCTGGATAAGGGCTTGGCGCGGGTGATCCTGGGCACGGTGGCGGTGCGCGATCCGGCTTTGGTGAAAGAGGCGGCCACCAAATGGCCCGGGCAGGTCGCTGTCGGCATCGATGCCCGGGGTGGCATGGTGGCGGTTGAGGGCTGGGCGGAGACGTCTGAACTCAGCGTCATCGAGCTGGCCAAGCGCTTTGAAGGCGCTGGGGTTGCGGCCATCATCTATACCGATATCGACCGTGACGGCGTGTTGGCCGGGATCAATTGGGATTCGACGCTGGAGCTGGCGCGGGCCACCTCCATTCCGGTGATCGCCTCGGGCGGCCTCGCCTCCATGGCCGATATCGAGCGCATGACCCAGCCCGATTATGCCGTGCTGGAAGGCGCCATTTCCGGCCGCGCGCTCTATGACGGGCGGATTGATTCACGTGAAGCATTGGCGCTTCTGAAGGCGGTAGCATGACTCTGAAAACTCGTTTGATCCCCTGCCTCGACGTGATGGGCGGCCGCGTGGTCAAGGGCGTGCAATTCGTCGATCTCAAGGATGCCGGCGATCCGGTGGCGGCGGCCATTGCCTATGATGCGGCGGGCGCGGACGAATTGACCTTTCTCGACATCACGGCGAGCCATGAAGGCCGCGACACGATTTTCGACGTGGTGGCGCGCACCGCCGAACATTGCTTCATGCCGGTGACGGTGGGCGGTGGCGTACGATCCATCGAGGATATCAGGAAGCTCCTGTTGGCCGGGGCCGACAAGGTCGCCATCAATTCGGCAGCGGTCAGCGATCCCGATTTCATCGCGCGGGCGGCGGACAAATTCGGCAATCAATGCATCGTGGTGTCGGTCGATGCCAAGCAGCGGCTTGATCAGCGTATTGGTGGCGACAACCGTTCGGAATGGGAAATCTTCACCCATGGCGGGCGCAAGCCGACCGGGCTCGATGCGGTAGAATTTGCCGTGCGCATGGTCGAACGCGGGGCGGGCGAACTTTTGGTGACCTCGATGGATCGCGACGGCACCAAATCGGGGTTCGACCTGGCGCTGACCCGGGCCATTGCCGATGCGGTGGAAGTGCCGGTGATTGCCTCGGGGGGCGTCGGGAGCCTGCAGGATCTCGTCGATGGGGTGAAAGAAGGCCATGCCAGCGCGGTGCTGGCCGCCTCGATCTTCCATTTCGGCACCTTCACCATTCCCCAGGCCAAGCGCTATCTGCGCGAGCATGGCGTGGATGTGCGGATGGATCGGGCGGCGTAAGCGACACTGGAGTGCCATTGATGGCCATGACTCTTCAAACTCTCGACCAGCGCCTGGCTTTGCGCGCGACGGCTTCGCCCGATGAAAGCTATACGGCCAAGCTGCTTGCCCGCGGCGTCGAAAAATGCGCGCAGAAGCTGGGCGAGGAAGCCACCGAAGCGGTGATCGCCGCGGTCAGCCGGGACAAGCCGGAGCTGACCAAGGAAGCCGCCGACGTGCTCTATCACCTCCTGGTCCTGTTGCGCGCCTCGGGCGTGGCGCTGGACGATGTGATGGCCGAACTCGATGCCCGCACGGCGCAATCGGGCCTGGCTGAAAAGGCCGGCCGCAAGGACAATGCCTGAATGAGCAAGCGCAAGGCCCTCAATCCCTACCACCATTTCACCAAGGCGGAATGGTCGGCCCTGCGCGCCGACGAGCCGATGACGCTGACCCGCGAGGATGTCGCCCGGCTGCGCACGCTGTCCGATCCGATCTCGCTCGAAGAGGCCGAGGAAGTCTATCTGCCGCTGACGCGCCTGCTCTCCTTCTATGTCGAGGCGATCCAGGGGCTGCATAACGTCTCGGCGCGGTTCCTCGAAACCCCCGACCACAAGGTGCCCTTCATCATCGGGGTGGCCGGCTCGGTCGCGGTGGGCAAATCCACTACGGCGCGTATTCTGCAGGCCCTGCTGCAGCGCTGGCCGGCCAGTCCCAAGGTCGATCTCATCACCACGGACGGCTTCTTGCATCCCAATGCGGTGCTGGCCGAGCGCGGCATCATGGAGCGCAAGGGGTTTCCCGAGAGCTATGATCGCGGGCGCTTCGTGGCTTTCCTCGCCGATATCAAATCGGGCAAGGCCAATGTCAAAGCCCCGGTCTATTCGCACCTGGTCTATGACGTGGTCCCCGGCGGAGAGGTCGTGGTCGACCGGCCCGATATTCTGATCGTCGAGGGGCTTAATATCCTGCAGCCGGGCGAATTGCCCAAGAACGGCAAGCCCATCGTCTTTGCGTCCGACTTTCTCGATTTCTCGATCTATATCGACGCCGATACCGACGAGCTGGAAGGCTGGTATCTCGAGCGCTTCTTCCGCCTGCGCGAAACCGCGTTCCAGGACCCGACCTCCTATTTCCGCCGCATCGCCGAAATGAGCGAGGACGAGGCCGCCAAATTCGGCAGCATGATCTGGCGCACGATCAACCTGCCCAATTTGATCGAGAATGTGCTGCCTACCAGAGGGCGGGCTGATCTCGTGCTCAAGAAGGGGCGGGATCATTTGATCGAGGAAGTGCAGTTGAGAAGGGTTTGAGCGAGAACTTCCCACGTTCTTGCCACTCACACCGTGTCATCCCCGCGAAAGCGGGGACCCCTGTTTAACAGAGTCGAGAAGAAAACGGAGGTTCCCGCTTTCGCGGGAATGACACCGTGGGGGACGGGCGTTTGGTGCTAGCCGAGCGCATGCCCCCTCAATACGTCCCCGGTTGTGGCTGGCTCAGCACGATCTGGTTGCCGTCAGGGTCGCGGAATTTGGCGGTCTTGAAAAAATCTCCAAAGGCTTTGGCCACCGGCACGATGCCATGGAGGCCGAGGCGCCCCAATTCCTCGGCAATATCATCGACCACCAGGGTCAGTGCCGAGGCGCCGGCGCGGTCGGCGTCGGTGAAGACCTGAATCCAGCCGCCGCCGGGGGTTTTCCATTCGGCTATGTCGGCCATGGGGCGGGCATCCGGCTTGCGGCCGAAGAGCCGTTCGTAGAAATCGATGGCGTCCGCTATGTCTTCCACGGCAATGCCGGCCAGGGCGTTGGTGATGGTCATGTCGCGTCCTGATTTGGTCTGCTGCTTGGCCAACACTAACACGCCCAATGTGTTCCGGTAGCGGTGTTGGCGTTTTCGCGCGCCGCTGCTATAGCCGGGGTGACTTTGCGGAGATGGATGATGACGCAGCTCAAGGTGATCGTGGCGGGTGCTGGCGGACGCATGGGGGCGGCCAACATCAAAGCCATCGCCAATCACCCCGATCTCATGCTGCATGCCGCCATCGACCGGTCCGGTTCGGCGTCGATCGGCAAGGACGCCGGCACGCTCTCGGGCGGGGACGTGCTGGGTGTTTTGATTACCGACGATATCGATGCGGTGCTTGATGGCGCCGATGCCATCATTGATTTCACCGCGCCCGGCGCCAGCGTGGCTTTGGCCCAAAAGGCCGCGGCGCGGGGGCTCGTTCACATCATCGGCACGACGGGCTGCTCGGAGGCTGACGACGCGGCGATTGCCGCCGCTGGCGCGGCCGGCGCGCGCATCGTCAAGTCGGGCAATTTCTCCATGGGCATGGTGGTGCTGGCCAATCTGGTGCGCCAGGCCGCCGCGGCCTTGGCCGATTACGACGTCGAAATCTTTGAAATGCACCACGCCAAAAAGGTCGATGCCCCCTCGGGCACCGCGCTCATGCTGGGCGAGGCGGCAGCGGCGGGCCGCAATGTCCTGCTTAAGGACAAGAAGGTCAGCGGTAGGGATGGCCATACCGGCGCGCGCGAGCCCGGCACCATTGGCTTCACCGCCCTGCGCGGCGGCACGGTGATCGGCGATCACATGGTGATCCTGGCCGGCCCCTCCGAGCGCATCGAGCTCAATCACAAGGCCGAGGACCGCACGATCTATGCCAATGGCGCCGCCCGCGCCGTGCTCTGGGCCCATGGGCAAAAGCCGGGCCTTTATTCCATGGTCGACGTGCTCGGCCTTACCGACTGAACAAGGATAGTTTCCATATGACCGGCACTTTGATCCTCGTGCGCCACGGCGAAAGCGAGTGGAACCTCAAGAACCTCTTTACCGGCTGGCGCAATCCGGACCTGACCGAAAAGGGCATTGGCGAAGCCCGCGCCACCGGCAAGGCGCTCAAGGCCAAGGGCATCGTGCCCGATCTCTATTACACCTCCGCCCTGCGCCGCGCCCAGCACACGCTGGACCTGATGCTGGA
>DATMSY010000139.1:0-12139 GCA_035565135.1 Devosia sp.
GAAGGTGATGATCACAATGAGCCCATTGCGGACGCCGTTCGCGGTATTCTGGATGGGCACATCGTGATGGAGCGCGGGATTGCCGAACGGGGTCGTTACCCGGCAGTCAACGTGCTCCGGTCCATCTCGCGCACCATGCCAGGGTGCGTACCGGCCGATATGCGGCCGGTCCTGGCCAAGGCGCGGGAATTCATGTCCATTTTTTCGGACATGGAGGAGCTGATCCGGCTGGGGGCTTACCGGAAAGGGTCAGATCCGAAAGTGGACCGCGCAATCGCGCTCTATCCGGCGCTGGAGGCCTTTCTGGGCCAGAGCCGGGAAGAGACGACGACAATTGCCGAGGGCTACAAGATGCTCGAAGCCATTGTTGCCGAAGCGGGTGCGGCGGTCTGAAGGGGCGGTGTATTGGCCCCGGAACTGACTTGATGTGTAAGGAGTACAGGTCTTGAAATCGCGCAGCGAGAGCCTCATCCGGCTCAAGAAGTTCCAGGTGGACGAAAAACGCCGCCAGGTCAGCCAGATCGAGATGATGGTCAACGACTTCGAGCGCATGGCCGGTGAACTCGACCAGCAGATCGAAATCGAGCAGACCAAGACCGGCATTTCGGACGTGGCTCATTTTGCCTATTCGACTTTCGCCAAGGCGGCTCTTGCCCGGCGGGATAACCTCCTGGCTTCGGCCACCGACATGCGCGCCAAGCTGGAAACCGCCCAGGATGCGCTGGCCGAAGCGCTCGAGGATCTCAAGAAGGTGGAACTGCTCGACCAGCGGGAACACCAGCGGGAAGCCGCCGAACAGCTCAAGGTGGAGCAGGCCGAATATGACGAAATCGGCCGGTTGCGGTTCCGCAACTAGTCGACACGATCAGAGATTTTTGAAGGCCCGCGCAAGTGGGCCTTTTTTGCGCGCCGTTGGGGTGACGAGAGACGACGCGCGGACCTCAGAGTTCCAGCGGCTTGGGCCATCTGTGTTCCGGAATTAGGTCGCGCAAAGTTGCAGTTCGATCGGTGTCGAGGATGATTTCGGCGTCGAGATTGGCGTCGTCGAGTTGGCGCATAAATTCGCGGCAGGTGCCGCAGGGTGGCAGGACATGGAGTTGGCCGTTTTCGTCGTTGCGCCAGACGGCGACGACCTTGCTGATCCGGTATTCGCCATGGGTGACCATGGTCGCCAGGGCACTTCGCTCGGCGCATAGGCCCCAACTGGGGGTATCAACGCACACGCCGGGATAGAGTTTTCCCGTGGCGGAGACGACCATGGCGCCAACATCGCCGAAGAGCCGTCCGGCTGGCGTCCGATGCGGCTTGAGCAATTGGGCAGCCTGTTCGATGAGATCGCGATTTTTCATGGCATGAGGTTAGCAGATGGGCGCGAGCGGGGCGATATTGACCGCGGCGTCGGCGTGCCTTGGAATGGCGGTATGGATTCGTCGCGCATGCATATCGAAGTCCGCCGGCCGTGGCGGGCGGGGGAGAGTCTTTTTCTGCTTGGACCGGGCGGTGTTGGGAAATCCAGCCTCGGGCGGGAACTGTCGCGGCAGTTTGGGTGGCCGCTTATCGATCTCGATCTGGAATTTTGCGCCAGGATTGGCGAGATCGGCGGCTTTATCAGCGCTCATGGCTATGAGCGTTATCGGGCCGAGAATCTGGCGCTGGCCGGTAACCTGGTAAGCCAGTTCGAGCGGCCGAGCGTGCTGGTTACCGCGTCGGGATTTTTGGCAGCCGAGCCGGGAACGGACGACCATAATGTGTCCCGTCAATTGGTTGGCACCGGCTATAGCGTGACGCTGCTGCCGTCGCTCGATATCGAGGCGGCGACAGCGATTGTGGTGGAGCGGCAATTGACGCGGGGCTTTGGGCTACGGCGCGAGACCGAAATCCCTAAATTCCGCAAGAGGTTCGGTATCTATCGCGCGGAAGGGGACATGCTGGTGGTGGGTACCGAGCATCCGAGTCAGATCGCCGTGGCGGTGCAGCGCGCTTTGGAAGGTGGGGCGGCGTAGGGTCGAATGTTCCTAGCGCTTGTGCTTGGCGGGTTTCACTTCGACGATGGCGTCGTGGGCGGTGAGGCTGGCGGCGAGGCTTTGCAGTTCGGCACCGGAAAAATTGCCGCTGAGCATGAGCGAGGGGCCGGTGATCACGGTCTGGATCACCGGCGAGGTGATGATTTTGCCGTCAATGGTGACGTCGACCACCTTGCCCACATGGGCGGCGGTGAAGGTCGCCAGGTCCTGCTGGCTGGCCGGGGAGAGATCGATCTGAAGCTGGTCGAAGCCGGACAGGGGATCGGTGATGATCCTGGCGGCATCGACTATGAGGCGGAGCGGCGCCGCCAGGGCGGGCGTCACGCTGATAAGCAAGGCGAGGGCGATGAGGATGTAGCGCAGCATGGCCGCACCATAATCCAGATTCGCCCGTCGGGGTTAGGGCGTGACCACCATGCGCTGGCTATTGCGTTCGGTCTCGTAGGTTTGCGGGTCGTATTCGGGCTGGGTTTCGAGCTGTTCGCGCGAGGTATTGAGGAACAGATAGCGCTGACCATTGGTGTCGGACGAGAAGGTGAGGTTTTCGAAGGCGACTGCCACGGGCTTGGCGCCCAGGCCCAAAAAGCCGCCGACATCGATGATGAGGGCATCGGAATTGCCCTGGGGGGTGAGAACGACATCACTGATGGTGCCGATTTGCTCGTCGTCGCGGCCATAGACGGGAATACCGCGCAAGTCGTCGGCGCTGAGATCGGCCTGGTTGACATTGGTCATGCCGGAGCGGTCGGGCGTCGTGGTGATGACGGGGCGTTCGGGCTGGTCGGTGGTCAAGGAGGGATCGAGCGGGGTGGCGTTGGGATTGCCATCCACCAGCTGGTTCTGTTCCTGCTGGGTGGTGAGGGCGGGCTTGCCGGTGGATTCTTCGCTGTCAGTCCAGATGAAGGCGGGGGCTTCAGCCAATTCCTCCTGGGTGGTTTCGAGCACCCAGCGGCGCGTGCCGTCGTCGCGTTCGGCCCAGGTCAGTTCGGCGAAATCGACTGCGACATCCTTTTCGCCGACGCCGAGAAAGCCACCAACGGCGATGACCACGGCGGAAATGCCCATGCCGGAGGTGATCACCATATTGTTGATGGTGCCGATCTCGCGGGCGTTGTCGGCCACCGAGGAATAGACTTTCTGCCCCAAAAGCTTGGTAACCAGCACGTCCTGATCGTCGGCGGCATAGCCTTGCGAGAGCACGGTAGGCGGGGTGAGGCCGCTTTGCTCGAGTTCGCTGGGGGCGGTGGTGGCTGGTGCGGGCGCGGCGTCCTGCGCGGTGGCGGGGAGGGTCAGCAGCAGGGCAAGGGCGGGGGCAATGAGGATGTGGCGCATGAATTATCCTTGGCTCGAACGTCAAAGGGCCGACCCGAAGGCCGGCCCTCGCTTCTCACAATTCCCGAAGGGTCAGTTGGTTGCCGGCGCAGGCGCCATGGCATCACCACCGGCCGGAGCAGGGGCCGCACCATCGGCGGGCGCAGCGCCATCAACCGGTTCATCCTCGGCCCAGACGAAATCAGGGGCCGCGGTCAGGGCGTCGGCGGTGGTGGGCAGGACCCAGCGTTCGGTATTATCGGCCGCCAGGGTAAATTCGAGCGAGTTGAAATCGACGGCCACGGCTTTTTCGCCAATGCCGAGGAACCCGCCAACGCCGATCACCACGGCGGTAATCTGGCCGCGTTCGTCAAAGACGATGTCGGAGATATTGCCGATTTCCTCGCCTTCATCACCAGCCGCCGAATAGACGGGCTGGCCGATCAGGCGGGTACCCAGATTGTCAGTATCGGCTGCAGTATAGCCGGCGGACATGTCCCAGGGCTCGTTGACATCGGTGGTCTGGGCCGCGCCGGTATCGACGGCGTCGGCAGGAGCGGGCGCTTCAGGCGCGGGAGCAGCCGGGGCTGCGGGCGTGGCCGGAGCTTCAGTAGTGGCCGGGGCCTCTGGCGCAGGGGCCGGCGTTTCCTGGGCCAGGGCAGGCGCGGCAAGCAGCAGCGCGATGGCCGAAGTGGTCAACAGGGTGCGGATCATTGTAGGCTCCTTAGGTTCATCGGTTCGGTGAACAGGGCCGTGCGGTGCAAAACTTACCAGGTGGCGCACCGTGCGGCCCATTATGCAGGGGTCAACGTCACGACGGCGTGAGACGTTCCGAAAGGATTTTCGGGTTTTTGCAGGAACGAATTGAAAAGGCCGACTCTCAAGCGAGGCCGGCCTTCTCCGCCTCCCTGGGCGGTTTTTCGTTCTTGGAGGGCGCTGGCGCCGGTTTGGCGCGCGGTACTCCCGACATCGCCGACAATAGCGCAAGGGCGATGACGGGGCACGCAGGACAATGCGGCAGGCTTAATGGGTTGCTAACTGGTTAACGGGCCGGGTGCAATTGCGCTCAGGTGAGCACGGCCGTTTCGCGGTCATAGGTGCGCATGGCGCGGTGTGGCATGCCGCCATCCTGGAATTCGGGGCCGAAGGCGGCAAAGCCGAGCTTTTCGTAAAAACCCAGCTTGTCGGATTGGGCGGTGAGGTAGAAGCGTTCGTGCCCCTGGGCCCGGGCATGGTCCATGGCCGCGACCATCATGAGCTTTGCGACGCCCCAGCCGCGAAAGGCGGCACGCACGGCGACGCGGCCGATCTTGATATGCTCGGGCCTATGCAGCAGGCGCAGCGTGCCCACCACTTCCCCCTCGGTGACGGCGACGAAATGGGTGGCCGTCAGGTCGTCGGCGTCGTTTTCCTCGTTTTCGGGGACTTTCTGCTCCCAGACGAAAACCTCGCGGCGCAGCGCAAAGGCGGCGTTGCAGAGCGTGGAAAAGGGCGGGACGGTGAGGATGGTGATGGCTGACATGGCCGGACCATAGCCGAGCGCCCGCAGCGGCGGGAAGCGGATTTTGTCGTTCCCCAGGCTACCCTATCCGGCCATGTACCAGGGCATGCACGAAGCCCAGTTTGTCGATGACCTGCGGGGTGAGGATGAAGGGATAGGCGTCGGGGTGGCCCATGGCCCGGTTGAGATTGTTGAGCATGGCGGCCAGGGGAACCCAATTGTCGACGATGGTCTCCAGCTCGGGGGCGGCATAGGGATCGAAATCGACGCGGACGGCGAGATTTGTGTCCCCCGTCGGGGGGCGGGCATGGACGCCGAAGGCGGCGGCCATCTCGACCGTATCGGTGATGTGCAGGTAATGGGCGAAGGTTTCGGCGAAATCCTCCCAGGGATGGGCGGTGGCATAGGCGCTGATATGGGTTTGTGGCCAGCCCGTGGGCGCGCCATTGGCGTAATAGGCGGCAAGGCGCTGGGCATAGTCGGCGGTTTCGTCGCCGAAAAAGGCGCGGAAGCGGGGCAGGGCCGGCGTATCGGCAACCAGCAGGTCCCAATAATGGTGGCCGATTTCGTGGCGGAAATGGCCGAGCAGGGTACGATAGGGCTCGCCCATGGCGGTGCGGCGGCTTTCGCGTTCGGCGTCATCGGCCTCGGCCAGGGCGATGGTGATGATGCCGCTATCGTGCCCGGTCAAAACCGGCGTGGCTTCGACCGGCATATCGGCCAGGAAGCGGAAGGAGAGGCCGTGTGCGGGGTCTTCGCCCCTGGTGTGGAGCGGAAGCTGCAGGCGCAGCAGGGAATAGAACAGGCGTTTCTTGGCCCGTTCGATGATTTGCCAGCGGCTGAGGTTGAGCGGGTCGGCCAGCGCGGGAATGGTGTCGTTGTGTCGGCAGGCGGCGCAATAGATGTCGCCGCCGGGTGTGGCAGGGACCAGCCAGTTGCAGGCACCATGACGGGCATTGTCGCAGAAAATATAGGCTTCGCCCGGAAAGGCGGGCGTCGACCATTGGCCGTTGTTGGGGATCAGCGAGACCAGGGCGTTGCGATCGGGGATATAACCCAGTTCGTGGCCGCAGCGTTCGCACACCGCATTTTCGAAGTAGACGGTGTTGCCGCAATGGTCGCAGACGAAAAGCTTCATGACGGCCCCTGGCTTGCCGAGCGGATAATGCACGAAGCGGGCTGATGTTCCGTGGGGAGAATGGTGTGCTTCGGACTGGCGCGAGGGGACCGATTGGGAGCATGATCGCGTAAAACGCCGGAGGGGATATGAGTATCGAATTTCTGATCACGAGCCTGATCGTGGTCGTCTCGCCGGGGGCGGGAGCGCTTTACACGATCGCGGCGGGCCTGAGCCGGGGTGGCGGGGCGAGCATAGTGGCCGCGTTTGCCTGTACGCTGGGCATCGTGCCCCATATGCTGGCCGCGATTACCGGGCTGGCGGCAATCCTGCATACGAGCGCGCTGGCCTTCGAGATCATCAGATATCTCGGCGTCGCTTATCTGCTTTACATGGCCTGGGCCACGCTGCGCGAGACCGGAACGCTGAGCGTTAATCAGGATGCGAGCCCGAAATCGGTGCGCAAGGTGATCGCGGAAAGCTTCGTGATCAATATCCTCAATCCCAAGCTCTCGATCTTCTTCTTTGCCTTCCTGCCGCCATTCGTGCCGGCCAGCGCGCCCGATGCCCTGCCGCGCATGCTTGAGCTTAGCGCGGTGTTCATGGGCATGACCTTCGTGGTCTTTGTGCTCTATGGGCTCTTTGCCGCGGCGATCCGCGGGCATGTGATCAACCGGCCGGCCATAATGGTCTGGATGCGCCGTACGTTTGCCGGGGCATTCGTGCTACTGGGCGCGCGATTGGCGCTGACGGAGCGGTAGTCAGGCGTTGTTGAAGCCCTGCGTGGTGGCCAGCCACCAGGTGGTGCCGGAGGGGTCGGCTATGCCACAGCGGCGGTCGGGATCGGCTTTTTGCATGGGCTCCTGCACGACCTTGCCGCCGGCCTCCTTGGCCAGTTCGAAGCTCTGGTCGACATCGGGCACGTAGACGTGGATATGGGCCTGGCTGGTAGCGCCGGGCGCCTGGCCGAGCATCAGGATAGTGTCATCGATCTTGAATTCGACATGGCTCAGGGCGCCGCTGTCGTCGCGATGCTCGAGCGTCGGTTCCACGCCGAAAACTGCCTTGATGAAGTCGAGCACGGGGTCTGCGTCGCTGACGATGAGGTAGGGCGAAAGGCTATTGTGGCCGGCTGGCTTGTACATGATGGCTACTCCGTTGCAGAGGCAATGACGGTGGGTGTCGATAGTTCCGCTGCTCGGCAACCGGTGGTCCCGCGGAGCGTTCTAATCCCTGAAAGGCAAACTATAGCGGGGAGAGAAAAAATGATCGGATGGGATGAAGGACGAATTCGTCACCGGGCTTATCTGCTTTGGGAAAAGGCCGGCTGGCCCGAGGGACGAGACCAGGAATTCTGGCACCAGGCCGAAGATGAACTAGCCCGCGAGGACGAGGCGGATATCTCCAAGCGTGATGAGGATATTCCGGTGCCGCCGCTGCCGCCGGGGCATATCCTGCAATAGAGCCGCTATTCGGTGCGGATTGAATAGTGCCGCACGAGGCCGGCGGTGACGCGGGCCCAGTTGGAGGACTGCATGCGCTGTTGATGGGCTTCGAAGGCAGATTGGTCGGTGAAGGTTTCCGAGACGAGGAAACGGCTCGGTTCTTCCGGGCTCTGGGTGACGGAGAAAGTGAGGCAGCCCGGTTCGGCGCGGGTCAACTCGATGTGCGCGGGCAAAGCCTGTTGCACCGCTGCGACCCGGTCGGGCGGAACCTCTAGATAGCCCTCGAGGAAAACCTTACCCAATCAGATGCTCCCCACCGTCTTGAGGCGGATGCGGGGATGGACTTCGTTCTGGCTCATGACCACGGTTTGCGGTCGGAAGCGCTCGATGATGGAGCGGACATGGGGGCGGATGGAGGGTGAGGTGATGAGTACGGGCAATTCGCCCATCTGGGCGGCGCGCTCATAGCCCTGCTGAATGGCGGCGATGAATTGCTGCAGGCGCGAGGGCGCCATGGCCAGATGCCTATTGTCGCCATCGCCCACCATGGCTTCGGCAAAGTCGCGTTCCCATTGTGGGGAAAGCGTCAGCAGTGGCAAATTGCCATCCGGACCCAGATTGGCGGCGCAGATCTGACGGGCGAGGCGGCTGCGGACATGCTCGGCAATCATCTGCGTCGAGCGGCCGGGGCCGGCGATTTCGGCGATGCCTTCGAGAATGGTCGAGAGATCGCGGATCGAGATGCGCTCGGTGAGGAGGGTCTGCAGGACACGCTGGACGCCCGAGACCGAGATGAGTCCGGGGACGATGTCCTCCACCAGTTTCTGCTGCTCCTTGGGCAGGCCCGACAGCAGGGACTGCACATTGGCGTAGTTGAGCAGGTCCGCGACATTGGCCTTGAGCACTTCGGTCAGATGCGTGGAGATGACGGTCGAAGGGTCGATAATGGAAAGGCCGCGCAGTTCGGCCTCGTCGCGCAGGGCCGGTTCGATCCAGGTGGCGGGCAGGCCGAAGGTCGGTTCGGTCGTGTGGTGACCGGGCAGGTCGATCGTATTGCCCATGGGGTCCATGACCATGAGCTGATTGGCGAAAATCTGACCGTGGCCGGCTTCGACTTCCTTGATGCGGACTTTGTAGTCGTTGGGCTCGAGTTGCATGTTGTCGAGAATGCGGACCGGGGGCATGACAAAGCCCAGCTCGGTCGCCAGCTGCCGGCGCAGCGCCTTGATCTGTTCGGTCAGTCGGTCCGAGCCGGTCTCGTCCTCTTTGACCAGGCTCAAAAGGCCATAGCCCAACTCCAGCTTGAGTTCGTCGATCTTGAGGCTGTCGGAAATCGGGGCTTCGCTGGTGGGGGCACTGGTGCCGCCCGGCTGGGTGGCGGCTGTGGCGGCCTTGAGACTTTCCTCGGCCTTGCGCGCCGTATTGCTGCGCGAGGCGCGCAGGGCGAGATAGCCGACGCCGCCGGCCAGGGCCAGGAAGGGAATGAGAGGCATGCCGGGCAGTAGCGCCAGCGAGGCCATGACGGCGGCCGACATGCCCAATGCCTTGGGATAGCCAGTGAACTGGGAGGAAAGGGCCTTGTCGGCGGAGCCGGTGACGCCGGACTTGGAAACCAGGATACCGGCCGCGGTCGAGACGATCAGCGCGGGGATTTGGGAGACGAGGCCATCGCCGATGGTCAGCAGGGTATAGACATTGCCCGCTTCCTGGAAGGACAGCCCCTCCTGCATCATGCCGATGAGAATGCCGGCCGAGACGTTGATGAAGGTGATGATGAGGCCGGCAATGGCGTCGCCGCGCACGAATTTGCTGGCGCCGTCCATGTTACCGAAAAAGGCGCTTTCGCCTTCGAGGTCGGCGCGGCGCTGCCTGGCGCTGGCTTCGTCGATCAGGCCGGCACTGAGATCGGCGTCGATGGCCATCTGCTTGCCGGGCATGGCATCGAGGTTGAAGCGGGCAGCGACTTCGGCGATGCGGCCGGAACCCTTGGTGATGACGATGAAATTGACGATCACCAGGATGATGAAGACCACGGCGCCGATGACGAAATTGCCGCGGGTGATGAAATTGCCGAAGGCCTCGATGACGTGACCGGCGGCGGCGGTGCCATTATGCCCTTCTGACAAGATCAGGCGCGTGGTGGCCAGGTTCAGGCCCAGCCGCAACATGGTGGCGATGAGTAGGACCGTCGGGAAGGACGAGAATTCCAGCGGCTTCTGGATGAATAGGGCCGTCATCAGGATCATCACCGAAAAGACAATCGAGATGGCGAGCAGCCCGTCCACCAGCAAGGGCGGCAGCGGCACGATGAGGATAAAGATCAGCCCCATAACGCCCGTGGCGAGCGCGATATCGCCGGAGCGCAATAGGTCGAAGACGGAAGAGGCGGTGGGGAGCTTGAAGGCGGAACTGCGGCCGGTGGGAAGGTCGGTCATAAGCTTTGATCACCAGCGTTGGGTATACGCCTCCCGCCCCTCAAGGGGGAGGGGAGGGACGGAGATGCGGTCCTTTTGGTCCGCCCAAACAACATCAAGCCACCGAGCGGCGCTCGCCGGGTTCGGGCACGTTGGTACCTTCCTCGGCATATTGGTTGAGTTTGTTGCGCAGGGTGCGGATCGAGATGCCCAATATGTTAGCCGCGTGGGTGCGGTTGCCCAGCGTGTGGTCGAGGGTGTCGAGGATCAGGTCGCGTTCCACATCGGCCACGGTGCGGCCGACCAGGGCGGCCGACATGGTCTGGGCGGTCTGCGCCAATTGGGCCGAAAGGCTGCTGGCGGAAGCGGCTTCGGCCAGGCCCATGCCATCGGGCAGGACGATGGCGTCGGGGCCGATAATGTCGCCGGACGAGAGCAAGACGGCGCGGTGGAGGGTGTTTTCCAGTTCACGCACATTGCCCGGCCAGGGGGCCTTGAGCAGGGCCTCGCGAGCTTCAGCCGAGAGAGCGCGGGGGGGCAGGCCGTTGGCCTTGGCGTATTTGGCGACGAAATGCTCGGAAAGTGCCGCGATATCGCCGGGACGGTCGCGCAGAGGAGGGAGCTTGAGATTGACCACGTTGAGGCGGAACAGCAGGTCTTCGCGGAAGCTGCCTTCGCGCACAGCCTCATTGAGGTTGCGGTTGGAGGTGGCCAGAATGCGGATATCCACCGGAACGGGCTTGGTGCCGCCGACGCGGTCGATGACGCGTTCCTGGATGGCGCGCAGCAGCTTGGCCTGGAGGCGGACGTCCATTTCGCTGATTTCGTCGAGCAGCAGCGTGCCGCCCGAGGCTTCCTCGAACTTGCCGATGCGGCGGGCGATGGCGCCGGTAAAGGCGCCTTTCTCGTGGCCGAAGAGTTCCGACTCCAGCAGGGCTTCGGGGATGGCCGCGCAGTTGACCGAGATGAAGGGCTTGCCGGCGCGCTTGGAGCGGGCATGGACATGCTTGGCGATGACTTCCTTGCCGGTGCCGCTTTCGCCGGTAATGAGGATGGAGGCATCGGAGCCGGCGATCTGCTCGGCCATCTTGACCACGCGATCCATGGCCGGATCGCGATAGAGGAATTCGGAGTTGTCGCGGGCGACTGCGGCGATGACGGCGGCAATCAGCTCAGCATCGGGCGGCAGCGGGATATATTCCTTGGCGCCGGCGCGGATGGCGTTGACAGCGGCGGCGGCATTGGTTTCGACACCGCAGGCGACCACTGGAATTGCGATGCGTTCGGCTTCGAGCCCGGCGATCAGTCCGGCAATGTCCAACATGACATCGACCAGCAGCAGATCGGCGCCGCGGCCGGTGCGCAGGGAGGCCAGGGCGATTTCGATGGAGGGGGCGTGGGCCACCTTGGCGCCGCCATCCATGGCCATCTTGGTGGCGGTGCTGAGCTGACCTTCAAGAGCCCCGATAATGAGGAGACGCATGGTTCCGGGCTCCTATTGGGGCTTGATGATTTCGGTCATGGTGACGCCGAGCCGGCCTTCGACCAGAACGATTTCACCACGCGCGACCAGGCGGTCATTGACGAAGATTTCGACGGCTTCGCCGACCTGGCGGTCCAGCTCGATGACGGTGCCGGTATCGATGCGCAGCAATTGGCTGACCGGCATCTTGGTGCGGCCGAGCACGACCGAGATGCGGACATGGACGTCGAAGACGGCTTCGAGATCGGCGGCGCTGCGTTCGGTATAGGTCTCGGGACTGCCGCGCTGGCCGGGCGGGGCCATTTCCTCGAAGCTGATGCCTTCTGGTGCGGCGATATCATTGGGATCGGGGGTCAATGTCCGGTCTCCTCCTGCTGGGCAGCAGCGGATGCATGCGCGTTGAGATAGGCCGAGATGGCCTTGTCGATGTCGGCGGAAATGGCGGCGATGTCACGCACCAGGCCGCCATCGACCCATTCGAGGCGCCCGTCGCTGAGGCGCTGGTCGGGGTCGCCCATGACGACGAGACGGCCGGAAAAGCCGGAGGTCTGCATGTGGTTGGTGGCAATGTCGCGGATGGCGTCGGCAATGTCGGGATGGCAGCGCACCACCAGATGCGGCACGCCATTGAGGCCCGCCATGCATTCCCCGATCAGGGCGTCGAGTTCAGTCGTGGGGTAGCGGGCAAGCAGGTGCAGCGCCAGCTTGCGGCCGATGCTGGCGGCCAGTTCCACCGCTTCCCGGCGGTTGAGCGCGGCGGCGTCATCAAGGGCGGCGGCCATTTCGGCCGTGCTGGAGGCGCTCGACCTGGAACTCGTCGAACTGCTGCTGCACGCTCTGGCCG